>JAVEZW010000058.1:0-17537 GCA_034002805.1 Bacteroidales bacterium | reverse complement strand
CAACCACAAAATGTTCGTATTCATCTACATCAAATGCAGCTTTAAATGTTTCTTCTACTTTCCAAACCAACACTACGCCAATTTTAATCGGATTACCTACTTTATCATTAACTTTTATTGGATTGCTATCAAAGTTTCTAGCTCTTAACGAAATTTTTCGCTTTAGAAAAAAAGGATTCGTCCAGAAAAATCCGTTTTGTTTAATAGATCCTTTATATTCTCCAAATAAAACAAGTACGGATGATTCATTAGGGCTTACAATTACAAATCCAATACATAGGAATACAGCCAATACAAATCCAATGATAAACCATGGACTTTGGTAAATTACTAATCCGGTTATAGTTGCCGCTAATATAATAAATACAACAAGTAGCATTAAATAACCAGAGGTCGCCAAAAATACTTTTTCGTTTTTCATGATGTGTAATTTTAAATATTATTGATATCATTTTGATATCACAATAATACAAAATACTTTTTCAATTGTCAATATTTTTTTCAATAATCTATTCGATTATTTCATATCGCTCTGATTAAATGATAATTAAAAAAGGAGATAATCTATGAAATTATCTCCTTTTTAAAAACGATTATATTAACTACTAACTTAAAATCAATGAATACAATCTTTCTCATATTGCAGTATTTTTTCAATAACTGCTTCTGGTGGCGAAATACTTTTAATATTCAATTCTTTAAGAACTTCTGAGAATTCGTTGAAAGAAAAATCGATTATTTCATTAACCTCTTTGTCTTTATCATTTAAATTCTCATATAAATAAATCAGAGTAAAATTTTGATCCATAGGCATAATTCAAATTTTAGTGTTTAATTGAATAACGCCAGGATTTTTAATTTATTATACTAATTGAGTATTAAATTAAATTCTTAACTACCTTATTTAATAGGTAAGGCTTAATTTTTTCTCTTCCATTATTTTCCTCAGGTTTATTAATGCATACCTCATTCGGCCAAGTGCAGTATTAATACTAACATTCGTTTGGTCAGCAATCTCTTTAAAGCTCAAATCAAGGTAATGACGCATAATGATCACTTCTTTTTGTTCATCAGGAAGAAGATCAACCATTTTTCTTACATCTGAAGTAATTTGTTCCTGAATTATTGAATCTTCGATAGTAGCATCAGAAAAACGGGTCGAATTGAAAAGTACCTTTTCATGTTCATCGCACGAAAGCATTTTCATCTGTTTTTCTTTTCTAAAATGATCAATAATAAGGTTATGAGCAATTCTTACCACCCATGATACAAACTTACCATTTTCCTGGTATCGCCCCTCATGTAATGATTTAATAACCTTAATAAATGTTTCCTGAAAAATATCCTCGGCAAGCTGGCCATTTTTAACCATTAAAAAGATATAAGTATAAACTTTATCTTTGTGCCTGCGAATAAGAGTTTCGAAACTGGATTGTTCTCCGTCTATGAACCGCTTAACAAGTTCATGATCGGAATACTTTGAAGCTTCCAAAATAACCTCCTTTTGTTTAATTTAAAAAGAGTAGAAGTTCAATCGATAAACAATCCTCCAGATTTGGTTAGTAAATAATTGTGTATTTTTGTGCAATTAAACAAAAAAATATTGTTATTTCAAATATTTATACTGAAAGTTAATACTTTTTAGTGATTTATTCAACAATTATGCCAAAAACAGATCAATATATCCACATTAAGGGAGCTAATGTTCATAATTTGAAAAATGTTAGCTTAAAGATTCAACGAAATAAATTTATTGTAATCACCGGAGTTTCTGGATCGGGAAAATCGTCACTTGCTTTTGATACAATTTATGCCGAAGGACAGCGTAGATACGTTGAAAGTCTCTCTTCGTATGCAAGACAATTTTTGGGTAAAATTAACAAACCTGATGTTGAGTATATTCATGGAATTCCGCCTGCCATTGCCATTGAACAGAAAGTGAATACACGAAATCCAAGATCAACAGTTGGTACATCAACCGAAATTTATGATTACCTAAAACTTTTATTTGCACGCATTGGAAAAACCTATTCTCCGGTATCAAATAAACTAGTTCAGCGCCATTCAGTAACTGATGTAATTAACCATATTATTTCATTTGAAAAAAACACAAAAACGCTGATTTTAGCTCCTTATATTCAACAAAAAGATAAAATCCTCGAGCAACAGCTAAACTTGCTTTTAAACGAAGGGATAACACGCATTGAACAGGATAATGAAACATTTAAAATTAATGATGTTTTATCCCAAGCTGAAGGGTTTAAAGTGAAAAAACCGTTTAATATTGTTATTGACCGAATTGTAGTAAAAACAGATGAGGATTCAATGGGCCGCATGGCTGACTCTGTTCAGATTGCATTCACCGAAGGCAAAGGATATTGTATCATTAAATCATTTGCTGAGAATAAAATTATGACTGAAAACTTTTCAAATAAATTCGAAGCTGATGGATTAGAGTTCGAAGAGCCTACTGTTCATACCTTCAGCTTTAATAATCCGGTAGGCGCTTGTCCGAGATGCGAAGGTTATGGTAAAATAATTGGAATTGATGAAGATCTTGTAATACCCAATAAAACCCTTTCAATTTATCAGGAGGCAATTGCATGCTGGCGTGGCGAAAAAATGCAGGAATGGAATCAAAAACTGATCTATAATGCCGATAAATTTAACTTTCCTATTCATAAACCTTTCTCAGAATTAACTGTTGATCAAAAAAGATTGCTATGGACAGGAAATAAGTATTTCGAAGGGTTAAATACATTTTTTGAATATCTTGAAACACAAAAATACAAAATCCAATATAGGGTAATGCTTTCAAGATACCGTGGTAAAACAGATTGCCCCGATTGCCGCGGAACCAGATTAAAGAAAGAAGCATCATTTGTAAAAATTGGTAACAACTCATTGCAGGATCTGGTCTTAATGCCCATAGATGAATTGCAGGCATTTTTTAAAAACCTTAAACTCTCTGATTTTGATATAACTGTATCTAAAAGAATTTTGATAGAGATAAATAATCGTATCGATTTTTTAATGAATGTTGGGTTAAGCTACCTTACATTAAACCGTTTATCTGCAACCCTTTCAGGAGGTGAATCTCAACGCATAAACCTGGCGACATCATTAGGCAGCAGTCTTGTTGGCTCTCTCTATATTTTAGATGAACCAAGTATTGGCCTTCATCCCAGAGATAATAACAAACTTATACTTGTATTAAAACAGTTGCAAAGAGTAGGCAACACAGTAATTGTAGTTGAACACGACGAAGAAATAATAAGATCGGCTGATGAAATCATTGATATTGGTCTTTTTGCCGGCAGACTTGGCGGAGAAATCATATTTCATGGTAACCATAAGGAGATTTTACTAAATGAGCAAAGCTTAACTGCAAAATACTTAACAGGTAAAGAGCAAATAAAAAAACCTTCAAATCGCCGTAAATGGAATAATTATATCCAGATTAAAGGTGCAAGAGAAAACAATCTTAAAAATATTGATGTAAAATTTCCTCTAAATACACTTACTGTAATTACCGGAGTAAGTGGTTCGGGTAAGTCATCATTAGTTAAAAATATTTTATATCCCGCATTAAGTAAGCGATTATTAGGTTTAGGTGAAAAGACAGGGAAATTCGAAGAACTTTCGGGAGATATTCATCTTCTAAAAAATATAGAGTTTGTTGATCAGAATCCTATCGGCAAATCCTCACGATCAAATCCAGTAACCTATCTTAAGGCTTATGACGAAATAAGAAAACTTTTTGCCGATCAACAGTCAGCCAAAATAAACAACTTAAAAGGATCGCACTTTTCGTTTAATATTGATGGTGGCAGATGCGAGGAATGTCAAGGCGAAGGGTTTATAAAAGTTGAAATGCAATTTATGGCCGATGTAACGCTGGTTTGCGAAACTTGTAATGGAAAAAGATTTAAAGACATTGTACTTGATGTTCGATATAATAATAAAAACATTTTTGATATTCTTGAATTAACGGTTGATGAAGCCATTGAGTTTTTTAGCCAGGGCAAAGATTCTACTGAGCGAAAAATAGTTGATAAGCTTCAACCGCTTGCCGAAGTCGGACTAGGCTATATAAAACTGGGGCAATCATCGAGCACATTAAGTGGTGGTGAGAGTCAGCGTGTTAAACTAGCTTCTTTTTTAAGCAAAGAATCGGAAAACAAACATACCTTATTTGTTTTTGATGAACCTACTACCGGATTACACTTTCATGATATTAAAAAACTATTGGATGCCTTTAACGCACTAATTGCAAGAGGTAACAGCATTGTAATAATTGAACATAATCTGGATATTATTAAAGCCGCCGATTGGATTATTGATTTAGGCCCTGAAGGAGGTAAAGATGGTGGAAATATTATTTTTGAAGGGAAACCAGAAGATATTATTCATTGTAAAGAATCATATACTGGGACTTTTTTAAAAAGTAAAATGTAATTGAAAATAGATGATTTTGTTATAATTGGCAGAATATACGAACATCTAGATATAAAAAAAAGAGGCTTAAAATAGCCTCTTTAAATTTTATAATATAACCTCTGCTAATTTTCTTTAATACCAAATAATATTGCTACACAACCACTTAAAAGTTCTTCGGAAGCACCTTCGGTACCTTTAACTCTTAGAGAAATAATGAGTTGCTGACTGGCTTCAAGTTTAAAGTCCCACATTTTTGAATAGTTGAACTTTCTATTATCGTACAATACATTTCGGTTAACATCTAATACTTGAAATTCTATATCTGGCAAAGCATCAGATCCACAAATATAAATTCGGTAATTTTGCCCTGCATAAAATGTTTTGTATAACTCAGCATCTTCCCCTTCGGTTAAAATGGCTGCATTAAAATTGCCATCATGAATATAAGGTGTTAATTCAGCCTTACATACCTTTTTAGCAAAGCTTTTACATTGCGCATTACCTATAGATGGTACAAGTGCTATTATTGTCAAAATAATTAATACCTGAAATATTTTTTTCATAGCAGAGGAAATTTATAATGTATAATTATTTCGGATTACTTTAATCTTTTCTTTTAACTCGTTAAATGTTCTCGGACTCATAGAAACATTTGTTTTCGACTTAAGTGTGGTTACGTTTGTTTTAGTATCTGTTACAGGCTCAATTTTTGAGGTAGATATTTCTATTTTATCAAAGATTGCTTTTAGAGCGTCTACATCAGCGATAATAGTTTTAACATCTTCATTATCAGCATTCTGATTTAAAAGATTAAAAACAGTATTTAAGGTTAATTTTTGATCAATTATCCGGTTAACTAGTTCGTTATTGTTTAAATCTACATCAGATTCGACAAGATTAATAGCAATATGAAGACCTTCAACCCAACCACCAACTAAAACGATAGTAGATAATGCTTGTCTGTCGTTTTCTTCGAAAAATGAACTAGAGTTCATAATGGTTTCAGAAATAATATCCATTATAACATCTCTATTATTAACATTTGCCTCTAATCGCTCAATTATTTCATCGTCAATAGCATTAAGAATACCAAGACCTTCGGCCATTTTCTTTGAGGCATTCATATAATTAATGGTAGCCTGAGTTTGATCAAAAAGGCTGGCATAACTTAAATCGGTGGTATAAATACCTAAATTGAGTGCCATACTTTTATTGGTAACATACTTGGTTACATTACCTGTTGCATTCAGCAGCTCTTCATTATACTTTGCACCAGCCTGTTTCAAAATCATTGCTGTTTCTAGCGGCGATGGTAATGAGTAGAAAATCTCTTTAACCGCTTTTACATCTTTAACAAGTTGCTCATCAATTTCGACTGAATCAAGAGTAACCATATCATCTGATTCGGATTTTTTCTGTTTATCAGAAGAACAGCCAACAGCAAATAAAATCAGAAGTAAAATTGCCAGAAGACTTGAAACTTTTTGAGGTATTTTTTTAATATTCATAATGAGCTGTTTTATTAATTGTTACCAATTTAAAACATTTTTTAGTAAAATTAACATTTTTTTTTAAAAAACAAAATATAAAAATATTAGCAATCTTTCGTTAATCAACGCTTTTTAAAATCAATCTATATATTTTGATACTTTTTTGTCCTTAATTGACCGAACTAATTTAGAAAATTTTAATCTGAATTACCAATATTTATTATGTTTTATTCTACTTTTGCTATCAAATATTTTACGGATAAACATATATTGAACATAAACAGATCAGAATCGATGACTAACAAAGAACTTATACGCGATTTAAATTCTAAAGATATCACAGCTATTAGCAAAGCGCTAAATTATATTTCTGAAAACGGTAATCCTACCATAATACCTGAGTTAACAAATCTATTATTTGAAAATAAAGATCAGGTAGTTAACGACAAAATCATTTCAATATTTGAGAATCTTCATGATCAAAACTCGCTCCCTTATTTGGTAACTGCTTTATCCGAAAAAAAATATAAACCGATTAGAAGTGTTTTGGTTGCTACCTGTTGGAAAAATAGAATCAATTTTGATAACAATATTGAGCTATTTACAGATTTATTTATTGATGGTGATTTTTCGGAAGCTTTTGATGCTTTTACCGTTATCGATGATATGCAATTAGTTGCTTTTGAAAATGCTGCTAATTGCATAACTAAACTAGAGAATTACCTTGAAAATGCCGACGAACTTAAAAAATCACTTGTTATTGAGTTGATAAAAATAATTCAGAATCATACAAAAAATCCCGCTGAATAAGCGGGATTTCTGTTTATTGGATACTTGAGAAATACTTCATAAACTGCGATCGTTCATAGATCTGTGGATCTTCAATCTTATTAAAACTCATTTTACCTCTGAATTCACTTATCGATTTATATCCATTCTTGCTCATCCAGGATTCAACCTCTTTTATCATTGTCTCCAGATGATCAATACCATTTTTATATAAAGTAGAACAAACCTGAACGGCAGTTGCACCAGCCAATATCTGCTTAATCACAGCGCTACCATCGTGCACACCAGTTGATGCAACAACATCAACTTTTGCAACAGTTGAGGAAACAATACCTACCCAACGAAGTGAATATCTTAAATCTGATGGAGAACTAAAAACATCAGCCGCAGTAAATTTCATGGTATTAATATCAATATCGGGCGCGTACAATCGATTAAACAAAACAACACCCGGCACATGGAGTTTTTGAACCAACCCAACCAGATTTGAAAAATAAAAACTAAGCTTAAATGCAAAGGGAATAGTTAGTATTTTCTTTAGTTTCTCGGCTAGTTCAAGATAAATAGCTTCAAATTTCTCCGATGAAACATTTCGATCGATAGGTAAAACATACACATTAACCTCAAGGGCATCAGCTCCGGCAAGTTCTATTTTCTTTGCAAAATCAATCCAATCTTTTGATGTAACACAATTAATACTTGCAATAATTGGAATTGACACTGTTGCTTTAGCTTCTTTAATTAAATCAAGATATTCCTGAACACTATTATGCTTTAGGTAATAGTTGACATAATCAGCTGCTTCGGGATAATCAGAATGAGTACCCAGTTTTTCAGCATCCATCCTTATTTGCTCTTCGAATAACGATTTTAATACAACTGCTCCAGCACCTTTAGCTTCGAGGTTTTTAATTTTTTCGACACTATTGGTTAATCCTGAACTTCCAACTATTATTGGATTCTTTAATTTCAGTCCGAGGTAAGTGGTTTCGAGTTTGTTCATAGTTATTATTTTATTTGTTGTCTTATGTTAGATTATCTTTCACCAAAAATTAAACTTCCTATCCGAACCATCGTTGCTCCTTCTTCTATTGCTATTGTATAATCACCGGACATTCCCATGGATATTTCCTTAAAATCCTGTTTTTGTAAAAAATACGTGTTTTTTAACTGATTAAATATATAAACTAATTCTTTGAATTCGGCACGAACAACCTGGGTATTTTCAGTAAAAGTAGCCATTCCCATAACACCCATAATATTAACGTTTTGCAGTAATAAAAAATCTTTTGAACTTAGCATCTCAATTGCTTCTGGTAGATCGAATCCAAATTTGGTTTCTTCTTTGGCGATATGAAACTGCAAAAGACAGTTTACTATCCGATTGTTTTTATTTGCTTCCTTATTAATAACCTGAAGTAATTTAAAACTATCAACTCCATGAATAAGGCTAACAAATGGTGTAATGAATTTTACTTTATTGGTCTGCAAATGACCAATCATATGCCATTCAATATCTTTTGGAAGAACTTTATATTTCTCTGTAAGTTCTTGAGGTCGGTTCTCGCCAAAAATTTTATATCCAGAATTGTATATTTCAAAGATATGCTCTACTGGTTTAGTTTTTGAAACAGCTATAAGTTTAACATTATTAGGTATTTCACTTAATATATTTTGGATATTCTCAGCAATACTCATAAAACCTAACCTATAAATTAATTAAAACCAAAAGTACAAAAACAAAGAATCAAAAAAAATAGGGATTGAAAAATCAATCCCTATTCATTTGTAGTAAAAATAACTAATCAATTTTATGAATTACCAATCCGCTACGAAGTTTTGGTTCAAACCAGGTAGTTTTAGGAGGCATAATATTCCCGCTATCAGCAATATCAATTAATTGTTTCATTGATACAGGGTATAACGCAAATGCTACTTTCATATCGCCGCTATCTACCCGTTTTTTAAGTTCGCCCAATCCTCTAATACCACCAACAAAGTCGATACGTTTTGAAGTACGCAAATCGCTAATTCCTAATATTTTATCAAGTACCAGATTTGAAAGAACAGTTACATCGAGCACACCAATAGGATCGTTATCGTTATAAGTACCAGGTTTTGCATTCAGTTTATACCATTTGCCTGATAAATACATGCTAAACTCGTGTAATTTAAATGGTTTAAAGATTTCTGTTCCCATTATGGTTACATCGAAAGAGGTTTTTAATTTTTCAATTAATTGATCTTCAGTTAAACCATTTAAATCTTTTACAACACGGTTGTAATCAATAATATTTAATTGATTATCAGGAAAATGAACAGCCATAAAGAAATTATATTCTTCGTTACCTGTATGTTTCGGGTTTTTAGCTTTTCGCTCTATTCCTATTCGTGCAGCAGCAGCAGTTCTATGGTGCCCATCAGCTACATAAGTAAAAGGAACTTTTGTTGCAAATAGTTCTTCTAATTTTTTATTTGTTTGAGGATCGTTAACAGGCCAGAAATGATGACCAAATCCATCTTCTGCAACAAAGTCGTATTCTGCCTTTTCATTTTTTACAATTTTTTCGACTATTGTATCAATTTCGGGAACAGCACGATATGAAAAGAAAACAGGTTCGATGTTAGCATCAGTATAACGAGTAAGAATCATTCGGTCTTCTTCCTTATCTGGTCTGGTTAATTCGTGTTTTTTAATTATTCCATTATGATAATCATCACAGGCAGCACAACCTACAATACCGTATTGTGTTCGGCCATTCATGGTTTGTGCATAAATATAAAACTTGGCTTCCTTGTCCTCAACCAGCCAACCTTTTTGTTGAAACAGTTTAAAATTTTCAACAGCCTTATTATAAACAGTTTCTGAATGAACATCTGTTCCAGCAGTACAATCTATCTCAGCTTTAGTGATATGTAACAAGGAGCAATCTTTTCCTTTTGCCATTACAGCAGCTTCATCACTATTCATAACATCATAGGGCAAACATGCCAAATCTTTTGAAATCTCCTTTGGAGGTCGTAATCCTTTAAATGGTTTTACTATTGCCATCTTAAATTAGTTTAAAGTTATAAGTTAAAAGTTTAATATTAATTTTTCATTTATAAAAATTGCCCGCCCGGGTATTCCTCAGGCGGGTAATTTTTTTTATTAATTTCGTTGCAAAAATACTATTTATTTACTTTAAAACGAATATCTCCTTTTTCGAAGAAATCAACTATTTGTTTTGCAGCAGCAATACCTGCATTAATATTAGCTTCTTCGGTCTGAGCACCCATTTTCTTAGGTGTAAAGTAGAATCGTCCTTTATATTTTTCTTCGAAAACTGCTTTGCAATCAGGCTCGATATCAGACACATACTGAAAATCTGGTCTTTCCTCCATTAATTTCAGAAGTTCATCCTCGTTAATAACCTCTTTACGGGCAGTATTTACAAGAACTGCACCTTTTGGCATTGATGAAAGAAGAGCATGATTGATCGATTTTTTAGTTTTATCATTTGCAGGAATATGCAATGATATATACTGGCATTTTTTGTACAGTTCTTCAACTGTAGCAACTACTTTTACGCCATCTTTTTCTATATCAGCTTTGTTAACAAATGGATCGAAAGCATAAACCTCCATTCCGAAACCTTTAGCAATTTTAGCAACCAGTTTACCAACATTACCATAAGCATGAATACCAAGTGTTTTACCAGATAATTCACTACCTGAGCCACCATTGAACTGCTTACGTGCCTGATATACCATCATTCCTAATGCCAATTCGGCAACTGCATTCGAGTTCTGGCCTGGAGTATTCATAGCAACAACACCTTTTGCAGTACATGCAGCTAAATCAATATTATCATATCCTGCCCCTGCACGAACAACTATTTTAAGATTCTTACCTGCTTCGATAACATCCTTGTCGGCTTTATCGCTTCGTATAATAACAGCATCAATATCGGCAACAGCATTTATAAAGTCGGATTGAGCTGTATATTTTTCCAATAAAACTAGCTGATATCCAGCTTTTTCAACAACTTGTCTGATTCCGTCCACTGCTACTTTAGCAAATGGTTTATCGGTTGCAACTAGTACTTTTTTCATGGTTAATTGTTTTTAATTTTTAGCAAAAAGACTCAAGGCTTAAAGCTTTGAGTCTATTTTTAAATTATTTTTATACTATTAAGCGTTTTTGGCTTCGTATTCTTTCATTGCATTTACTAAAGCCTGAACATCTTCCATTGTACATGCATTGTAAGTAGAAGCGCGGAAACCACCAACTGAACGGTGACCTTTAATTCCAATACAGTTTTTAGATTTTGCAAAAGCAATAAAATCATCTTCTTTGTCTTTGTACTGATCTTTCATAACAAAAACAATATTCATACGTGAACGATCTTCTTTAACAACAGGGCAAACAAACATTTTACTGCTATCGATTGCTCCATATAAAAGATTTGCTCTATCATTAGCCAATTTATCCATAGCTTTTACACCGCCCAAAGATTTAACCCATTTTAGAGTTTCGCGAACAGTAAAAATGTTAACACAAGGAGGTGTATTGTACATTGAGCCACCATCAATATGTGTTTTATACTGCAACATGGTAGGAATTTTACGATCGGCAACAACGTTGTTTAAGTAATCGTTTTTAATAATAACAAAAGTAACTCCGGCTGGGCCTAAGTTCTTCTGAGCACCACCATAAATCATCACATATTTAGAAACATCGATCGGACGACTTAAGAAATCTGATGAAACATCGGCGATAAGTGGTTTTCCAAAATCATAATCTTCGAAAATTTCTGTACCACGAATTGTATTATTACTTGTGATATGAACATAATCAACATCAGCAGGAATTTTATAACCTTTAGGGATGTATGTAAATTTTTTATCTTCAGATGAAACTACTTCAACTTCGCCCCATAATTTGGCTTCTTTTATTGCAGCGGTTGACCAGGTTCCGGTATTTAAGTAGAAAGCTTTCTTTTTTAAGAAATTATAAGGAATCATGCAAAACTGCATACTTGCTCCACCTCCTAAAAACAATACAGAATATCCTTCAGGGATATTTAATAATTCTTTCATTAAAGCTACTGTTTCGTTTAATATAGCTTCAAAATCTTTACTACGATGTGAAACTTCGAGGATTGACTGACCAATTCCGTTAAGATCAAGAACTGCTTCTGCTGTATTTTTTAAAGCAGGATCTGATAATTTGCAAGGACCAGCATTAAAAATATGTTTTCTCATAATAATATGGTTTTAAAATTTGTTAACTATTATTGAATTTGACTGCAAGATGCAAAATTATTCTTGATTAAAAATATCAAAAGATATGATGTGAAACATCTTTTAATAATTAGTAAAGGTACAAAATCTAAAAATGATTAAAAAATCTAACTCATTTTACTTTAAAACCAGACAATTATCAATATAAACAGGGATAACTTCTGTTTCATCCAAAGTCAGGCAATATCTGATTATTTCTACCATACCAAGTTTCTCCAATCTTTTATATTGGAATGATTTTTTTAAGTAATTCTCAATATTCGATTTTGCAAAACTCCAATTATCCATTGAAATTACTGCAGCATCGTTATACAAACAAAATTGCTGAGATTTAATAAGTTTTTCGGATAATGCACCTGCAAAAACCATATCCTCTAAACAAAAATCACCTTCCCATCCGGAACATAAAATAATTACATCTTTTTTAAGATTGATTAGATAATTAGCAAGTGCTGATATATTTAAAAATGAACCAATTAGCACAACTTCATTATTATTACACAAATTAATAGTTTGGGTTCCATTGGTAGTGCTATACACAATTGTTTTATCTTGAATTTTTTCTAGAGTAAACTCAAACGGAGAGTTTCCAAAATCAGCAAAATCAATCTTTTTGCCATTACGTTCTGCAGCAACTAAAAAACCTTTGTCCTTATATCTTTTGGCAATTTCAAGACTTTCAACAGGAATAACCTTTGAAGCACCATTCATAAACATAGTACAAATAATGGATGTAGCTCTGAATATATCGACAATAACAATAACCTTATCTTTTTGGTCATATAGTTTAAATAATGATGGAATAAGACATACCTGGATTTTTCTCATGCAGCTCGTTGTTGATAATAATCTAAAATAATAAAATAATTGTATAAATAAAACTAGCGAGATTAAAAGGCTCTGTTATTTATATTTAGCATTAATAAAAAACCCCACTCAAAATATGGTGGGGTTATAATTCTGTTCTATTTATTCAGATGAAATGGTGGACGAGCCACTTTTGCTTTTAGTTTTTTATCGCGGATACCGATAAAAATTTCTGTTCCTTCTTTCCAGAAACCTTTTTTAAGATAAGCCATTCCACATCCTTGTTTTAATATTGGAGACTGTGTTCCTGAAGTAATTTCGCCAATTTCATTATCCTGAGCATCGTACACTTTGTAATGCTGACGAGGAATGCCTCTATCAATCATGATAAATCCTTTTAACCGATCACCCAAATTTTCGTTTTTAATCTTTTCCCACTTTTCGCGATCGATAAAATCGTTTCCATCAACAAATTTGGTAATCCACCCTAAACCAGCCTCTATAGCTGATGTTAGGTCGTTAATATCGTTACCATACAAACAAAAACCTGATTCAAGACGTAAAGTATCACGAGCGCCTAATCCAATAGGTTTTATTCCAAACTCAGCACCTGCTTCAAATACAGCTTTCCAAAGTTTATCAGCGTCTTTGTTATCAACATAAATCTCGCAACCACCTGAACCGGTATAACCAGTAGTTGAGAAAAGAACATCTTTTATTCCTGCAAAATCACATTTTTGGAATGTATAATATTCCATATCAACCACATTTGCGTTGGTAAGTTTCTGCATTGCTTTAAGAGCCAATGGACCTTGAACCGCAAGCTGAGCAATTTCGTCGGAAGCATTGCAAACTTCTTTACCAATTTCCATACCCATTTCTTTAGCATGTTTAGTAACCCATGCCCAATCTTTGTCAATATTAGCAGCATTAACCACTAATAAATAGGTTACATCGTCAAATTTATAAACTAATAAATCATCAACGATACCACCCTGTCCGTTTGGAAAACATGAATACTGAACTTTACCGTTAAATAACTCGGCCACATTGTTTGAAGTAATTTTTTGTACCAATGCAAAAGCTTTAGGACCTTTAACCCAGAACTCTCCCATGTGAGATACGTCGAAAACACCAACTTTCTCTCGAACAGTCATGTGTTCATCGTTTATTCCACTATATTCAATTGGCATATTGTAACCTGCAAATTCATGCATTTTTGCTCCCAGTTCAATATGATACTTAGTAAATGCTGTACTTTTCATTATATAATAATTTAGAAGATTTTATAAATGTGCCACAAAGCTACTATTTTTTAAAAATAAAAATTATGTTTTACATACAATAATTAATATAAAAAAGGGCAACTATTATAAGTTACCCTTTGATACTATTGAATTAACAAACAATTTACTTGCTAAGAACTTTAAACTCAACCCTTCGGTTTTGAGCTCGACCATCGGGAGTAGAATTATCAGCAACTGGCTGATTGAATGAATAGCCTTTGTATTCGAGTCTTGATTTTTCAATACCTCTACCAATTAGATATTCAACTACACTTTTTGCCCGCGATTCGGATAGTTTAAGGTTTGCCTGATATCCACCAATATTATCGGTATGTCCAGAAATTTCGAGTCGGATCGTAGCATTATCTGTTAATAACTTAAGAACACGTTCCAGCTCAGCATACGACTCCGATTTTAGTGTAGCTTTGTTGGTTTCGAAGAATATATTATTTAAAATTACTTTTGCTCCAACCTCCACTTTATCTAATTGAAAATTTGCCTGAATTTTACTTTCAATAATCTGCTTATCTTTTAATGAAACCAGTTTAACATAAAATAAATACTCTTTTGCAGTTATTTCAACTCCATAATCTTTATGTTGATTTATTTTTACTTTATAATTTCCCAACGAATCAGATATACCAGTCGAAACTATTTTGCTTTGCTCCATATCAATTACTTCTATTTTTGCAGAAATAGGATTTCCAGATTTTGAATCAGTAATCAAACCAACCATATAAAGTGCGGTATCCATTTTCAGCTCTATTGGTTTAGAGTAGAACAAACTATAATCAGGTTTATAATTCCATGCAAGCAGTTCGTTCTTAGCACCCATTTTAAGCTCCTTTTCTTCACCCAAAAAAACTATTTTGTAAATATCCAACGCACCAACACCATTTTCGCGAATTGAAGAGTAATATGCTTGCTTTTCGTTTTCCTCAATCTTAAAGAAAACCTCGTCATTTGGGGTATTTATTGGATAACCAAGATTTTTTGGTTCGCCCCAATTACCCTCTGAGTCTTTTTCAGATACAAAAACATCGTATCCACCCATTGAGTTATGTCCTTTGGAGCTAAAATAAAGTTTGTCGCCTTTAGGACTAAGAAAAACACCTTCTTCATTAAACTGAGTATTAATCTTTGGTCCAAGGTTAAATGGTTCCGACCACTTTTCGTTTTCATTTAACACGCTATAGTAGATATCCATTCCTCCCAAGGTCGATTCAGGCCTGTCGGAAACGATATACATCTCCCTACCATCCTTACTAATGGCCATAGTAGTTTCGGCATATTTACTAGAAATTTTACCAGGTACTTTACCAGGTGATTTCCAGCCACCTTCTTTTAGCTCGCTAACAAGAATTTCGCCTCCATCTTCTTTGCCATTATAAACAAATATTTTATTACCATCAGCAGAGAAAGCAAGCACAGACTCATTATTTTTTGAATCGATTCTATCCTCAACTAATTTAGCTGACAACCATAAATCTGAACTTTGCTCTGAAACAAAAATATTCTCAAAATATTTGTAATCCTCATCATATCTCTTATCTTTCTCATCTATTGGCCTTCTTGATGTAAAATAGATTTGATTTTGATTTGGATGTAACACTGGATTATAATCATCGTATTTTGAATTAACCCTTTCACCAATATTTGTAATTATAACTCTTGCAGGATTACTAACTAAATCTTTTCCATATTTACATTCTTTTATCAGTTTATCAACGTTTGCTTTAATTTCGTCCAGGTTATTCTCAGTAAACAATGCATAATATGCTTTATAATGATTAATTGCTTTATCAAAATCTAAATTTAGCTGATAAGAACGGCCTAATAATAAATGAATGTCCTGAGCTATTTTATCGTTTTTATTAAATGCTTTAAGCAAAAATTCAGTTGAGTTTTTAAACTTATCAGAAACAAGGTAACAAACACCTATTTTATAATTTAATGCAGCACAATCGGAGTTATATTTGTAGGCTCTGAGATAAAAATCAAGTGCATCGGGTAATGCGCCAATACCTTGCTCATAAAGCTTATCTCCTTTTTTGGCATCATCCCAGGCCTCCTCAAAACCAGTTTCTTTATGTTCGATATTAAAATCACTTTTTTTGATTTCAATATTTTCCTGTGCTATTGAGTAAAATCCAAGATTAGCAACAACCAGAAAGATTAAAACATTAATTTTTATAAATTTCATGGATATCTGTTTTAATTATTCACATTCATTCATATACTTCTCAGCATCATTCAGACCAAGCTCTTTGGCTTTTTTCCAATCGGCACAAGCTTCATTAAATTTACCTAAAAACTCCTGCGCATAGCCTCTGTTAAGAAATGCTTCGGCATATTTTGGGTTAAGTTCAATCGCTTTAGTTAAGTTTTTAACTGCAGTAATATAATTTTGCATTTTAACATTGGTAATTCCCAAATTATTATATGCTTCAGGATAATCCTTTTTTATTTCGATTACTTTGCTAAAATCATTCATTGCGGCCTCATAATTAGCCATCTGGTAATAGGCAATTCCCCGGTTATTAATAGACAAATAATAATTTGGATTTAGTTGAATCGCTTTTGAATAGTCATCTATTGCTCCTTTATAATCACCTAACTTAATTTTACAGCTACCCATATTATCAAAAGCAGTAATTAATTCAGGATTCAGTTTAAGAACCTGACTATAATCATTTATGGCTCCCTGATAATCATTTAACATTTTTTTTGAGCTTGCTCTTTCGTGAAATGCATAGGTAAAATTGGGATTTTTATCAATAGCCATGGTAAAATCAATCATTGCGTTGGTATAATCCTCTAATACAAAGTTTACCAAACCTCTGTAATAATATGCTTCGGGGTTTACAAAACCTTTTTGAATTGCTTTATTTAAATTGCTGTAAGCTGATTTAAAATTTTTATCGATATATTCTAAAAACCCCATACAATAATACGCTTCGGCAAGTTGATCATTAAGTTCTATAGCTATATTTATATCTTTTTTAGCAAGATCAAACTGACTATTTCTGATTTTTATCTTTCCTCTTTCGAGATATGGGAGTTCAAATTCGGGAAGAATAAAAAGCGCCTCATCAAACTTTAAATGAGCTTTGGTATAATCATCCGATTCGATTAGCTTAACTCCTTCGTTATAAAGCAACTGAGCCTTCTTCTTGATTTCGAGCTGTGCACTTGATAAATTATCATTTGTTTGAGCAACCAAGAGTCCTGAGATAATTATAAATAATACGGTTAATAATTGTTTCATAAGCAAAGTATATGAGCGTTTAAAATAATGATTATTTCTTATGTATTTTTAATAAAAATAGTTAAGTTTATAAAATCTATTGTAAAAATAAAAAATTTATACTCATTATTGACCATTTAACAAAATGAATTTATAATAATAAGGGTTAAATTGATTTAATTGGTTAGAAAA
>JAVEZW010000057.1:0-17603 GCA_034002805.1 Bacteroidales bacterium | reverse complement strand
AAAGCTCACTAGTCTAAATATAACACAAGTCAAGTCATTTTTCCAATGTTAGCAGTTGTCGCAAGACATCTCTCGAATCTCCAATTTAGCCGTTCATTCTCTAGAGTCATTATAATCGAGATTACCTCCATCAGGAGTGACATCTGCGCCATTATTTTCTAATTTAAATATCTTTGGATCAACTTGATATTCATTCCATTTCAACATAATCTCATAAGTTGGTAAATCGTTATATTTTTGATAACGACGATT
Organism: Bacteroidales bacterium; assembly: GCA_034002805.1. Taxonomy (GTDB): domain Bacteria; phylum Bacteroidota; class Bacteroidia; order Bacteroidales; family UBA12077; genus UBA12077. The sequence goes on along the minus strand of JAVEZW010000057.1, from coordinate 17,351 downwards.
ACTTGTATCGAATTGAATCAATGATATAACACCCGGGTCATTACGGTGAAGATAAGCCTGTTTAATATTTATATTACCTTCCTCTGACCATCCTGAAACTGGCTCGATTGAATAAACAGCATTAACTTCAATAGTCCCTTTGGGTTTAAAATTAAAATAATAACATACTGTTTTATTTTCGATGACTAGTGAGTCGACTTCGTATTTGATATTTTTTAACCTAATGGCTTCATTATAATCAGAAATTATGCCTTTATGATATTGATTAGGTGCGGTATTTTGACGATAATAATTTATTGCAACATTTCTAACATTCTGAAAACTTACTTTTCCTTTATTGGTTATTTCCGGATTAAAATCATTAGGATTTATTTTATACCTATTCCACTTCTCAACGGCTTCTTTTTTTGGTTTTTGGGTTCTAGAATTATATGAAAAATTACTTCTGCTTTTATCAATCGAGAATGTGGAAATATTTCCATTGATACCTCTGTGTGTAATTTCAAATTGTTTTAAATCAGCATGACCTTCTATAGCAAACCAGTGTGGTTGTTCAAAAGCAAGATTTTTACTAATTATAAGAACTCCTGTTGGTTTGAAATTAAAATAGTAACTTACAGTTATATCTTCTATAACAAGTGAGTCTATTTTGTATTGTATAGATTCAGGATTAATAGCCTTGACATAATCGGTGATAATTTTTTTGTTAAACTGTTCAGGTACAATATTACCTCTGTAATAGTTGATTGCAACATTGATTGCATCGTTCAATGTAACGATTTCGGAAAATGTAACTGTCGGGAAGAATGTCAATAAAATTATTATGTATCTTATCATGTTGAACCTCAAACGGCTAAATTCTTAAAATGTCTTGCGATTTCTGCTAACGGTCATGGAAAAAAGCTCACAAGATAAAACATCACTCGGGTCAAGTCATTTTTCCAATGTTGTTGGTTTGTTGCAACTTTCCAAGAATTCTAGTCCAACATTAAATATATAATTAATTAACTTGACAAACTACCATTTTTTACTGAATTTACTTGAAAGTATCATAAGGTGTGAATAGATAAGATTGAAGGAGGTTGGGTATGAAAAGCGTTATTGTATTGTTATTATTCATCTTGAGCCAAGTATTTTCTCAGACTATTGATACGTGGGAAAGACGATACGGTACTGATGGAAATGAAGGTGCAAAGCAGATAATTAATATGCCTGATGGAAATTATCTAATTAATGCCAGTAAAATACTAGATGCATATGGTTTTAATAACATGATTTGGCTTATAGCTATTGACGAGAATGGTGATTCTCTTTGGACGAAAACTATTGGAGATTCAGTATTAAATCATTACATCAACGATTTGGCTTTCAATCCATCAGGTGACCTATTTACAGCTACAGGAATTGACCAGGGAGGATTGGGGCAAACAGCCTATCTCTCAAAAAGAACTGTTACATACGATGAAATTTGGACAAAGACTTATACGAATATGCCGTCATTGGGAATTGGAACCAGTTCTATACTATGCACACCTGACAGCGGATGTGCTGTGATCGTAAGAAAACTTGAAGGATTTGATGCAAGCTATAGTTGGATTGATAAATATAATAAATATGGCGATCTAGAATTCACTTCTTCATCGATTTTTACGAAAGAGAAATATTATTATGAAGCGATGCATGATATGATTCTAACAGAAGAAGGGGATTATTTGGTTGCTATGAGCAGGGCAGGTTTAGATATTCCTGAATCACAGCATATTGTAAAATTCGATGATTCATTAATGGTAAAAGGCGGAATTGAGTTTGGTGACTCTATGGATGAGTCAGGAATTGAAGCAGGATTTAACGGTAGTTTTATAGTTTATTCAAGTAACAAAATAATGAAAATAGATCAAGATTTAAATATCATATGGGAGAAAGATTTAGAGGGATATTCTAAATGCGTTGTAAAATCAGCTGATGGGAATTACTTTATTTCAAGTAGCTCAAATACATACAAGGTTAACGATGATGGAAATATCATTTGGACAAAAGATTTCGGTTGTACTTCTCTCGTACCAACTGATGATGGAGGATGTCTTGCTGTAGGAAAAAAATTTAATGATGTTTGGATTTGTAAATTCGATCAGGATGGGAATTATACCGATATAAATTATTCTTATCCAATCAATAGCTTTGAGTTACACCAGAATTACCCAAACCCCTTCAATCCTGAAACAAAAATAAAATATTCACTTTCAAGTAATTCAGACATCAAGTTAATTGTATATGATAACACAGGGAAAGAAGTGATCAAATTGGTCTCATGTAAACAGAGAAGAGGAAATTACGAAGTAAATTTCCAACCCGAAAATCTACCCAGTGGAACTTATACATACAGATTGAGCATAGATAATAATCTTGTTGCTAGTAAAAGAATGATATATTTAAAATAACTCTATAGTACCAGAAAGTTGCAATTTCCAACAACGGTCATGGCTAAAAGCACCACACAAGTCGTAAAAACCAGTCAGTGTCATGTAGCCAATGTTATGCTTAGGTGTTTTTTTCGCATTTATTTAAATATTTTGCGATTTATGCAAAAAAACCTTATTTTTCCAAGACAGTAAACACGAGGAACTGATGTGAAAAGAATAGTATTTTTATTTTTAATTGTAATTGCAAGTTGTGTCACAGCTCAAGAAGATAGTACCGAAACTGTTATTTTAAATGCAGGTAACATAAATCCTGTTGTTCAGTTTGATATTCAGAAAGCAGGTTCAGTTCAAATCATAACTGAGCCAATAGATGCAGATGTAGAATTGAAAGGCAAAGATGGATATAAATATACAAGCCGAGGAAATATTACATTTTCGAATCTGGCTCTAGGTAAGTATGAATTGATAGTAAGCAAAAACGGCTATAAATCAGAGAAAGAGAAATTCACTTTAACTGAAAATTTGTTGTATAGTAAAACTGTACGATTAGAAATAGATCAAGAATTGAAAAAAGATAAGATAGTATTGTTCAATTGGGAACAAATCAAAAAAGACTCAACTCCGGATTCACTTTTAAATTCAGAAAGGAATACAAATTTTCTCTCATTTAAGATTTACGGGAAATATTACATTGACGATAGAGAATCTGAAAATAAATATTACTCACTTGTAATACCTGAGATAGAATATGGATATAATAAAGAAACTGAAATATTCAGATTCGGTTTGAATTTTGTTGCGAAATATAAATACAAAACAAAAAATGATTATGATCGCGAATATGATTTTGAAAGTGACTATTCTTCCTATAGCGATTTACTTTTTATGTATAGCATCAGAAATAACAGTTATTTTTCAAGCTACGAAAGTAGAAGTTTTTTCATCAAATTTAACCCCGCAATTTCATTAAACTTGAATAATTACTATGTTTATATCTCCACACCTTTAAAACATAAAATTATGTCAGATTCGTATGAAACAGACCCGATTGATGAAACTTCACCCTTGTATCCTGATGGAACTGGCAGGACATTTAAATTTAAAAGTGAAGTAGAGAAAGAACTTTATTCATATGATATTTTAGCGAGGTTAGGCTTTGATAACAAAATCTATAATATTAAAAAACTAACCCCATGGAGAAGATTTGAAAAGGGCAGCACTTTATCACTTAGACTTAAAACAGGATTGTATTTCTCATATTCGAGAGATGAGAGAGATGATATAATACGGGTAGATATAGGAACTAAACAAGACAAGCCTGGATTGCGGAGTTGGAGTAATGATACAAAATTTGGTGACTTTCCAATCATTTATGGTGCTGAAGCATGTCACGCATTTTTTCTAACAGACAATTCTAATATAAAATTCGGTCTTAGTTATGAATATTTTAAAGAAAAAGACAAAGATTACGATAATAATAAAGTAGAATCTCAATTAGAATATAATACAGACTTGAATAATCGTTTTAACATTTCTTTTCTCAATAGTATAGAATATTACAGTTATGAAGTTTTAACTTTTCCAGAAAATGCTGACCCTGAGGATTCTGAATTAAATGAAAATACTGATTCTTTTACCTTTTTAAAATTTACAGGAATTTTTAGATTTTATCCGAACAAATCCTGGTTAGTGTACGGATCAATCAATAGCACAAGTTTAATTTACGATAATCCTGACTCAACGGTACTAACTTTTGAATTAGGTACTAAATACATTTTTGATTTCAACGAATAAAAATACGACTTATTTCTAAACAAAAAAACACTTGAGCATAACGGTCATGGCAAAAAATCCGTGCAATATTATTCCCCTGCATGGTTTTTGCCAATGTTAGGGGTCTGTAGTGATTATCTCTCATCGGGTTATTGAGCTATTACTATTTATTCCTACTATTTGATGCATTAACACCTCGTATTACAAAGTAAGATTTGCTACGGACCGGAGTCTTTTAAAATCTCGTACCTGTGGTTCGAGAATTGATTTGGGATTATCTTTCAATGGTTATTCTATACGGTTGATTTTTTCATTTATCTCTTCGGGTGAAGGTAGGAGATTTTCATATTCAGGTGGAAGTTTTGCGGTTAAACTATAAGTTGAAACTCCGATCGGCATTGTACTTGATTTCAAAGAGTATTCAACTATTGTTCTGCTTTTAGATTTGCATATGATTATTCCGATAGCATCATTTTCATCTGGATGTTTGATTTTGTCATTGAGAACTGATAGATAGAACTCCATTTTACCTTTATATTCTGGTTTAAAATCTCCAATTTTAAGTTCGACAGCAATTAAACTTTTAAGCTGTCTGTGATACAATAGAAGATCTATAAAATATTCTTTGCCGTCAACTTCTACTCGATACTGATTGCCGACAAATGTATAGTCGCTACCCATTTGCATTAAAAATGCTCTGATGTTTTTGATTATTGAAGTTTCAAGTTCTCTTTCACTATGTTCATCTGCTAAATCAAGGAGTTCAAAATTATACTGATCCTTTACCGATAAAACAGCTTGGTTCTTCAGATGGTCAGGTAATACTTCATCATAATTGGTCTGATTCAAAAGGTACTTTTCGTAAGACTTATTTTCTATTTGGTGAGTCAAAACGCTTTTAGTCCAGCCAAATTTCTTTGTTGTAAGAATATAAAATCGTCTTTCTTGAACATCTTTACACTTCTTCATTATGGCTATATTTTTTGACCAGCTAATTTCTCGTACCAATGGTTCGAGAATTTCATTTGTGCTGTATTCGTTATAAAATTGAGCCATCAACCAAAGGTTGGCAACAGAAAACCCAGTAGTACCAGGGAATTCTTCCTGAAGTTCTTTTGAGAGGGTAGGAACAACTGATTCACCCCAACTTTCATTCTGTTTTTCAGATATAGATTTTCCAATATACCAGTAAAGGTCAATTAAAGAAGTGTTGACAAATTTCATTGCTTCGTACTGAGCAGAACGAACTTTGTCTTTGATTTCAGTTATGAATGAAATTTGTTCTTTGGGTATGGTGATTTTGTTTGTCATGATGTGTCTCAATAAATTAATTATAATTTAGTATCTATTAAGTATAGGAAAACCATACTCAATTCTCCAATTAGTTTCAATAATATTCGCATAGTCAATATAAGGTTCTTGAGTGTTAAAACAATTGATTATGTCATAATTATTTTCATCATCAAAGTCGAAAAAGCTAATAGCCCAATTATTTACTTCATGATGTACATTTCTGTTTAATAAATTCAATGTCCCAGTACGATAATCATTGCAATTTAATTCCTGATTGATTCTTTCACGTAAACCAAATGAAGCAGGAGTTTTATTGTATCCACCTATTCCATTATAAATGATTTTATAGTCACCATTGAAAATATTACAGATATTCTTTAAATTAAATCTAAGATCTACGAGCTTAGCAATAGGAACTTCTTTTGAATTGGGTTTATTTTTTATTTCTTTCAATTCTGCATATGAGAGCTTTGCCCAAATCCAATATAAACCACGATGTTTAATAGGTAGAATTTTGGTGTGTTTTCTTTGACGAAATTCAGAAATTGTACTAAATGTTTCTAGTTGTTCTTCATGAATTTTGCCTAATATTTTTTTTAATTCCATAATAATTAAGTGATTTTGTTAATTTTGTGTATTTACTATTTCTACTTAAAAAGTAATATGTCAATTAAATCTTTGTTTGCAAGTTTGCCAATGTTTTTAAATATAATTTCCATTTCTTTTGCAATATCATATACTTTAGCTAAATCATTTCTATATTTCATGTCATTTTCGCGAGAATGTCCAGTTATAAAATATTCTTTTTTGTTTGGCATCCATCTACTACCGTTAATATCCCATAAAGGCACTTGGACGATATCTCTTAATCTTATATATGTTTTTTTAAGTTCGAGAAATTGTTTTTTGTATTTGTTCTTAAATAAAGATTTAAATTGAATTATTTCATGATTATTATCAATAAAATCAATGAGAGTGTCAATCCTATATAAATTTTCATTGTCAATATAATTACCGCTTTCAATTCCTAAGCATATGTTCGTTAAATCTATCTCATTAATATGATTGGTTAATTCTTTCCATTTTTCTTTATTTGAAATAAATCTTGGTGATAAAACATTTTGAAGGAAGGCAAAAATTCCTAATACAGAACCTAGCAAAGTAAAATATTTAATAATCAAATCAATATAAGAATTGTCTGATTCTTTACCTTTTTGGTTTAACGTATCAAGATTACTAGCACTATGTGAGGAAGAGGAGGAGTATGTTGATATTGTATCCAATTTTATTGTTTCATTCCCAATGGCTGTATTAATTGAAGAATCTTTTTGAGCATAAATTAGAATGAAAAAAAATATTATTGTGAATGTAATTGTTTTCATACTAGTACCTATATATTTTTTGAATATTTTTATTTAGTATTACCATAGGAATCAGTCTTAATTAAAAGTAAATCACCACCTGTAAAACCAGTTATTACATAGCCATTATCAGAAGTTTGTTGAACAGAATTCCCAGATTCATTACTTGTACCAAGAAAGAAAATTTTATCCCACTGCTCGTTACCATTGCTATCAGTTTTAATCAACCAAGTTTCTGTACTACCCGATGCAGCAGAATATGTTTTCCCTGTAATTACAAAACCATTGTCTGTAGTTTGTTGAACTGAGTAACCAAAACTACTACCTGTTGCAAATTTTTTATCCCAGACTTGATTTAGATTAGAATCAAGTCTTATCAGCCAAATATTTTCATTATAATCATATCCAATAACTATGAAACCACCATCTGTAGTTTGTTGAACAGAACTTCCATAATCATGTTCGTTATCTGTTCCAAATGATTTACTCCACATCAAATTACCAACATCATCAGTTTTTATTAATGTAATATCATAATCACCATATCCTGAATGATTATATAATGATCCTACTAAGATATAACCACCATCGTCTGTCTGTTTTACAGATCTACCGTAATCATGATTTGATTCACCGAATGCTTGCTCCCAGATCATATTCCCACTATTATCTGTTTTTATTAACCAGAAATCTCTACTCCAACTACTTGAAACAAGTACGGATTTACTTCCAACAATAATAAATCCTTCATCATTTGTTTGGCAAACTGAATTGCCAGAATCACCTTGTGTTGTTCCAAAAGTTTTATCCCATTGTTTATTCCCATATTGATCAGTTTTTATTAACCATAAGTCGTTAAGGCCTGCACCATATGATGATGTTTCACCAGTTATAATATAGCCACCATCAGAAGTTTGCTGTACGGAATTGCCATATTCATTACTTGTACCACCAAATGTATTTGACCATTGTTCATTACCAGTTTTATCTGTTTTTATCATCCATATGTCTGAACCTCCAGCACCATATGTGCTAGTAGTACCAATTATAATATAACCACCATCAGTTGTTTGTTGGATTGAATTTCCGGTACCACTTGCAAAAGTTTTTATATAGGTAAATATCAAATTAAAATTAATAGTTGCAGAGTTAGAATAACCATGGTTATCTATAGCAATCACTTCAATTGTATTCGTATCAGATGAAAGACTGTCAGTCTGGAAAGTTAATTCATAAGGAGAAGAAATGTCTGATCCTATTTCAATATTATTTAGATAAAATTTTACAATTTCTATAGTTCCGTCTATATCATTAGCATCAACTTTAACCGTAATGTCTTCACCTAGTGTGAAAGTAGAGTTGTTTAAAGGAGAAGTGATCGTACATATCGGAGATGTACCTATTGCATGAATAAAAATAGATTCAGAATCAATCTCTTTACCATCGTTAGCTGTACAAGTAATATTATAATCCCCTTCAAATTCGGGTGCAAACCAATTTATAGTTGAGCCATAACCACTAATTGAACCACCAGTTGCGCTCCAACTATAACTTAGAGAATCACCATCTTGATCTGTTGCATTGCAAATAATAGCAGTTGAAGAATTGACAGCAATTGAATCGGATAGGGCGATCAAAGAATTTATTGTCGGAGGATAGTTACTTATATCAACCACTTTAATTGTGATAGTTTCAGAATCATTATTTTTACCATCACTGACGATACAGTTAACATTGTAATTCCCGGGATTTGAAGGAGCAAACCATTCAGCAGTGTTTTCATTTGCACTAAAAGTACCACCAGTTGCATTCCAACTGTAACTAAGAGAATCATTTTCTTGGTCAGTAGCATTACAATTAATAGTAGTTGAAGAATTAACAACAATAGAATCTGAAACAGCAGATAAAGAAATTATGGTTGGAGGAAAATTGTCAACTACAATTGCAGTAACAGTAATTGTCTCTGTGTCAGTATTATAAGTATCGCTAACTGAACAAGTAACATCATAATTCCCTGGAATTGACGGAGCAATCCATTCAGCAGTGCTTGCATTTGCACTAAAAGTACCACCAGTTGTGCTCCAACTATAATTTAGAGAATCATTTTCTTGATCAGTAGCATTGCAGGTAATAGTAGTTGAAGAATTAACAGCAATTGAATCTGTTGCAGCAGATAAAGAAATTATGGTTGGTGGATAATTATCTAATTCAACGACTGTAACTAATATACTTTCTGAATCACTATTATCACTATCACTTACGATGCAACTTATACTGTAATCACCTGGAACTTCAGGAGCAAACCATTCAGATGTGTTTTCATTTGCACTAAAAGTACCACCAGTTGCACTCCAACTGTAACTTAGAAAATCACCATCTTGATCCGAAGCATTGCAAACAATTGTAATGGACGAATTTATAGGAATAGAATCTGATGAAAAAGTTAACGAATTAATTTTTGGAGAGTTGTTTATAGGTTCTGTACTACCATCATCATCTGAACACGACCAAAAAATCAACACAAGTGATAATGTAACTACAAAAACCATAATAAACTTCTTCATACCAAAACCTCCAACTGATATTTATAAAACATAGAATAATATTGCCTTACTATTCTTTTCAAACATAAAGATAATCCCAAATCAATTCTTTTCAAACATAATAATTTCAATTTTTTACCACATTAATCCAAAATCTTCTTAGCTCAATAACCCAATCTTTTATAATCACTATTGCCCCTAACGGTCATGGCAAAAAGCGAACAAGGGAAATATAACAAGGGATTAGCCATTTTGCCAATGTTAGCGGAACTCAGTCTATGCAAAAACAATCACACAGCCAGAAGCCAGAAAACTCCAAGATAGAAATCTAACCAGACCAACCGGAGCAACATTGGGAACAAATGGAATCTCTTACAAGGCGAGACAAATACAAGTTAAGCATCTCATGCAGGAGGTATAACCGATAACTCGTGCGTATTCACGCCTTGTCCTGACCAGAGAAGAGAGATTTCATTTGCACCGGTAACAACTAGTCCAAGCGAAGCTTCAAGATAAAGATTTCTGATTAACCGAGCTGTTGTCAACCTTGCTATTTTTTCTATTTCAAATCCAATTCACTATAAAATCTTTGTGCCTATATGAATTGAAACCAGACGAATTGTTTTTGCATGACCAGTCTAATTTCCGCTAACGGTCATGGAAAAAAGCGCGGCAAATAATTTCCCCTCGCCGTGTCATTTTTCTAATGTTGAAGGTCGTTGCAATTTGTCACTCGTTTCCATTGAGCCAAGTACTCCACTCTGTTACTAAACCAGCCTGCGAGGAAGAAGCTAAAACTTTCAGCTTCAAACATGAAACCCTCAGGCAAACCCCGAATCTCCAAAATGGGATTATCTTTCTGCAATAGGTACTTTCACTATCAACCAATCTTAATTCTCCACCCATCAGTTGGACTTTTATCAATTCTCGTACCAATGGTTCGAGAATTGACTTGTTGTTATCTTTCTGCAAACCTTTCTGCAATAGGGATTATCTCTCTGCTATTCTTATTTCAACCGTACGATTATCTCGTACACTTCACATAAACTTCTCATAAAGTTCACATAAGTTCTCATAAACTTCTCATTAAAATCAGCTATAAAACTGTATGAGAAGCGAAAATGTACGCATGAAAGTTCTCATAAGTTCTCATAAATTTATCTTCCATTTTTTCGATTTACCCAATACTATTGTTCCTTCTTTCCTTAGACTTTGTAAAAGATTTGTTACTTTGACAAATTTAGCTTTATCATCTAAGATATCAGGCAATTTATCCCAAAGAAGATCTTCAGCTTGTTTGCGGGATATTTCACCCCATTTTTTTATGAACTCAAGTATCAAGTCTTTACAGTATGAATCATCAAAACCTTTGGTTTTTATATAATCAACTTTCTTGTCTGTCACTTTCGCGACTTTCAGCGATATGTGAAAGTTGGGTTTCCGGCCTTCTATCAACTGAGCTGACCTCAACCTTTTTATCATTTCATCCGTTAAAGGAAGCTTTTTCTGAACTCTGTCAAGAGCTATGATATCCTCTAACGCAAGATCGGGATTCTGTATGAGCAGGTTGCTATAAGCAGGATCAAATATTTTACCGTAAATTGAAACTTTGACAACTCCAGGTTCCGATAGATCATAATCAGGCAGCGGGAAAAATCTTTTCGCCTGTTCCGTATTCATTTCATGAATGCCGTAGCCCAAAGTGTCTATCATTTTTAGTTCGGCCATCGCCTGAGCGAGAAATGAATTTCTATAACTGTGCGGTGTTTTTGTCCCTGCAATGTAATCTTCAGGATTGCCCTCATAAAAACTGCCTACATTCTCAAAAGAAAGTTTATCGGCATATTCAGTTACGATAATTCTGGAATTTTTGGTATAATCCTGATGAGCTATGCAGTTATGCAGAGCTTCAAGAATAACTCTCTGTTTATATTTGGAAACTTCAACGGGGATGAGGCTGTTTTCAGGCAGAATTCTGATCTGATAATTTCTTATTTTTTGATAAAGCTCGGTGGTACTCAATAAAAAAGGCGGTGCAAAATGTTCGTATGCCCTTTCTTTGTCAACAAGTTTCCATGTGATCTGAGACGGATAGGGAAGAAGAAAATGCGACGATTCTTTTTTACCGAGAAGGATCAAAGTCGTTCTTGTGATCTTGCCCGATATAGTCAGCCTTGCCCTGTCGAGAAAAACAGGCACAGACCATTTTTTTATTTCTGATTCGGAAAAGCGGTTTGAATATTTTTCTCCGTAAGCCTCACGGGCTTTTTCAATAGCCTCCGGATCAAGATGTTCAAGCGTAGCTTCATCAACTACTTTAGCAGTCCAATCTGATGCCGAATTCTGCTTTCTGATCTCATCGAGCTTATTCAAACCGAGAGAAACTAGACTCTCACCCGAGCGAGAATAATAATGACCGTTCCATGAAATAGGAATACCAACCGGAGCAGAAGGAATTTCAAACAAAATCACCCTCAACCCATCTGTGAAAACTTCGTGAATATTACGGAAAGTAACACTCGGCTCTGTTCTTTGCGAAATCTGCATCTTAAGACTCTGAAGCCTTTCCGGTTCCAACCTATAATCAGTACCGACAATTTTTCGAGTTTTATTATGAACACCGAACACAAGCCACGCACGATCTTTGCTTTTCAGGTTAGCCTCATTCGACAGAGCAGAAAAATACTTCCCGATATCCGAAGTCGGAAAATTATCGTTCGCTTCTTTGAACTCAATAACCTCGTTTTCCCAAGTTTGGATGAGGTCGGTAAGGGTATTATCAAAGTTTTGATTTTTCAAATTTACCTCCTATTACAAGTGAATAAATATAAAACAATTTACGACTTTCGTTAAGGTTAAATTTTAAGTAATTTCGTTAATAAATTTTCGAAATTGGATGTTGGCATCAAACCTTCACCATTGGGATTGGGTTTAGATAGATTTAAGTGCAAATTTTCTGATAGCAATATAAAATTCTCTTTAGGCAAACCAGAATTGTGTTCAAAATAATCATAATAACCAGTTAATTCAGTTGTATATTTTTTTCTATGTACTAAAGCAAAGGTTGGTAATAAAAGAAAAACATCTCTATTGGTGATTTCAAATGTTTCGTAATATTTCTTGAGTTGATTTTTTTGATTCTCTATAAGATCAAGAGGATTAAGCTTAGATTTATGACTTTCGAATCGCTTTATATCGGAATCTAATCTTTCAGGTGAAAAAAAACATTGCATCCAGCCTGCTTTGGCTTTTATTTCAATAACCGCAATTGTTTTATTATTCTTTAGTAATCTGATGTCGGGTGCTGTTTTATTTTCCTGTTTCCTAAGTAAGATTTTCCAATTGCATTTTTTTACATTAGATAAATGATATAAAATTCTTGCGATAAAAAATTCAAATTCCCCTGTAATTGGCGTGTGATAAGCCGAATCAAATAAATCGTCTTCTTTGAAGTATTGTTCAATTTTAGCTGAATCATACAATGTAATAATTGCCTTTAGAATTTCTTCTGTTATTGAGTATTTACCCTCTAAAGAAAATAATTTAGCTATGTTGTTCGCATTCACATCAATTTCTTTGTAATAGCCTAATTTGTTTGAATTAATTTAAATCTCCTATCATTATTTTCAGCACTATTTTTACCTTTCATAAATCCATACATATCAATAATTTTTGCTTTCGGGTAACAAAGTTCGGTTTCGTCCCCAGTTAAAAAATCTTTTGTTTTGGTTTTATTTGACAGATAGTCAATTACATCTTTATTTGAATCGTAAAATGTTTTAATTAAATTGAGAGATTTTACATTTATGCTTCTGAAGCCACAATCACCTTTATAGATTTCTCTAAAAGTACTAGAAAAATTGTTATCAAATGCAGGAACAAAACCAAAAACACCAAGCATAATTTTCGAAACCAGTGTGACATCAGCATTTTTTCCTTCAATCATCTGTTTTTTAATCTTGCCATAAATTTCAATTATCTTATCTATGTTTGTTTTATCATATTTGTCGACATCAATTTCCCAAACCCAATCCTGATTCAATTTAAGCTCATTTATGTATATTATGGTGCTTTCTAAATGCTTAAGACTTTTATCTAAAATAAAGCTTGAACCTCTATACATACCCCAGCTTGCGAGATAAAATCCTAGAACCAAACAACTTTTTTCAGTATCGGTTAATAAATTCTTGGTGTGGTAAAAATAGTTATAACAAAAATCAAATGATGAGTAACGATCCGTAGTTAAAGATTTTTCTCTAAAGCCTAAGTAATATTTTTCAATATCTTCCGTCAGCAAGCATGACCTATCTTATTAAATTTAATATAGTTGACCAGTTATCTTTATATTTTTCTGCTATTGATTTTTTCATTGATGCTACACCAGGTTTATTTCCATAATCATGACCATGCTTAATTTTATATCTTTCTAAATACTCATCTTCAGAAAGTTTTAGTTCGGAATAAATTTCATTTTGACTCATTATAAAAAATTCTGCGGGTTCATTTATATTCTCAGGCATATGTACAAATATCCAAGGATTATCTGATGGATTTGGCACTCGGCCCCCAATAGGCCATCTACCTTTTGAAGAAGTTTTCACTTCTATAAGTACACATCTTCTATTATCTTCCGATAAAGCTATAATGTCCGCTTTTTTTGCATTACCGTAAGTAATTGAAGCTGTAATATTCATTCTTTGTAAATGTGCAGCTACTAGGTATTCACCGGACATTGCTGTATGATATTTTTCTTTTTGTGTCAACATATTATTCATCTCAGTTTAATTCATTCGTACAAATAAAATTAATAGAATTATTATTTAGTTCTAGCAATCCTGCAACTAGGCCCTTTACCATAACTCGTAGGTCCTAATGCTGATCGAGAAGCAACTCTACTCCAAAATTCATCATTAGACCAAAGACCTCCCCTCATAATTCGACTTGAAATAATAGATGGTCCGTGTGGATTATTAACAATTCCAAGATTGAAACAATATTGATAATAATTTGAATCATAAAAATCCCAACACATCTCCAGAACATTTCCAGTCATATCATATAAATCTAGTTGATTTGGAATTTTCTTTGCGACTTCATGAGAAGATTCACCAGAATTATAAGAACACCATGCTATACTATCAAGCGTATTGCTACCGCTGAATCTAAAATTATCATCACAGTAAATACCACCCCTTGCAGCGTACTCCCACTCCGCCTCCGTCGGCAGCCTATAGCCGTTAGTATCCCAATTACAAATGACTGAATTCCAAGTTCCGTTTGAACTTGTTGGTACTTCTCCCCACTCAGAAGGATCTGTTGAATTAGCAATTGTATAGCATGGATCTAAGTCTTCTGCAATACTTCGCAGATTGCAATACTTTATTATTTCATACCAAGTAATGTAATACACTGGGTATAAAGTACCTATTCCAGCGTCGTAATTCTTACCAGGCATGTATTCTGCCCATGCACCTTGAGTCAATTCAGTGTTACTTAAATAGAAATTGCTTAATTGTACTTGATGAACAGGTATCTCAGTCGTGCTACCTTCTTCATAGATATCGCCCATGTTGTAAGTACTGCCCTCGATAAATATCATATTGTCAGGAACAGGATATATTTCAATTATTTCGCTTAAAGGGCTGTTAATATTATCGTAATATGATGATACTCGAAAGTAATATGTTTCTGATGTGTCAATATCTTGCTCAATCCAATTTGTTATATTTTCACCTAAAATTATGTAATTCAAAATCCATTCAGATGTTCCAATTTTTAAATCAATTTTAAAACCGTGTTCTCCGTCATTAAATTCACTCCAATCAAGCTTTATATCATTATAAGCTAATCGGGAATAATTTAAATTAATCGGTGCTTTGAATTCATTAAAAAAGTCGAGTTTGCTTACATACAAAGACGCATCGGAATCTTTCACGCCTCTTACTCTATAATCATAAATTAAATTCGGTACAGTTGTGGAATCTATCCAAGACTTCGAAGAAGTGTCACTGCCTGAAATGTTCGCGATTGTAGTATAAGTTGTTTCTGTTGATAATTTTCTTTCAATTTCGAACTTATCTTCTCCTTTACAATTATCTGTAAATGTAATAGTAGCGGTTGTTAAGCTCGTTTGAGTAATATTTAAATTGGTAGGCGCAGGAAATTGATTTGAAATCACTGCAGTTTCAATTGATCCGCTTGTATTCAAGCCTTTGTAACCATAAACTTTAAATTGCAAACTTTCATTAATCTCGGCAATGGAGTCTGTCCATGTTTTTATATTTTCGCCGACAGTAGCATAGCCAATAATCCAGTCAGAAACTCCGACTTTTTTATCAATCTTAAAGCCATCTTCACCGTTACTGGTTTCAAGCCAATCGAGTTTGATGGTGGTAATATTAACTTTCGTGTATGTAAGATTGTAAGGCGCAGGGAAGTTAATAGCATAGCTATTTGATGCGTAATCTGAATTATAAATATCTGCGAACGATTTAACTTGATAATAAACAGAACCTAATCCCTTTTTACTTATAGTACTGTCAATGAAAGTGTTTGAAGTTGTAATTGCTATCTCAGAATAAACACCATCATCAATTTTTCTTTCGATTTTAAATCCTTGCTCATCATTAGAGTTGTCTGTCCAATTCAAAGAGTAAGTGTAAACATTATTTTGGGTTAATTGAAGATTTGTAGGGGTTTTAGGTTTAATGCCAAACGGAAGAGATATTTCCGTCTCTGCACCTGCATCGTCTTCGGCAACGATTTTTATAATATGGGACCCGGCAATAAGGTCTTTTGTTTCTATTTCTGCGTTATAGGGGAAGACCTGAACCGATGCGACACCGACACTATCAAGAAAAAATCTGACTTCTTTAATATCACCGTCGGGATCTTCAGCATTTACTTTAACAGTAATAGTATCACCGCTTAAAAAACCTGAATAATTGGCCGGTGTAGTAATCGAACATGTCGGAGGATGATTTGTAGGTTCAGATGTATTGTCATCACTTCCGCAAGACCAAAAAATAGAACTAAACACAAATACTGTAAATAAAACCATTAAATATTTCTTCATTTAGACCTCCAACACTTATTTTTTAACTCTCATTATCTTTCCTCTCGACCCCGAGGTAAACCTCGATGAATTCTTTTGATTAAAATTCTGGTAACTCACCTAAATTATCTTCTATACTATAATTGCCAGCGGTACGAAGATATATTATTCCATTTGCAGAAACAATTTCAACTTTAGCTCCTTTTTTCCAAGAATCTTTTTCTGTCATTTTCTTATTACGGACGAGATACATATCTCCTAAAGCTGTATGAAATTCTGCAGTTTTATTCTCAATCATTAAAATAATTCTATCCCGATTAAATGTCTCTGATTCATTCAAATTCTGAAAATGAATTTTTCTAACTTCAACTTTTTCGATTCTATCATTATTTTTATCCTTATTTGCTCCAGTAACATAGTAGGTAGCTTCACCGTTTAAATAATCTTTAAATTCTTTCATAATCACGACTCCAATTTTAAATTTTATAACAATATAAACAATAATTTCAAAAAAGTCAGAAATCTAGATAAAAATAATAATCTTGATAAATTCCACAAACATGAAACACCCTAAGAATTTCTATTCCACTATGCTTTAATGCTATAAAAATTATTTCAAATTTACAAATCTCCTTTCAAGCCTATTTTTACTATTGCAGAAAGATAATCCCATTTCCTGTATTTTCAAAGATTTTAATTATAATTACCCCCCTCATTATTTGGTACTCATATACTTGGCTCAATGGTCTTTTCTCCTGAATACAAATTGCAATGTCCTTCAACGGTCATGGAAAAAAGCCCACAAGGTAAAAGAACACAAGGATAGGATATTTTTCCAATGTTGTGAGTATGTTGCCCCATTATCTATTCTTAATTTCTATTATTATCACTTCACCGTCCTTTAATG
>JAVEZW010000056.1:0-17978 GCA_034002805.1 Bacteroidales bacterium | reverse complement strand
TGATGGTTGAACGAAAAAAAGGACATATTGTTAATATTGGATCAATTGCTGGCAAAGAGGTTTACGAAAATGGCAATGTTTATTGCGGAACAAAACATGCTGTGGATGCGATTTCAAAAGGTATGCGTATTGATTTACTAAAACATAAAATTAAAGTTACCGCAATACACCCAGGAATGGTAGAAACTGAGTTCTCCCTTGTACGATTTAAAGGTGATAAGGAAAGAGCAGATAAGGTTTACCATGGTTTTACTCCATTAATTGGCGAAGATATTGCAGATGCCATTTTATATTGCTTAACACGACCTGAGCATGTTTGTATAAACGATATGATCGTTATGGCCACAGCGCAAGCTAATGCAACAATTAAGTTTATAGAATAGTACTTTAAAAATTAGGAGAAACTGAGGTTTGTAAAGCAGAATTTAATAACTAAAAGCACTTCGACATCCCGATAGTTATAGGGACAGTCTGACACACATAATTAAGAATTGTTGTCACCTTGAGCTTGTCGAAAGGTAGGCAACAAATTGGCTTTTTTAAACAATTTCAACATTGTTTGGAACTTAACATCTGTTTTTGGAAATTATCGTGTGTTTTTGTAATTTGTTGGAGTAAAAATCTTTGTATGAGTTACAAAATTAATCTTAGCGAGACTGAAGAAGCAGAACTCAAAAGGATTGTTCGTGAAAATCAGAATCGTAAGAATATTTTAAAAAGGGCTTATTGTATATTGCTTAAAAACGAAGGGCAAAAGAATAAAAACATTATTCAGTTATTAAAAATCCATGAAGACTCGATAGCCGACTGGACAAAAATTTACCTCGAACGAGGAATCCAGGGGCTTTTAAAATACAACTATTCACAACGCCGAAAATCAAAACTAACTCCCTTTAAAAATAAAATAAAAAGGATGGCGGCTGCCAAAAAAACAAAAACAGTGGAACAGCTTCAGCAAAAAATAAAAGAAAATCTAAACATTGAAATTGAATACAGCTGGCTTTACCGATATTGCAGAAAATATGGCATTTACGAAGAACTTCGCGGTCAATTAAATCATTCATAATCAATCGGGTTTTATTCCTCAAAAATTTGCTTTAATTTCGCATCCAAATTGTTTACACTTTAACACATAACATACTATGAAATTTTTTATTGATACAGCAAATCTCGATCAGATAAGAGAAGCACAAGACTTAGGCGTTCTTGATGGAGTTACTACCAACCCTTCGTTAATGGCTAAAGAAGGCATTAAAGGACAAGCCAATATTTTAAAACACTATAAAGACATCTGCGAAATTGTTGATGGAGATGTGAGTGCCGAAGTTATAGCAACCGACTATGAAGGAATGATAAAAGAAGGCGAAATGCTTGCTGCATTGCACCCTCAGATTGTAGTAAAAGTACCAATGATAAAAGATGGCATTAAAGCTATAAAATATTTAAGCAGTAAGGGAATAAGAACAAACTGTACATTGGTATTTTCAGTAGGACAAGCATTGTTAGCTGCTAAAGCAGGTGCAACTTACGTATCGCCTTTTATCGGTAGACTAGATGACATTTCGACTGACGGTGTTGAGTTAATCAGACAAATTGTTGATATGTATAATTATTATGGATTTGAAACCGAAGTACTGGCAGCATCGATTCGACATACCATGCATATAATACAATGTTTAGAAGCTGGTGCTGATGTTGCAACATGTCCATTAAGTGCAATATTAGGACTTTTAAAACACCCATTAACCGATATAGGATTAGCCCAATTTTTAGCTGACTATAAGAAAGTTAACGGATAAAAACAGATAAATCATTTATAAGAGGCTTTTTAAATAAAGCCTCTTTTTTATTTACGATTCTGCAATAATCGACATCCCTATATTTCTTAATATCCGTATATTTAATCGAAGAGGTTTAAGTAACACAATGTTACACAAAGTATTTCACAAAGTTTCACTATGAAATAATTCGCCTAGCTTGGTGGTACTTTGTGCTCTAACTTTGAGAAACTCTGTGTAACTCAAAAAAGACATGTGGGTTTTCGGATTTATCGGGAAAGGTTATCTCTAATTGAGTTTATAAAAGACTGCTTTAGTCGTACATTTGGACTCCTTATTGGGATTGTTATACTGCATTCTGCCAAAAAAATTAGGGTAGCTTTTGCATTGAGCTTTTTCTGTTATTTTAATTCAAGCTCTGTTTTTTTTACTTAATCAACCATTAAGTTGAAATAGAAATCCTTCTGATTGATGGATATAGCAATATTTTGTGGTTTTAGGTAATTAATTTCTTTAGTTTATTTACATTTGCCTTCTGTTTTCAGAAATTATGCTACTACAGATTCATCCAGACAATCCGAATGCGAGAGAGATTGCAAAAGTATGCGAAGCTCTCGAAAACGACGGTCTTGTTGTTTACCCAACAGACACGGTATATGGGTTATGCTGGGATATTAACAGTACCAAGGCTTTTGATAAGATTGTGCGTTTAAAAGGCAAAAATGCATTAAAAGAAAATTTCTCGCTTATTTGTTCCGATATCAGTCAGGTTTCTGAATTTACATCGCATATAAACAATGCTACATTTAAAATCCTAAAACGTAACCTGCCAGGCCCCTTTACGTTTATTTTAAATGCAGGCAATAATGTACCTAAGTTTTATAAAACCAAAAAGAAAACAGTAGGAATCCGTATTCCGGATAACAAAATTGCCTTAGAAATTGTAAATCGGTTAGGACATCCTATAATGACCTCTTCATTGCACGACGATGAAGATGAAACGGAATATATGACTGATCCTGAAATGATTCATGAAAAATACGAAAAACTGGTTGATTACGTTATTGACGGCGGAATTGGCAACAACGAAGCCTCAACCATTGTAAATTGTACAGATGATGAGTTTGAAATTATCAGGCAAGGCATAGGATTACTCGAATATTAACTTATTTGCGCCAGAAAGCCGGAGAAAGAATCATTAATACGGTAAAAATCTCGAGACGTCCGATCATCATTAAAAAAGCTAAAAACCATTTACCAAATACAGGGATATGCGAAAAATTTTCAACAGGGCCAACCTGTCCTAATCCCGGACCAATATTACCAATAGAAGTAGCCACAGCGCTCAGTGATGTGCTTAGATCATAACCCATTGATGCCATAATTATAGTACTAATAATGGTTATAAGCATATAAATTACCACAAATGCCAGCATATTAGATAAGATCTGAGAAGGAACAGATTTATTGTTTATTCGTACCGGAATTATTGCATTTGGATGAAACATGCGCTTAAGTTCGAGCCAGCTATTCTTAAGTAGCAGACTTATACGAATAACTTTTATACTCCCGGCAGTAGATCCGGCCGATCCGCCAATAAACATCAATACTAATAAAATAATCGGGATAAACGGAGTCCATAATACATAATTTACAGTAATATATCCAGTAGTAGTCATTATTGAAGAGACCTGAAACAAAGCATCCCTGAATGATTTTTCGAGTCCTACTCCATCATGTAAAACCAAATAACCAGCTATAACAATTGTAAAGAAGAGTAAAAATCCGATATAAAATCTAAACTCCTCATCATTAACTACTTTTCTAAATTTTAAATGAATAGCATAATAAAAAAGAGTAAAGTTTACTCCGGCTAAAATCATAAATACAGCAATAGTATAATGTATAAAAGGCGAATTAAAATAGGCAATACTATCTTGTTTAGTGGAATATCCACCAGTAGCCATTGTTGTAAACGAGTGATTTACAGCATCAAACCAACTCATTCCACCAATTTTTAAAAGGATTGTCTCAGCAGCTGTAAGCACAATATAAATGATCCATAATCTTCGGGCAATTTCATTTACTCTGGGATGAAACTTGTCGTTGGTAGGACCCGGAACCTCAGCAAAAAACAGTTGCATTCCACCAAAACCAAAGATTGGTAAAATAGCCAGTGAAAGCACAATCATTCCCATGCCACCAATCCATTGAGTTAGGCTTCGCCAAAAAAGCAATCCATGCGGCACAGCCTCTATATCATTAAGAATGGAAGCTCCTGTAGTGGTAAACCCCGACATGGTTTCGAAAAAAGCATCGGTATATGATGGAATCGCTCCGCTGATAATAAAAGGAAGAGCTCCGAATAACGAAAAAACAACCCAAACAAGACTTACAATAACATATCCTTCGCGCTTACCAATATCTTTCTTTGTATTACGCGTGAAAAACCATGATAATCCGCCAACAATGATACAGATAAATGATGATATTAATAAAGGAAATAAATCATATCCATTATAATAAAGGGCAACTAATGTAGAGAAAAGTAAAAATACTCCTTCAATAATAAGAAGCATTCCTAAAATATTAAATATGATTTTGCCTTTAATCATTACTAATTAAAAAAGTTGTCGAGTTTTTTCATTGCGGAAGGCAGAGCAAAAACCACCACACGATCTTCGGCCTTAATATGGGTATCTCCTTTGGCAATGAACCCTTTTTGGTTGCGGATATAACCACCAACTATCGCATCTTTTGGAAATTCTATATCACGTAATTTTCCCTTAGTAATTCGAGCACCATCTTTAGCAATAAATTCAAGCACCTCAGCATCTGAACCGGTTAGACATTTCATGGATTCGATCATAGAGCTCATCGTAAACTTGAATATTTTACTGGCAGTAATTAATTTTTTATTAATAATCGTATCGATACCCATACTCTCGCCCAGATCGATATAATCGATGTTTTCGATTTCGGCAACAGTTTTCTTAACACCCATTTTCTTTGCAAGAACACACGACAGGATGTTAGTTTCGGAATGACCTGTAACTGCAATAAACGTATCCATTTTTTGTAGGCCTTCTTCCATCAACAGCTCAATATTACTGCCATCGCCATTTATTACCAATGTATTTTTGAGGTAATCGGCCAGTTTTAGACTTTTTTCCCTGTCTTTTTCAATTAATTTGATGTTAAAACGACCTTCGAGTGATTTTGCAATACGTTTACCTATCCGGCTACCTCCAAGAATCATGATATCTTTAACTTCCAGTTTCTTTTTACCTGAATATTTCATAACATCATCGATACCAGCCTCATTAGTAACAACATAAACCAAATCATTCACCATAAATGAATCGTGGCCACGAGGAATAATGGTTTGTCCGTTACGGGTAATTGCCACAGCTCTGAATTCTATATTTTTATTTTCTTTGGTAATTTGCATCAGTGTGTTATCAATAACCGGCGCACCTTCGTCGAGCTTAAGAACGAATAACGAGAGTTTTTGACCTGAAAAATCAACAAACTCAGAAACCTCATGACCCAGAAGACCTATAATCTCGCGGGCAGCAATACGTTCGGGATAAATCAAATAATCAATCCCCATACTAATAAAATGATTAATATTTTCAGGTTCTATGTATTCGTAATTATCAATTCTGGCGATTGTTTTCTTAGCTCCCAGCTTTTTAGCAATCATGGATGCTAAAATATTTGTTTCCTGCGAGTGGGTTACAGCAATAAACAAATCGGTTTTTTTTATTTGTGCCTCCTGCAAAAATTCAAACGAAGTTGCCGAACCTACTAAAGTCATTAAATCGAGATTTGCATTGATGGTTTTCAGGCTTTCCTCATCGGGATCAATTACCATAATATCATGGAATTCGCTGCTTAACATTTTTGCAAGATGAGTTCCCACTTCACCTGCACCGGCTACAATAATTTTCATTTTAGTATAGTTTAGTCAACTGCTTTTCAAAAAAAAATTTGCGAAAAGAACTACAAAGTTACATAAAAGACTAATTAATTTATTGAAAAATCAAAATCAATTTATAAAACAACGACTCTGTTTAAAAGGTTTGTTTTATAACGAATGCTCCCTGATGCGAAACAGAATGATAAGCCTGGCCAAGCAATTCGCAATCCTTTTTCCATTGGTTTACCCGAAATAGCTGGTTGGATGAATCAAAAATTACCTGTTTGCAAGTGAAGTATTTTTGCAAATCGCTGATTGACATATTTATGTTTTCGGATAGAATCAGATAATCAACGATAATGGGCGATTCAACAGCAAACTTTTTCAATTTATCAGTGTTAATCTGAATAATTCTTTTGTTATTAAAGAAATAACTATTCCACGGCTTATTTTCAGAGGTTTCTTTTGAATTAACAATCACCGGGTTTTGGATACCTTGTTTATCCCAGAAGATTTGAAAATTAAACTTAATCAGTTTCTCGACTTCATCGGCACTTTTATTAATAAAAAGTTTATTATTGATTCCTGAATAATACTCAATGGCTGAGGTCTTTGGAATGTTATATACGATTAATCCCGACTCGTGCCGAATATTATAAATGCGGATTGTATTAAAAACAACAAAAACAATAGACATATAAAACGCAAGTTTTAACATGTAGAGTTTTCTCTTAATAAGATATATTGATGCGATCAGGATTATGCCAAATAATATTACCGCTTCGAGGTTGGTGATAAAAACAGACCGAATGGCTGAAAATGGAAGGCTTTCGATCCACTTTACTGAACCATTAAACAAATCAAGCTGTAAATCGAGCAGATATGCAATAAAATCGCCTATTAATCCTGAAAAAGAAAATATCAATAAAATAACTGCAAAGCCAATTATAAAGTTGGAAAGCGGAATAACAAAGATATTAGTAATTATAAAATATACCGGAAACTGATGAAAATAAAATAATGTAATCGGTAACGTTCCAATCTGGGCTGCAATTGAAACAGATATAAGTTGCCAGGTTTTATCGGGCAGAAATCTCGAAAACTGAAACAACGAATAAATTCTTGGCTGAAAAAATACAATACTCACCACTGCAAGATACGAAAGCTGAAAACCAACATCCATTATATTAAACGGATTAATTAAGAGCATTATAAACGCCGATGCAGCTATGGTGTTATACGTGTTTTTTGTCCGGAGAAACAGATCTCCGAAACCCATTAACGAAAACATAAGTGTTGATCGCATTACAGAACTCGACAAACCGGTAAGTGTAGCATAACCAAACAAAACAGCGAGCACAATTATGAATCGAAAAATACGTCCGTACTTTTTCTTTTCGAGGAAAAATAGCAGCTGACTGATGATATAAAAAATGATACCTACATGCAAACCCGAAACCGATAACACATGCATAGCGCCCGATACAGAAAAACTCTGTTTTATCTCCGGGCTCATATCATTCGTATAACCGAGTGTTAAAGCCGAAAGAACAGCATAATTTTCGCCCGAAATATGATGTTTCTTGTACTGATCGAGCAGCTTTTGTCTTACAGCATTTGCATAAATGAGGATTCTGTTTCCTTTGTTTTTGTCAATTACTGAATATTGATCGGCTTTGAGGTAGGTTTGATAATAGGTTTCTTTAAAAAACATATACCGGGCATAATTAAATACCTCGGGATTACCACTGTGCTTAATTTCATTGATCTGGCTACGGCCAATAAACAAATCACCGATTTTCAGGTTTACAATAGATGAATCTTTCTGGAAATAGGCCAGTACTTTGGTTTTTGTATTTTTAAAACTCGAATCTTCTTTAATACCTGTGATTTCAATTATTGCCTTTACGGAGTTCTCTTTTATCTGTGGATTTTCGATAATAACGGCAGTGTAAGTATGATTCTCTTCCGAAATTTTTATTTTGTTATCATATTTAGATTGAACCAGCAATATACCTGTGAAAAAAAGCACGAGTGAAAATACAAACCCAAACAAATAATTTAGATGTTTCCGTGCACTTAACCGGGCAATTTCGAAGAGCAACAAAAAGGAACAGAGAGCAGCTATTACAAACAAAAAGGGAGCCTCAAATCCGGGAAAGTATATTTTTAAAAGAATACCTGCCAGCAAAGGAATAACAAACCTTACAAATGGTGCCTGATGCAGGAACTTTTCGAGCATAATCATTTCTTTGGATCTAAAAATAGACAATTTTATAATAACATGAGTTCGGAATAAGCCCAAATTATTTCTATATTTTTTTATGCTCCAGCGGAGCAAAATCTTTATAGTAAAAAATGATACAAAAATCAGCGCGTCAGGAATATGTCGTTCAATGGTATTATGCTTTTTTGACGCGCAATGATACAAAAACATAATAGCACTTAGGTTGAATGTTTAATGTGCTTTGCGCACCACATGGATGATTTACATGTAACGAACTAAGTGATTGGTGCGCATTTCTTCATTAACGTTATCTTCTATAAAGATTTAGCTCCGCTGGAGCTTTCTCTATTACGTTCCAAATGATTATTATGGTAATTTGAATAGGTTTTGTATTATGATATAAGCTTATATATTTTAATTTCTTACATAGAACACACTTTATATTACAAAAAAAGCTGCCCTTTTGAGGCAGCTTTTATAATTGGTTTGAGAGATTTATTTAATCATCAGCTTTTGAACCTTAGTTGATGTACCATCAGTAATTCTGATGTAGTACAAACCTTTAGCTTTATCGCTGATATCAATCATATCTTTATGGGTACCATCCTGATCAATTTGTTTTTGATAGATTACCTGACCCAATACGTTTACAATCTCCAGATCAAATTTACCTGCTTTTTGAGCATTTAATTCGATAGTAAACTGTCCGTTACTTGGGTTTGGATAAATATGAACACTAACAAATGAAGCAGGATCATTAATACCTGTAGTAATACTGTACGATCCGGTATATTCGCTAATCCATTCATCGTCCATTGCTTCGATCAGATAGTAAATAGTACTTACAGTCTGAGCAGGGATTGTACCAGTAAAGGTATCACCAAAACCAACCTGAGTAAACGTTACTTCGTTGGTTTCAGAACCTGCGGCAGTACCCCAATAAAGAGCAACTTCAAGAACTTCAGGAGCAGTATTATCATCTGTAATTGTTGCAGTAATAGTTACAGCTTCTGTTGGTTTTGGATTTGTTGGACTTAATGTAACATTTGTTATCTGAGGTTCAACATTCTCAACAACATCATCTGCACTTCTTGGAACAATTCTGAATGCATTAAAACCATAATCGATTAAACCAGTGATTGAATATATTGCGCCAACAGTTGGAACGAAATTAAATAAAAGGTCATCAACTAGCATAGTATCAACACCATCTGTTATTTGCCATTCATTATACTGATTTGGTGTAGTAATACATTCAACATTAGTAAGTCGTACAAATACTCCTTCATACTGTTCTGATACAGCAGAAATTTCAATATCAGTTGGAGAAGTTATTGTATTTCCTGAATTAATTACAGTAAGATTTGTAAGATTTTTAATCTCTGTTAATCCATTATATTCAGCAACAGTACCTGTTATCTGAACACTATCACCTAAAGCAACCGGAGTTGTACTTGCATATACATAAACCCCATTCCATGAATTTCCACCATCCTGGATATAGAAATTAGTAGTAGATGTGCCTGTTTTGTAGCCTACCACCAAACCTTTGGTTTTTATTAACTGATCTTTATATGGGCTATCATAAGGAGCAACAGTTGTATATTGAATATCAGAGATACTTACTTGTGGTATTTCATTAACAATAACTGTTACTTCCCATTCCTTAACGTTTGTTAAATTTTGTGCTGTAACTGTATAAACAAGCGGAGTTGTGAAATCCTGAACAGTTCCAGAAGGAGAATTGATTACGGCACCACTTGAAATAGTATATGTTGGTGCTAAAGTTGTAACATCAGTTCCATCTGGCATATAAACTGTAATAACAGTATCAGTTAAATTAATATTAACACTGTCCATATCTGCAATTTCGAATGTAAGAATCTCAGCTTCATCACTAGCTGTTGCGTTAACAGTAACTGTTACAGTCCAGTCTTTTGTTGTCAAATAATCACTTGCAGTAACAGTATATACAACAGGAGCCGTGAAATTCTGTTCATAACCAGATGGAGGCATAATATTTGCACCGGTAGAAACTTCGATAGTTGGAACAAGAGCAGTAACATCGGTTCCAAATAGAACTTCAATTGCAACAGTTGCAGCAGCTGTATCAATAACTGCTTCAGAATATTGTTCAGCTAATTCAAATGAAAGAATGTCGGCTTCAGTACTTGCTCCTAAACCAGGAGTAACATCTGCCCAAGTAGTTCCAATTCTAATTTCATCAATTTCCATAGTTGGAGTTTCTTCAGGAGAATCCTGTCTAATAAAAAACTTACTTATGCTTGTAGCTGGTGTTGCATCGGTACTTGTAAGAGTTGCTGTTGGTGCAGTTCCACCAAAATCTGCACTACTAGGATTAATCCAAGCAGAAACAACGCCTGTTTCAATTGTATAACTCAAAACAACAAATATTTCATCTCCTACATTAAAAGTAGTTGTAGTAGTTGGAGGATTTGAACTAACATTTCCAAATCCAATATCAAATGTACTGCCTGCAGCAGTTGGATTTGGTCTAACCCAAATTCGAGAGTCGTATGAAGATGTACCATCAGCTAAGGCTGCAAAATAACCACCATCATCCAAATTTGTCATTGCTGATTGATCAGTAACTTTAAAAATAAAGGAAGCATAAGTAGTACCTGTATTCACAGGTTCAAATGGTAAATAATAATCCAAACCACCTCCGCTAAAGCTTAGGCTATTTCCAGTTGGACTTACAAGTCCAGGATAAGTCAATGATCCTGATTTTACAACGATTGAATCACCTGAATTAATAAATTTCCAATCCGCTGCTTGTACTCCTAAAGTATCTCCAACAGAATAATTAAATCCTTCGTATAGCGCTGTTTCAACATGTTCTTCAGCAAATATTACCGTAAAAATTCTATTATCAACACCGTTTTGTGCAGTACAAATAACAATATAACCATCCTGAAGATCAGTAGCAACAGTAACGCTATCACCTTCGTAGGTCTCAAATGTTGCGTCGGCAGCCGGGGTTATATTAGATTCAAACGTTGCTAAGGATGTTCCAATTGGAACCATATTAATTACATTGTAAGTATTATTTACATTGTAAACACTTGAGTAAAGTCTTGAATCACTACTTCCGGGATTTACATTAAATAATACCGTATAGTTTTTAAGTGTAGCACCATCCTGGGCAGTAACATCTATTGTAGTGGTTCTGTTAGCTGCAACAGCACTTGTAACATCTGAAGCAGGAGTAATAACAGGCAAAGCATGTGTTTCGGTTGTAGTAACAGTAACTGTAGGTGTTGCAGTAGTTCCAAAAGGCAATTCATAAGTGTATGCCAATGTACTACTTGCAAATCCGACAATTGTTGTACCACCAACTTTCAAATCACTTAATGAAGCATCAGCACTTGGAGCTTCGTTAGTTATAGTAACAGTCCAATCAACAAATGTTGTTTCATCTTCGGCTGTAACTCTGTAAACTACCGGACTAGTAAAATCGTTTGCAGTAACACCACTTACCTGATCAACAACACCAATAGATGCAAGGGCACCAGTTGACAATGTATATGAAGCAACTAAGGATGTTCGATCTGTACCATAAGGCAATACAGCAGTAACAGTATGATTTGTACTATTAACTGTAGCATTTACACCCAATACACTAAATGTAAGAATATCGGTTGCAGTGCTTAATGTAACAGCATTGGTTACAGTAACTACCCAGTCTTTAGTAGATGCATCCTGTGCGGTTACAGTATAAGTAACAGCACTTGTAAAATTGTTCGCTGTAGTTCCCGAAACCTGTGGAGTTGCACCAACAACTATTGAAGCACCTTCAGATATTGTAAATGTAGCAATAAGATTGCTTCTGTCTGTTGAATTATTTACCTCAACAGCAATTGTTCCATCGCCAATAGTTGCAGGTCCTGTTTGCTCGGCAAAACTATAGGTTAATATTGCTTTACCTGTAAGAGCAGGTGTTACATTAAAAATTACATTATAAACCAAAATGGTAGTACCATCTTCGGCAGTAACTGTAATTACGGTTGTACGATCTGCTTCAGTAGCACTTTTAATATCGGTTGCTGGTACAATTACTGCATCAGCATTTGCATCAGTAGTAGTAACAGTTACCGTTGGAGTTACAGTTGCATTATAAGGCAAATTAATAATATAATTCAATGTTCCAGCTGCAAATCCGGGAGGAGTTATTCCATCCACTTTAAGATCGCTTAAGGTTGCATTGGTTAATGCTGCATTGCGGGTAATGGTATAAGTAGATTTGGTTATTCCATCAGCAGCAGTTACAATTACTTTTTTAGTATCATCTAAAACTGTGGCTGGAGTTGTTCCATCTGTTTCAAATACATTCCATGTAGCACCTGTTGCAGGAGTTATATTTCCTTTAAAAGTAGCTAAGCTTGTACTATATGGTATATTGGTAATTGTTAGCGCACCCTGATCAACTGTATAAACAGATGAAGTTACGGTAGCAACAGCCGACACAAAATCAGCTAAATCTCTTGCTGTAATATGGTTACCAATCTGTGTAGTTGTTCGTGAATTTAAAATACCTGTAATAGTAACTCGGGTTGTTGGAATAGCAGTACCAATATAATCAACATCATAGAAGGTTGTTCTAAAAGTTCCTGCTACACTGCCAATATCACTATAATCAGAAACTGCTCCGTTTGCAAAGTTACCTACAGAAGAAAAACCAACATTAACAACTTTAACAAGCTGAGATTCGTAGGTTTCAAAATTAGTATTAATATCAGTTACAGAAACTACAACAGGTGTAACCACGTTGCCAGAGGAAATTGCATTTTCGCCTGCAACTGATGGTATAATTTGAGTGTTTCCATTACTGATGCCTATGTTACCACGTATATTCGAAACTTTATCTCCTTTTACCCATGCTTTAGCAAGAACATTTGTGTTATCATCAATCAAAATAGCACCTGTAGCATCCTGTATGTATTTTTGATTTCTAAAAGTCTGGGTGAAAGTAACAATTGCTTCTCCTGTATACTTAACTTCGTCACCAGCAGGAATACTTCGTAATGCAGCAATATTGGGTGCTACTGCAATGACAGTAAATGCAAGATCACTTTCATCGGCTGTGTTGCTGGTTATGCCGGTAACACGTATTTTATAACCAATTCCATAATTTGCACTAGCAGGTATAGTATAACTAAATAAACCATCGTTGGTTTCTGATGCAGCAATTTCAAGCCAGCTATAAACTCCAGCACCTGTATTAATGTAAGCTTCGATCTTGATATTTTCAGAAGCCATATTTACTGATGTCCAGGTAATGTTTACATTATCTCCGGCATAAAATAACTCACCACCATTTGGATATGTTAGTGTTAATGAAGTAGTACCAGCCGAAACAGTTGGTATAGCATCTGTTTTATAATTGATGCTTGCTTCGTAATTAGAATGCGAAACCACTCGAATATCATACGTTGAACCTACAGACAAACCTGTAAAGGTATAAGTTTCAACTCCGTTGGCAACATAAACTGTTCCTCCATCATCAAAAACAAGATCTTCGGTATAAGGAAGCCCATCCACTGGAGCGCCCCATACACCGCCAGATTTTATCTGAATCATATAACCATCGGGAGTAACTGCTCCACCTGCATCTGTCCAGTTAATAGTAACAGATGTTGAAGTAACTGCTCCAACAGCAAGTCCAGAAACATCTTCGCTCGGCTCAGCTTTTAGGGCTGGTAAAGCGATATCTAAAACAGAAGCAACAGTTGTCTGTACATTTGGGACATCGTCTTCGGCAACCACATAAACATCGTAAGTTGCACCATCAGCCATACCGCTAATTGTTTTAACAAATTCGGTAGTTCCGGCAGTAATTATTTGCGTACCCCATTTGTAAGCAGCAACATCAGTGCCATCGGTAAATGCTTTAACCTGAGCAACAGAAGGAGCAGTCTTTCCATCTTGTAATACCACATAATACATAACACCTGCTTCGTTCAAATTAGTTAAAAGATCGAACTGAGTGTTAGCAATATTGGCAGCTTTTGGGTAAGTAGCTGTCCAGGTTGGAGCTGTATTATCAGCTAAAGTAGTTATATCTTTTAGTACAGGAGCACTTACATTAGGGGTGCTTTCGTCATCCTGCGCTACCACATAAATATCGTAGCTGGTTGAAGGAGTTAATCCTGTAATAGTAGTTGTATAATCAGTTGTTGCAGCAGCTATGGTTATTGAACCTTTTAGAGTAACAGGAGTACTTGTGGCATCCTGACCGGCAACAACCTGAGTATTAGATGGAGCAGTTGCACCATCTGGCAATACAACGTAATAAGCTGTACCTGGCTCATCGGTATTTACAGTTAAATCAGCTTTAGAATCTAACACATTGGCAGTTTTTGGATAGGTTGCAGTCCAGGTTGGAGCGGTAACGTCAGCAGCCATTCCTGTCCAAGAAAGATCATCAACTTTAACTTGAGCTGCACCAGTAGATCTAATTTCAACCACTACATCTCCAGCAATATTTATATCCTGTGAAAATGTTTCAACGACATCTGAAGTGGGGCTAACAGTAATCGTGGCTTGAAGCACACTATTTACATAAACTTCTAAACTTCTAGCACTTGTTCCAGTAAATGCTCTAACATATTTAAATGTCAAATTACCAACTCCACCTGTGTAGGTTGGAGAAATTAAATTTCGAGTTCCACTGTTCCCCCAACAAATTGCTTTTCCTGTTATTGTTTGATCAGTTCTTGCTAATTCAGCAGTCCAAGTTACAGCATCATCACCTGTCCAACTTCTAGCAAGATAGCTTGATGCGGAAGTTGTAGGTAAATTAGTAAATGATTCTGTTCCTTGTCCCCACCCGACCTGGGTCCAGATGAGAAAGACTAAAAACAAAAATGTTTTTGTGAGTAAATGTTTTTTCATAGCGTAAAATTTTAATTTGTATTGAGTTACTTAATTTTAGAATGTTTAAACCTCTCCATAAAAAATAATGGAAAGGAGGTCAAGATACCAAGATTTTTTTTAAACCACAATGTTTCGTTTTAATAAATTGTTAAGGAAATGTTATGTGTAAAAATTTAGAAAAATCGACTAAAAACAGACCTAAATTTGTGCGATTTAACTTTAATAGTATCAAGTAGTGAGTATTGAGTATCAAGATTGTAAAATGGGGAATCTCGGAGCTTTTTGCTATTAGCTCGTGGCTCAAGGCTCGAAGCCGGTTGCGGGTTAACCTTGTTTCGGGTTTCGCGTTTCGCGTTTTGCGTTTTATACTTTGTGAGACTTGGTGTGTACTTGGAGTTCCTTTGTGGTAAAACAAAACGGAATTTTAACCACGAAGTTCCACAAAGTACACACTAAGTTACACGAAGCTGGAAGCTCGAGACGGGTTTTGGGTTTCGATTTGCGGGTTGCTGGTTCAATGGTTTATTTGTAAAATGGTAAATTGGTAAATTGGTAAATTGGTAAACTAGTTATTTAGGAGACTTTAACTGAAAGCTCAAAGCTCGTAGCTGGTTTTGGGTTTCGCGTTGCGGGTTGCTGGTTACTGGTTACTGGTTCAATGGTTTATTTGTAAAATGGTAAAATAGTGAATTGGTGAACTAGTGAATTGGTAAAATAGTGAATTAGTGAATTAGTGATTTGGTGAATTGGTAAATTGGTGATTGGTTGACTGGTTTCGGGTTACTAGTTAAATCAGTTGCGGGTTTTGCGTTGCGGGTTGCTGGTTACTGGTTACTGGTTCAATGGGTTATTTGTAAAATGGTAAAATAGTGAATTGGTGAACTAGTGAATTGGTAAAATGGTGAATTGGTGACTGCCTGTTGCATCCTGCCAACTTTTATCTTTTATCTTTTTCCTTTTGTCTTTTATCTTGTGTCTCATATCTCACATCTAAAATCTGCTTATATACCCAACATGTATTTTTGCAGCTTGTATCTCAATAGGATTATCGAATTGCCTACCTGTGGCATAACTTATAGAAAAAATTCCTGCCCGCGTGTCAAAATTGAGTCCGATGCCTATACCCCAGGGAAAATCTTCGGTTGTTTTTTCGGGCATTGGCTTATAGTAATAAGCTCCGTTCCAGAACACATAAAACGCCGAATTCTGCTCAAACAAATACCGTAGCTCAATATTCTGAAACGAATAAATGGATGCAGCAAAGGCATTTTCATCGAACCCACGTAACGACCGGGCACCACCAAAATGATGCATTTCGTTTTCGTAAAAAACCGACTGGCTGCCCTGATTATCAAACTGATTCATATACTTAGTAATATGCCCAAAATGAAACACAAAATTGCCGTACACAGGATAGTAGGCATCGAATATTAACTCAGCCTCCAGACTAGTGTAATCAAGTACTTTACTTGAGTCGGGAATCACAAAGTTCTTGGTTTCCTTTGCTCCGGCACCGCCACTTAGCGAAAAATCAATACCCCTGCGTGGATTAAAGCGGTAATTGAGTGCACTGTAATTCCACGATGCCCCAAACAACGAAGAGCGCATATCGGCAAAGGTTGATGTAAACAAAAAGCCATCGATAACCGAAGAGCTTTTGTACTGGTAAAATACCCGTATATGATTTTTTGTTGATGCGTACCAACGTATTCCGGCGGTATAATTAGTGTTCAGAAAAGAAGTATCCTGCTTATAGAGATTAAAACTCATATCCAATCCAAAAGGCGATTTAAAAAGGTAGGGATACTGAAATTTAACATCGAGTTTCTGTGTTTCAGACTCCAGCTTTTCCCAACGCAAACCGATCTCTTCGCCCCGGCTAAACGAATTTACCAAAAATAGCTGTAGATCGCCTGTAACAACCATCTTATCAGACTTTTCGCTTTCGGGAATAAATCCTATTATTCCGTTAAACTGGTTTGCTTTTTTATTTTTTAAATACACATAGAGTATAGCCTGCTTATCTCTAAACTCAAGCTCTGCAGGTTTTATGGTATTCAAAAATAAAAGATCGTTTATCCTGGCATCAATGGTATTAATCGTTGCTTGCGAAAAAGCATCACCCGGTTTTAATCCGATGTACCTATTAATATAGTATGGTTTAATTTTCGCTTCACCTTTTAGGATCATCGTATCAAGAACAAAATAATTGCCTTTTTCAACATTCAGCTTTAATGAAACGTGCTGCTCATCAACAGAACAATGATCGACACTGATGCTGGCAAATGGATAACCATTGTTTTCGAAATAAGTAACTATCTGTTGCTTAATGTCCTGAAGCTCAGCAAATTCGTATGTTTTGTTTTTTGATTGAGTCTTATTTAATCCACGAATTTTTCCGGCATCCAAATTCATTCCGGTAATCTCAAGATTATTGATTTTATAATGCTGGCCAATATAGATTTTAACTATGATTTGTGTCGAATCGAATAAAACAGAATCGATAGATGAAGCAATAAAACCATTTAAGCGAAGATCTTCGATAATTTTATTTAAGGAATCATTAACTACAACATTATCAACTCTATAACCATCATATTTATTAAGTAAGTTGGCTAATTCTGTGTTCAGCGAATCCTCAGCAACAAATTTAACTGGAAATTCGCGGTCCTGTGCAAAGCTTTGGTTAAATACCAAAACCAATACGGCTATTAATATATATTGGAAATTTTTCAATTTATCGGTAAAAAAACAAATATAGCTAGTAAACTGAAAATTAAAGGAAAAAGTATGCGGTAGTTTTTAAACTTAGCTAAATGAAAACTAAAAGTAAATTTATTCGTATATTTAACGATTGAATCAATAATTTTAAAACGTATTTAATAAATACGAATAATTGTTGATCTGAATAAACAACAAAGTTAACTATCATGAAAAAAGCAATTTATCTTTTAGTTTTTGGTACGGTTATTATCAGCTGTACTGATCATGAAGACTCTGTTCCACCCAATTTTGGTAAAGTGAATGCAGTATTTGAATATACATCTGTTGGGCAAAAAGAGAAACCAGTAAAATCTGATACGTATTATACCCAGTTTGGCGACTACATAACCAGTATTACGCCAGTAATTTTTAAGGCTAAGTTTCAAACGAT
>JAVEZW010000055.1:0-18036 GCA_034002805.1 Bacteroidales bacterium | reverse complement strand
ACGCTTTTTTACCCAGATTGTAAACTGCAAAAACGATAATTGAGATTACTGCTGGTTTAATGCCGTAAATAAATGGCTCTATTTGGGGTAACTTGCCATACTTTTGATACAAGAATGCAAAAACCATTGTAATAATAACAGCAGGCAAAATAAATGAAACACCTGCAACAATAAGACCTTTCCATCCGGCACGTTCATGTCCGCAATGCATCGTCATTTCGGTTGAGTTTGGACCGGGAATCAGGTTTGTAGCACCTACCAAATCGAGAAAATGCTCATGACTCATCCACTTTCGCTTTTTAACAACCTCATCCTCCATCATCGCTATATGAGCAGCAGGACCACCAAAAGCTATACCTCCCAACTTAAGAAATAAGGCTCCAACTTCTTTCAACCTACTTTTTTTAGGTTGATTTTTTTCTTCCATCAACTAAAACTTTTAAAAATCTATTAAATAAACCTTAAACTGATTGATTTTGTTCATCGATTTATCCCTCAACTAAAAAATGATTTCAATTGTTATACTACATTTTAAAAAAAAATCTTAGATTTAACCTTTGGTTTTTGTAAAAACAACTCCATGAAGTTCAGATTATTTATATTACTAAGTATTTCGCTGTTTTTTAATTCACTTGTTGCCATTTCGGCAATCGATAAACCTATAAAAGAAGGTTTATTAGATCTAAGTGTTATTGATATTGAAAAATCAAAAAACATAAAGCTTCAGGGAGAATGTGAGTTTTACTGGAATCAGCTTTTAAGTCCACAGGATTTTGTTTCGGAGAATAGTGAAATTGTCCCTACTTATGTAAAAATACCCAAATCATGGACCACATATAATGTTAAAAATACCAAACTCTCGAATAAAGGGCATGCTACATACCGAATAATTATTAAAAAAATCCCCGACAATAAAAAGAAGATTTACGGATTAAAGATATCATCGGTTTTTACCAACTATAAATTATGGGTAAATGGAGAATTATTAACAGAGGTGGGAACTGTAAGTAATACCGAAAGCGGCTCAAACCCAAAATTTAAGTATCAGGACATTCCATTTGTACTCGATCCGGATAAAGGCCCCACAGATAAGGTAGAGATTGTAATGCAGGTTTCGAATTACTCACATCAAAGAGCCGGATTACAAAAGCCGATCTATTTTGGAACATTTGATAATTTAAGAGCAGGTTCGAGATGGATGGATATTCTCAATCTAATTATTATTGGGATGATTCTGGTAATTGGTATCAACCATCTTAATATGTATCTCTTCAGACGATCTGATATATCAAACCTCTATTTTAGCATTGTGTGTATTGTGATGATTTTGAGGAATATATCTACCGAGGATCGCATAATCACATATATCTTCCCAAATATTAACTGGGAGTTGCTGGTTAAACTCGATAATTTTTCAGGATTCGGCACCATTCCATTATTTGCCCTATTCTTTTACAGTTTGTTTAAAGATGATTTCCCCAGGATAATTAAAAACGCACTTATTGGTTTTGGTATTTTCGTAACACTTTTGGTTTTTGTTACTCCAGCTATTTTTTATGGAAGATTCAGAACTCTTTTTGAATTATATATTCTTATTGGTGGACTATATGTTACTTTTGGAGTATTATTAGTTGCGGCACTTCGTAAACGCGACACTGCCCTATTCACTTTTATAGGTATGTTTATATTATATGCTACGGCTATTAACGATGTATTAAGCAGTATGGGGATTATTCAAACGGCCTATGTTGCTCCTTATGGTCTGGTAACATTTATGATTATACAATCTATAACTATCACCTATAAATCGGCACGTGCAATAAACCAAAATCAGCACTTAAGCGACCAGCTGACTCATGAGAAAGAAAATCTCGAAAAAAATATTTTTGAACGCACAAAAGAATTGCAATTACAGCACGACCAACTAATCCTGCACCAGAAAAAAGAACAACAACAAAGTTGGATAAACAATGGTATTGCTCAGATTAACGATATATTGGCTGATAATAAAAATGATTTTACCGCACTAAGTGATAAGGTTTTGTCGAAGTTAGTTAAGTATGTAGGTGCAAATTTTGGTGTACTTTACATGCTCAATCAGTTCGAAACCACAGAGCCTTATCTTGAACTGATCTCTGACTATGGATGCAGCAATGAAACAAGAGAACAGAAAGCAAAAATCCATACCAATACCGGAATGATTGGAGCTGCATTTACCGAGAACAGAGTTATGGTAATAAACGACATTCCCGAAAATTACATTAAAATAAAATCTGGGTTGGGTGAATCAAAACCAAATTCATTAATTATTGTGCCCCTAAGTATTGAAAATAATGTTTTTGGAATGATGGAGATTGCTAGTTTTAAACCACTTACCGACCTTGAAACGGAATTTGTTAAACGTATTGCCCTGAATATTGCTGCACAGCTCAACAATACCCGAATGAATGAAAAAAACCTTCAGCTCATTGAGAAATACAAGGAACAAGAACAGATAATGAGCGAAAAAGAAGAAGAAATCCGCCAAAATTTCGAAGAACTAAAGCTTATGCGTGAAGAATATGAAAAGCTAACTGGTAAAACAATGTTCTAATTCATACTCTTTTGAATGAAAAAAAATAAAACAACCTAAACAGGTTGTTTTATTTTTTCGAAATACATTGCAAACGAGCGATACAAGAAATGTGTCCATTTACCAAAAGGAACAATTAGAACTGCCCATTGAACCAGTATAATCAAATGAAACAGATACAACCATAAGTTGGTTTCGATCAAATCCAGATCGATAAATATTCGTACTAAAAAGGCTGAGAATGCCATAAGAAACAGCCAAACAACAAACAGCCAATCTGATGGTTGCGAAAACTTATTTAATTCCTTATTTTTCTGTATTCTACCTCTTACAAAAATAAAAGTTAGAGTAAACAATACAATACTTTCAACATAACCAAGTAAGATTATAAATAGACTGCTTGTTCCAAACCAATCGAGAACCACTGTTGTAAATAGCAATGATAAATATCCAAAAACTATAATTAAATGAATCAACCAACGTGACTGGCTATCGTCACATCCGAGTGTTCTTTTTTGTGTAAACATGTGGGTAAATAATTCGCCTATGGTTTTTACATAAGTCATAAACTTGACCTTAACCTTTGGTTTAAGAATTATAAACCACCACATGCGGGCAAGATTCGGAATTAAAATAATTGTAAAAACACCAATTATAGCCCACATTTCGAACTGATGACCAAAATGCATAATGGTTTCAACATCGAAATTTTTGGCTGCAGCAAAAAACAGGACTGCCAAAGCTGTTGCAATAAATGCAAAAATGGTAACCGGCAGGTATTTATACAACAAACCAGAAAGTCCAGTCCAGTCGTATTTAGCTGTTAGCCAACGTCGTAAACTCATCATGAGCTCACCAGGATTTGCCTCACGCGGACAGGTAGTAGCGCAATCACCACAGTAATAGCATAACCAGGGATCCAGCGAGCTGGTAATTTTATCATCGAGTCCAAGAACCGTTAACCTAACCATTTTACGTGGAAACGAATTTTGTTCATCAGACAAACTGCAAACAGCAGTGCAATTACCACAATTATAACATGCATGAAAATCTTTGTTTCCGTATTTAAAGATCTCTTTTGCAAAATCAGGATTTATCTTTGCCATTTCTCTTACTTTTTCAGTTTATAAAAATAGTATTCATCCATATCATCCAGTTCGCTTACCTCAACAAAACCAAACTTCTGAAGTGACATTAGATGAAAAGTTACTACATCTAAAGGAAGTTGTAATTCTTCGGCAATTTGAGGAACAGATTTATGTTCTGTTTCCATTGTTGCCAGAATTCGCTTTTTCATCGCATTAAAATCTTTAATGTTTTGTTTAACCGATTCGGAAACTTTCCTTTTCTGTTTGATAATATCTATTGTTTTTCCCATAATATTCTGTTTTAGCTTATTAAAGCTTCTATCATACTTTCCATTTCTATATCGGTATATCCGATAAGGTCGAGAGCATTTTCAGGACAAACAGGTAAGCACATTCCACATCCTTTGCAAAGCGCTTTTGATATCTCGGCCACTTGTTTGCCATTGTAGTCTTTAACTGTAATTGCATCATACGGACAAGCTGCAGAGCATTTGCCACACCAGGTGCATTTATCGTTATAAACCATTGCCATAGTAGGTTCTAGTTCAATTTCGCCTTTGCTGATTAACGAATTTGCCTTAGATGCTGCTGCCAGAGCAGATTTTACCGATTCGGTAATGTTAAGCGGCGCCTGACAAGCACCCGAAATAAGCACTCCATCAATTACCGTTTCTACTGGTCGTAACTTAGGATGTATTTCGTTAAAAAACTTATCGCGGCCAATCGGAACTTTTAACAGATTAACAATATCGGCATTCTCACGTGGAGTCATACCCGTTACTAAAACCACTAAATCGGCACTCATTTCGAGCTCTTCGTTTGCTGTTAAAATATCTTTTATCTTAACAATGGTTTCATTACCAACTTTCTCAACCTGAGTTGGTGCATCTTCGAACGATTGAAGAAAAATATCACCCAATTCAGAAGCTTCGTGATACAGTTTTTCCTGTTTTCCGTAAGTTCTGATTCCTCTATTGAAATGGTAGTTCTGTATTCCTTTGTATTTCTTTTTTGCAAGTATTGCTGTATGAATAACCGATGTACAACAATAGCGTGAACAATATTTATTTTCGCCATCAACCTGACGACTTCCAACACAATAGATGTAAGCAATATTTCGAATTTCTTTGCCTTTATATAGTAATGTATCAGGACTCAGTTCTATTAATCGCTTAAATTGCTGTAAGGTAATAACATTATCTACTTCGCCATATCCGAATTCTCCAACTGTAGGTTCGTATGGGTTAAACCCGGTGCTCAACAATACAGCACCAACATTTATTGTAGTTTCAGTAGGTTGCTGATTAAGATCTATCTGATCGCATAGCTTGGCACATTCGCCACACTTATTACATGCATCGTAGTCAATAGCAGGAATCTCTGGAAACTCGCTATCGTAATTCTTAAATATTGCTTTACGCTTTGTTATATTAAAATTAAACTCATCGTTTACCTCGATTGGACATAGATCAATTGCAATCTGAAATTTGCTTCGGTCTAGTTTGCATTCAGGTTTAATGTATCGTGGTTTTGTTTTTAAGGTTAATGTAAAATCACCTACACTACCTTTTTTCGAAATTATATTGGTAGCAGTATACAAAGTAATTTTAGGATGAGAAATGATCTGATTATATAATCGCGAAACAACTTGTTGTCCTGTTTCGTTTGTAGTAAAAAGAACATTCCATTGCGATGCTCTGCCTCCAACAAAATATTCGCGTTCAATAAGATGCACTACAGAACCCATCTCGGCTAGTTCAAGTGCTGCTCGCATTCCGGCAACTCCAGCTCCAACAACGGCCACAGCGTTTTCAGAATGTATTGTAATCATTTCGAGTTCTTTCGAATGTTTTACACGTGCAATGCCTCCAAGTACTAATTGAATAGCTTTTTCTGTTGCTTTAGGTTTATTGTCGGAGTGTGCCCACGAACCTTGTTCACGAATGTTTACCTGAACATAATTGTAAGGATTTAATCCGGCCTGAATAGCCACGTTTCGGAATGTAAACAAATGCAGTTTTGGAGAACAAGATGCAACAACAATTGCATCGAGTTTTTGCTCTTTTATGTCGTTGGCAATTTCCTGCTGCGTTGAATCTGAGCAGGCAAACATAGTTGTTTTAGCCAATGCAACTCCATCAATAGTTAATGCGGCTTCTTTTACTTTTTCAACATTCACATAATCGGATATGTTTGATCCGCACATACATACGTAAACACCTATTTTATTTTTCATGATAACCTCCTTTCAGATAACCGGCAGTTTCAGACGATGCTGCACCGGCCGAAAGTATTGAATCTGGAATATCCATTGGTCCTGATGCACTTCCTGCCACATATACACCACGAATAGTTGTTTTTGCAGGATTTGCCAATTCGTCTGATTGCTTAACAAAATTAAACGGATCAAGCTCCAGCTTATCTTTAAACATGCCTGCAATTCCTTCATTGGCCAAAATACCTGTTGATAATACCACAAGATCGTGTTTTGCTTCTTTTACAATACCTTCCTGAATATCTTCATAGCGAAGTAAAAGGTTTCCATTATCCGTTTCGGTTACTTTGCCAATTTTACCTTTTACAAAGTTTACTCCCATATCTTTTGCCTGTTGATAAAACTCGTTAAATCCCTTACCAAACGAACGAATATTAATGTAATAAATAGTTACATCGGCCAAAGGTAATGCTCCCATTAGCAGCTGAGCCTGTTTTACAGAATACATACAACATACTTGTGAGCATATTGGATTTCCGACAGTCTCATCACGTGAACCAGCACATAAAACATAAGCAATTTTGTCGGGCATTTTTCCATCTTTGGGTCGTAACACATGATTAAACGGGCGTGTTGGGACCAACTGTCGTTCCATCTGCATAGCTGTTACCACATTTTTATAAAGACCAAATCCGTAGCGAGGAATAAGCTGTGGATCGAAAAGCCTGTAACCGGTAGCCAAAATCACCGATTTTACTTTTATCTGTATTTTTTCTTCTTCCTGACTAAAATCAATTGCTTCGGAAGGACAAGCCTTTTCGCATGCACCACATAAGCTACAGTTTTCGATATCAATAGCTGCAACCCTAGGGTTAGCGATGCTAAAGGGAACATAAACCGCTTTACGTCCAACTAAATCATATTGATACTGGTCGTTAACAACTACCGGGCATTTATCTTCGCAGATCTGGCATCCGGTGCAGTCCTCTTCTATTACATAACGAGGAAACCTCGTAACAACCGCATGAAATTCTTTCTCTGATTTCTTTTCAATATCATTTACCTGGCTATAGGTATAAATGGTAATATTCGGATGACGCGCAGTTTGCGAAATTTTAGGAGTAGTAATACAAGCTGAGCAATCAAGTGTTGGGAACACCTTACTAAGATGAATCATTTTCCCACCAACCGATAAATCCTTTTCGACAATCAGTACTTTAAAGCCCTGATTTGCCAGATTTATTGATGCTTCGGCTCCTGCTATTCCTCCACCAACTACAAGCACATCATATTCTTCTGATTTTATCATGTTAAGTCAGTTTAAAAAATTAATTTTCCTGTTTACCCGAAAGGTAAGTATGGAATGTTGACACGTGTTTAACAAAAGACTCAGCACAAACTGAACAAATTGCAGCCATTTTAAGGCGTGCAGGATCCATATTGCGGGCTTTCATTATTTCGTGAGTTTGTTTAACAATTTCTGATGTTTTTTCAGAACACGTTTCACTGTATGCACAATCGGTTCCGTCGGCAGCAATAAATACACCGGCAAATCCTTTCTCAAAGGCATGCAGAATCCAGCTTGGCTTAATACCACTCGAACAAGGAACGTTCACCGTATAAACCGTTGCCGGATAATGTTTTTTAAGGAGCCCCGCCATATCGATAGCGGGGTCCGAAATCTTCTCCGTTGAAAAAACCAGAATTTTTGGATTATCTGTGTTTTCCATGGTTTCTTAGTTTTTCTTCATGTAGATTTTAAAGAATCCAGATTCTTCTATCGTTCCAAGATACTCGTGACCTTGTTTAGCAGCCCATTTTGGAATATCTCTTTTCGTACCTTCATCGGCTGAAAGAACTTCCATAATTTGTCCTGCTTTTATTTCACCAATAGCTTTTTTTGCAGCTAAGAGTGGTCCTGGGCATGCTGTTCCGCGTGCATCAACTGATTTATCAATGGTTAATGCTTGTAATTCTTCTGTTGTCATGATTTTATCTCCTTTTTAGTTGTTTAAATAAATAATTGAACTTTACTTTCTTGTGCATCAGCAAGGAATGTAGCTACACCGCAAATTCCCAAATTCGGATAGTCGATCATTTCTTCTGGTTTAAATCCCATGAGATTCATCGACATTTCGCAGATATTAATTTCAACACCCAATTCACCCGCTGTTTTAAACATGTCATCAAGCGAAGCTACATTGTGTTTCTTCATTAATCCTTTAATCATAGCGGTTCCCATTCCACCCATGTTCATTTTAGAAAGTTTGATTTTGTTTCTTCCTTTTGGTAACATAAAACCAAACATTTTCGACATAAAATTTTTTCCTGAAACATTCTTTTTTGGATCACGGAGTGATGAAATGGCCCAAAAAGTAAAAAAGAGCTTCACTTTCATATCGTAAGCAACAGCTCCGGTAGCAATAATCATTGCTGCAAGGATTTTGTCAAGATCACCCGAAAAAACAACCATCGATAGCTGATCTTTGGTCCCCTTTTCTAGTTTACCTAGTTTCTTTTGTAATTCCAGTATTTGG
Source organism: Bacteroidales bacterium (assembly GCA_034002805.1). Lineage (GTDB taxonomy): Bacteria > Bacteroidota > Bacteroidia > Bacteroidales > UBA12077 > UBA12077. Next base: position 9,624 of record JAVEZW010000055.1, on the reverse strand, counting down.
CTTTCAATTTCGTTGTTCATAATTTTCAGTGTTAATTTATTAACAAAGGTATGTAGTTATCAGATTGCATTAACCAAAAACTATGTGCGGTAATACATCAACATTTGTGATTTATATCACATTTGGATTATATTTGTATGTCTATAAATAATATACATATGTTGCATCATCATTGTATAGATTGCCAGATAAAATCAGCTGCTGCAAAGAATTTAAATTCAGAAGAATTTGAAATTCTCGAGACGAACAGCGCCCAAGTAAATTTTAAAAAAGGCGAAGTTATCTTTAAAGAAGGAGCATTATCTCTTAATGTGGCTTATCTAAGATCAGGAATTGTGAAAATCCATATGCTGGGTCCATCAAGAGAAAAAATATTGAGAATTGTTAAAGCCCCATCTTATCTTGGTATACCAATAACTTTTGGAAATAAAATTAATCAATACTCTGCAACGGCAATTGAAGATACTAGTGTATGTTTTATTGACAGTAACTATTTCAGAAATTTCATTTATAGTAATGGCAAATTTGCTTACGAGATAATTGTGGATCTATGCAAAAACGAATTAAAAGATTATCAACGATATACAAGTCAATCACAAAAACAGATTCCTGGATTAATTGCTGAATCGTTACTTTGTTTATCAGAACAAATTTATGATAATACTCATTTTAATTTCCCCTTAACACGCAGTGAATTCGGCGATATGGTTGGCACATCGCGCGAGAGTGTAAGCAGAGTCTTATCTGATTTAAGCAATGAAAAAATAATTGAACTTAAGGGAAAGGAAATAAATATTTTAAGAAAAGATCTTTTAGAAAAAATCAGTAAAAGTGGTTAACCACTGCAATTGAAAAAAGACATAAATCATAAATCTAAAAAATTATCATCGTGAAAAAAATTACATTAATGATGTTTGCAGTAGGGTTACTATTGGCATCATGTACACAAAAACCTGAAACTATGGAAAATCCACTATTGAGCGAATTTAAGACCCCTCATGGCGTTCCGCCATTTGATCAGATTAAGATAGAACATTTTGTACCTGCTTATATTGATGCCATAGCCAAACACAAAGAGGAGATAAATGCCATTGTAAATAGTACCGACGCTCCTACATTCGAAAACACCATCGAAGCATTGGAATTCAGCGGCAAATTGCTAAATCAGGTTAATGCAACGTTTTATAATCTTAATCAATCGCTTACTAGTGATTCAATGCAGCAGGTTGCCCAGGAAATTACCCCAATACTTACACAACATTTTGATGATATTGCCTTAAATGCATCACTCTTCCAAAAAGTAAAGGCTGTATATGATCAAAAAGACAAGCTGACCCTTACACCTGAACAAAACCGATTGCTTGAAGTTAGTTATAAAAACTTTGAGAGAGGCGGTGCAAATCTTGATTCAGTGCAACAGACCAGATTGAGAGAAATAAACGGAGAACTTGCAACTCTTTATTTAAAATTTGGCGAAAACATTTTAGCCGAGACCAATAACTACAAAATGATTATTGATAATGAGGCTGATTTGGCAGGATTACCCGAAGCGGTAAAACAAGCAGCAGCTGATGCGGCCAAAGCTGATAGTCTGGACGGCAAATGGATTTTTACAACCCATAAGCCAAGCCTTCTTCCTTTCTTAACCTATGCCGAAAATCGTGAATTACGCAAGAAATTGCACACTGCTTATATTATGCGTGGCGATAATAACAACGAATATGACAATAAAAAGATTCTGTCGCGCATGGCAGCACTTTCTGCAGAAAAAGCACATTTGTTCGGATTTAAAAATTACGCCGAGTATGTTCTTGATATTAATATGGCTAAAAATCCAGAAACGGTTTTTGAATTTTTAAATAAAGTAATGGTTAAAGTATTGCCTATTGCAAAAAAAGAAGCCGTTGAATTACAGAAAATGATCGACAAAGAAGGTGGTAATTTTAAACTGGCCCATTGGGACTGGTGGTATTACTCAGAGAAACTGCGTAAGGAAAAATATGACCTTGACGAAGAAATGCTTCGCCCCTATTTTGAGAAAAATAATGTTCGTAATGGTGCTTTCGAAGTAGCAACCAGATTATGGGGATTAAAATTCGTAGAACGCACGGATGTTCCAAAATACCATCAAGATGTTGAAGTTTTCGAAGTTCAAAACTCAGATGGATCTTTCTTAGGAATTCTTTATATGGATTGGTATCCTAGAGCAAGCAAAGTTGGCGGAGCATGGATGGATGAATACCGCAGACAATCAGAAGGTGTAGATCCTATTATCACAACAAACTTCAATTTCTCAGCTCCATCAGGTGATAAACCTGCATTATTCACATTCGACGAAGTTTCAACAACATTCCACGAATTTGGACACGCATTACATGGATTACTATCAGATTGCAAATACCATTCGTTGGCTGCTACAAATGTTGCCCGCGACTTTGTTGAATTACCATCACAAATTATGGAAAACTGGGCTTCTGAACCTGAAGTAATGAAGATGTACGCAAAACATTACCAAACTGGCGAAGTTATTCCACAGGAGTTAATCGATAAAATCCAGAACAGCGGATTATTCAATAAAGGATTTACTGTTTTAGAATATACATCAGCTGCATTGCTGGATATGTATTGGTACACGTTGAATGAGCCAGTTGAAAAAGATGCTACACAATTTGAGAATGAAATAATGACCAAAATTGGAATGATTCCGGAAATCGTGGTTCGTTACCGCAGTCCTTATTTCAGCCATATTTTTGGCGGCGGATACTCATCAGGATATTACAGCTACCAATGGGCTCAAGTATTAGATGCAGATGCTTTCAGTGTTTTTAAAGAAAAAGGATTGTTCGATCAGGAAACAGCTAAATCATTGCGCGATAATATCCTTTCAAGAGGAAATACCGAACCTCCTATGGATCTTTATAAAAAATACCGAGGCAGTGAACCTAAGCTTGATGCTTTCTTGGAAAGAAACGGATTGAAAAAATAAACCTTTTCTAAATCAAAATCCCGGATTAATTCTTCCGGGATTTTTTTATTGATTAACAAAATTATGTAATCTCTAATTCACTCCTATACCCAGTTTCTTCAATGTCTTCTCTGTAGGAATTCCATTCTCATCAAATCCTCTCAGTTTATAAAAAGAGGTGAGCATTTTATTTAATGGGATCGTTTTCTGTTTTTTGTCACTTAAACGGAATTCCTTTAGAAGCTTTTCAGGCAAAGTATCATCAATTGCAGAAATTCCTTCGCGTGTATTCATATAGCGTTCGAGTACATAGATTCGTTCTCCTGCTTTAAAAATCTCTTTATTGCTCATTTTAATACCAGTAATTGCACTCCACATTCGTGGATATAAGCTATAATCAATTAACTGAATTGCGATTGGATGCATATATTGCATTAACAATGCCAGTAATGGTTTCGGAGTATATTTAACTAACGGAGGTTCGAGCATATATGCAAACTGAGTAAAAGCACAGGTATGCACAGAATCAATTATCTCCTTGACATTTTGAAGAAACTTAACATAAGCTGGCTTACCCAATGTTTTGTATGGATCAAGCAATTTAAACATCACCTCTTGTGCAACAACATACGCATTAAGATGACAACCACCGCGATTTGCCACTGCGTATGAGAGTGCCTGTCCAAATGAGCCACGCGGATCGTACGCCGAAATCTCAAGTCCCTTGGTATGTATCGCAAATGATTCGCCGCCAAACTTTTTACTAACTGCTTGGGAACCTAGAGCCAGATCCTTTCCTATTCCATTGCCTGTTGCAATATCTTTTATCACCTGTTCAATAGCTTCAACTTTTCCAAATGCAAGGTCCGATTGGATTAATCCCTTTTCAGTGGCTTCGATAGCCCAGCCAATGGTTCCTCCGGTCGAAATGGTATCCATTCCCAGATGGCCACAAAGCTTACTTAAGTGTGGAATAGCATCAGAATCGAAAATACCTAAATTTGAACCAAGCAAACCAACCGATTCGTATTCGGGAATAGCTATTTCCTCATCACCAAAATCTCCTTTATGACCGCACAAAATAGTACAAGGTTTACACGTATGATATTTGCTATTGTATTTTTCTTTATAGTTCTGTCCTGATATCTCTATATGCTTTGGATGAGAACCATCACTAAAATTATTTACCGGAAGAATGTTGGCATCGTTGCACGGAATAACATTTGCAGTAGTCCCAAAATCGCGGTAAGCACCCGAGGTCATGTCGTTTGAGTTTATCTGCTTTGTAGCCAGCTTTCTTGCTTTATCAAATGCATCCTTGTTTGCTGGTTCGATCTTAAACTCACCACCCAACGCAACTATCGCTTTAATATTTTTTGAACCCAGCACCGCCCCTATTCCACCGCGGCCTAAGAAACGATGGCCCGAAATAGCATTTGCGAATTTCACTAGATTTTCACCTGCCGGTCCGATAGCCAAAATGCCCGAACCTTCTTTCTCGAGAGCTTTTTGTGTTTCGACAGTTGTTTTACCCCATAGATCAGTTGCATTTCTAATTTCAAGGCCCTTAGAACTAACAAATAAATACGATTTTTCAGGAGCTTTGCCTGTAAGAATTAATCCATCCAATCCTGATGTTTTAAGACTCATTCCGAATGGACCACCACACGATGCAGAGACCATAATTCCGGTAAGTGGCGATTTAGTTATTGCCGACCACCTTCCCGAGCAAGGTGCTCCGGTTCCCATATAAACACCTGGCATAAAAGCGATGAAATTCTCCTCCGAAAGAGGATCAACTCCAACCTTTAACCGATCGAAAAGAATTTTCATACCAAGACCTTTTCCTCCAATAAACTTTTTTCTATCTTCAGTTGAAATTTGAATAATTCTGCTTTGGCCTGAAGTTAGGTTTACTTCAAGAATTTTATTGCTGGTACCTTTAATTATTTCCATCGAAATTGGTTTTAGGTTTTTGCGAAAGAACTACAGTAGTATTTAATTTATTGTCTCCCTTTAAATTCGTTCATCGATTTGTAAACACCCATTCCTTTTCCAACAATAAAATCGAACCAACGTAACGGTAAAATGCCTTTTACAAAAGGCAATGTATAAACAAGCCATGGCATGCGAACAAATATCTTGTTATTTAAAATCCCCCGAATAATTTTATTTGCAGCATTTTCAGGTTTAACAATTGGTATAATTGGAGATTTAACACCATCGAACATACCGGTACTAATATAATATGGAGTAACTGTAGTAACCTTAACATTCCTGGTAAGTGTTTCCATTTCGAGTCGTAAAGAGTCTGACCATCCTATTGCAGCCCACTTGCTTGAACAATATACAGACATTTTGGGATTCGAAACCATTCCGGCAGCTGATGCTATATTTACAATATGTCCATGATCTTTCTCGATCATATCCCATAAAAACTCATGCGTAATATGCATTAGTGCTAATGTATTAATCTGCATGGTTCGATCTATTTCTTCGTGTGAATGCTCATGGAAATATTTACCAACAACAATACCAGCATTATTAATCAAAATATCAACTCGTCCAAACTGTTCTTTAACTGCTTTTGCGGTTTGCTTAATTTGATTCAGATCAGAAACATCAACCTTAAATGAATTAAGAGTGTAACCTGCATTTTTAAATTCGGCAACAGCAGAATCAATGTTTTCCTTATTAATATCCCAGATGATCATATTTGATGCACCCAATTGTAAAATTTTAAGTGCCATGATCTTTCCAATACCCGAAGCTCCTCCGGTGATCAGAACTGTTTTATCTGCAAATTTTGTCATACTTTAATTTATTTCGAGGGTTAAGCAACTTATTATTATAAAATTACATCTTATAAATGTAGTTAAAAATTTTCTGGGATGAAAGCTGAGAAATTTATAGAAATCCTTTTTCGTTTGTTAATTATAAGTTGCTTATGCGAGCAAAAATGCAACTCGGCCCCAGAACTCGAATCAAGTCCTTTGCAGAATAAAGAAAAATAGAAACTCCTAAAATCTTTAATCCTATTCCTCAATCATTCTACCAGCTATTCCTAAGTTTTGCTACTTTCGAATCTAAATTTTTAAAAAAAACATAACCTTTATTTTTTATTTGGGTATAAGGGTACGAATTAGGATATACTTTGACAATTATAAATTATTTAGAATCAATTGATTTTATTTTTTTTTAGATTTTTTTTTCTATTTCTTTGTCAAATTACAATTTCTAGATATATTTCGGACTTCAAAAAATAGTTAAAATTATATAAAAGTGGCAAAAAAACGAGTAGTTATAGATTACGATAAACTTCCTGAAGCAACGATTAACAGGATAAAGATGGAGTATCCGGATGGATATGAGGACAACTTAATAACCTTTACAAATGCTGAAGGACGATACATTTCTGCATTGCCTTATGAAACCGAAGATATTTATTATTTAATCAGGATGACAGCTGGTGAAGCCCGTCAGATTGTTAAAGATGATGATGATTTTGATAGTGATGGTAAGTTGAGAGGCGATTTTGCAGAAGAAGTTGAAGCAGATGAATCAGCAGATGATGACAATGAGGAATACCTCGATGACAACTATGATGAGGCCGAAAACATTAAGGACGAACCATACGAAGAGTAATTCGAAATAATAAAAAGAGATCTAAAAAGATCTCTTTTTTTGTATAACCCTGTTTTTCATGGTAATATAATTTGCAATCTTCAATAACTTTTTCATAAATTTGTGTGAGATAAAACATACCCCAATGAAACCTATCATTGTTATTACCACCGTCGTGGCATTCCTGTTTTAAAAACAACTGTTTTTAATCATTTTATTATCATTATTGTTTTATCTTATTTTCAAATTGTCATGTCGTTAAAAAAACATCTAAATAACTATACTTCGTATAGACTTAAAAAATCTGATTTACTTGAACTATGGAAAGATATTAAAGAATCTATTGCAGGATCAGATAAGGATTTTACAAATATTCCATTACGCAAATCAATTTTGTTATTATCTATTCCGATGGTTCTTGAAACATTAATGGAATCGATATTTGCCATAACAGACATTTTCTTCGTTTCTAAACTTGGACCAGATGCCATCGCAACAGTAGGATTAACTGAATCAATGCTAACCATGATATACGCTGTAGGCATGGGATTAAGTATGGCAACAACAGCAATGGTTTCTCGCCGTATTGGAGAAAAAAAACCATACAGAGCATCGGTTATAGCTGTTCAGGCTATAATTGCAGGTATATTAGTTTCTGTAGCTATTGGAATTCCGGGAATCATTTTTGCTCCATTATTGCTAAAGATTATGGGTGCCAGTAGTGCAATTGTAGATGAGTACTCGATATACACAACCATAACCCTGGGTAGCAACATGGTCATTATGCTGTTGTTTATTATCAATGCTGTTTTCAGGAGTTCAGGCGATGCTGCAGTATCAATGCGGGTATTGTGGTTTGCAAATATTATAAACATTGTTCTTGATCCAATTTTAATTTTTGGTTTAGGTCTAATACCTGCGATGGGAATAAAAGGAGCTGCCCTAGCAACAACAATTGGAAGAGGATTGGCTGTTACATATCAGTTTTATTTATTATTTAAAGGACATGGAAGGGTTCAAATAATTCGGAAAGCCATTAAAATAAACCTTAAGGTAATGTACAACCTATTCAAAGTTTCATTGGGTGGCATAGGACAATCGTTGGTAGCTACAATTAGCTGGATTGGGATGGTTCGTATTATTGCCGAATATGGAAGTAACGCATTAGCTGGTTATACCATTGCAATAAGGGTTATAATTTTTGCACTTATGCCATCGTGGGGTATAAGTAACGCTGCAGCCACACTAGTTGGTCAGAATCTGGGTGCAAAAAGACCTGATCGTGCTGAACGTGCTGTATGGATTACAGGATATGTAAATATGATATTGCTTGGCATCGTTTCGCTTGTGTTTATGCTGCATCCCGAATTTTTCATTCAGCTATTTGTTGATAATCCGGAAGTTGTAAGGTCGGGAGCTAAAGGATTGCAAATAATCAGTTTTGGTTATATATTTTATGCCATGGGAATGGTTATGGTTCAATCATTTAATGGAGCAGGTGATACACGAACACCAACTCTTATTAATATTGTTTGTTTTTGGATGATAGAAATTCCTTTAGCCTTAGTACTTTCTAAGCTGGTTTTTCATAATGAGAATGGAGTATTTACTGCAATCGTAATTTCAGAATCGCTAATGACATTAATTGCAGTGTACTTATTTCGGAAAGGTAAGTGGAAAACAGAGAAAGTATAAAAGTTAAAAGCATAATACGTGGGACTGGGTATAAGGGTATAAGGTATAAGTTATTTAACAAAGTTTTATACCTTATACCTTTTCTTTTAAAAATTAAAGTTTGAAACCATTCCTATTAATGATCTATTTTTTATAACTTCATCACCAAAATAAGTATGAAAAATGAGCAATAACAAGCTGTTTGCCGATGTAATATTACCTCTTCCATTAAACCAGCTGTTTACTTTTTCTATACCAGTTGAACTGGCCCATGAAATAGAAAAAGGGAAAAGAGTTATTGTTCAATTTGGAGCCCGTAAAATTTATACGGCCATTGTTTTTAGAATTCATGCTGTAAAACCTGAAAATTTTGAAATAAAGGAAATACTTTCGGTTATCGATCATCAGACTGTTGTAAACGATTATCAATTTAAAATCTGGAATTGGATTAGCGACTATTACATGTGCTCGCTTGGTGAAGTTTACAAGGCTGCTTTGCCTGCAGGACTAAAACTCGAAAGTGAAACCCAGGTTGTTTATAATCCAGATTATATTGAGACAGAAAAACTTAACAAAACAGAGCTTTTGGTTGTTGATTTTCTTTCAAAGGTAAATACCTCAACAGTTTATGAAATAGCAAAAGCAATAAATCGCAAAAACATTTTGCCCATAGCAGTTTCATTGCTACAAAAAAATGCTATCAGTATAAATGAGCATCTTGTAGAAACCTATAGGCCAAAAACAGAATTATTCGTAAGATTACATTCAGATATAAAAAGTGAAGATGATTTAAATGTGGTTCTCGAATCACTTAAAAGAGCTCCAAAGCAAAACACTGTTCTTCTTACTTTTATTGAGCTATCCGGAGTTTATATTTTACCAAATCCGGTTGATGTTAAAAAGAAAGCATTGTTGCAGCAATCCAATTCGAATCACCAAATATTAAAAAGCCTGATTGACAAGAATATACTTGAAGAATACGACACCCCAATAAGCAGATTAGCAACCCATTCTGAATCAACCAGTGAGTTTAAAACTCTTACCGACACTCAACAATCAGCTTATTTATCAATAAAAGAGCAATTCATTGTTAAGCAAACTGTTCTGCTGCATGGAATAACTTCGAGTGGAAAAACTGAAATCTATATTCGCCTGATTGACGAGCAGATTAAACTTGGCAAACAAGTATTATATCTGTTACCCGAAATCGCATTAACGGCACAAATAATTAACAAGTTAAGAGTAGTTTTCGGTAACAAAGTGGGTATTTATCATTCGAAATTCAGCGATGCTGAGCGAGTGGAGGTTTATCAGAACATACTCAATCCAGAAGATTCAAGATCGTACCAAATAATTTTAGG
>JAVEZW010000054.1:0-18056 GCA_034002805.1 Bacteroidales bacterium | reverse complement strand
AAAGCAAAAGCAATAGCCGAAAAAATAAAAGAACAGGAGAAAGCTATTAAAGTTGCCCAATCTGTTGTTGATGAGGTAGATAAAAAATCATTTAACAAAGGCAAAACAGAGGAGATAATTGAAAAAGAAAACATGAAAATAACACGTACTGTTTTTGTTGATGCTTCATCAATACTTATTTATTTAAAAGTTGAACATCAATGGGGTGGAGTATATTTTTTCCGAAATGATCAGTGTATTTCAGAATATCTTTATGAAATCGAATTAAAAACCATTTAATAGCCAGCTCATTGAAAGATTTTAAAAACTCCTATATCATTCCAACTACTCCCGATGAGGTTTTTATTGCTTTAACCAATCCCCTAACTATTGAATTATGGTCAGGTTATCCAGCTGTTATGAGTGCTGAGCCAGGAACAGAGTTCTCGTTATGGGATGGAGATATTACAGGTAAAAACATCGCCATAGAAGAAAATAAACAACTAATCCAGGAATGGTATTTTGGCGATATTGAAAAACCATCTATTGCTACTATTAATCTTTTGGATCATAAAAAAGGAACACTTATAGAGCTTTGTCATACAAATATTCCTGATGAAGATTTCGAAAATATTACTACAGGCTGGAATGAGTATTACTTTGAAGCAATAATCGATTTTTTTACCGATGATGGTGAATAACCATTATCAGACTAAATTCCTTTTCCATTGAAAAAATACTAAAATCAACAGTATTTTTTTTACATTTATAACCATTCAATTAAACAAACTTTATGTATAAAAAGTTGCATGTTGCATTACTACTATTTATAGGCGTTTTATGCTTAAATACCAATGCCCAGAATGATTCATCATACAATGAAATTAATGATCTTAAAATCAAACTTAAATCGGTAAGTGAAAACGGTATTAAGTCATCAATACTTAAAGAGATCATTATAAAAAGCTTTCCGAACCAACCTGATGATGTTTTCTATTACTCTACAGACTTACTCGATCTGGGTGAGCAAATTAAAGATAATCAGCTTGTTGCTTTTGCTAAGTTTTACATGGGCGAATATTATTATACCGAAGATGAGTTCGACGATGCATTAAAATACTATAACGAATCACTTGATTTATATCGACTTTTAAATGATAAAGACCAAATGGCCAGGTTGTACCTTAATTTGGGACTTACAAACCAGTATTTAAACAATTATGACCTTGCCCTAGAATCGTACCAGAAGGCAATCGATATTTTTCTCGAACTTGGTAATAAAGAACAAGTTGGGATTTGTTATCAGGATATTGGTACTCTTTATAATGATCTTACAAAATATTCACTTGCATTAATTTATTATGAAAAAGCACTTGATATTTTTAAAGAAATCGATAATAAATCACGTTCAGCAGCATCGTATCAAAACATTGGAGTACTGCATTATAACTGGAAAAATTACGATCAGGCACTTGATTTTTATAAAAAATCACTAAAAATATACGAAGAACTTAATAATCTGAATGGAATAGGTACATCGCTTAGTAATATCGGATTAGTGTACGAAGAAAATAAGCAATACAACAAAGCACTTGAATATTACCAAAAGGCATTATTAATTTTCGAAGAACTCGATTATAAACCTGCCATTGTTTATGTATATTATAATTTGGGTTCGATAAACAGAAATTTAAAGAATAGTAAAAAATCTATCGAATACTTCGAAAAAGGATTAAAATTGTCGTCTCAATATTCGTTAAGAGATTATATTTCATATAATTATGAAGCATTGTCGGATATTTATGAAACGCAGGGTGATTATAAAAAATCACTTTTGTATTATAAGAGCTTTATACAAGTTAAGGATTCTATTATAAATGAAGAAAAATTCAAACAAATTGAGGAGATTGAGGCAAAGTATCAAAACTCAAAACACATCCGAGAAATAGAGAACTTAAAGTTAGATCAGCGGTTAAAAGAAACAAATCTGAAGCGCAAGGATGCATACAATCTCATTCTCTTGTTTTCAGTTTTATTTGTTTTGATAATCGCTATAATACTTTACATTTTTTATAGATCGCAACGAAAACTTGCCGAAAAACTAAATATAGAAACAAATAAACATAAAATCACTTCAGAAAAATTAAAGGAGATTAAAGATGAGCTTGATATTCGTGTTTCCGACCGGACTAATGAACTAAACAGAATTAATAAAAGTCTTTTAGAAGAGATCGAGCAACACAAGCATACCATGGAGAACCTACAGATTGCAAAAAATAAAGCAGAAGAATCTGACAGGCTCAAATCTAATTTTTTAGCCAATATGTCTCATGAAATTAGAACTCCAATGAACTCTATTACAGGTTTTTCGCAAATGCTCGAATACGAAAACTTGCCTAAAGAAAAAAGAAAAGAATATATAAAGCTTATTGGACAAGGTTGTGCCAGTTTAACAAACTTAATCGACGATATAATTGATTTTGCAAAAATTGAGTCGGGCAATGTTAAGATTGAGAAAAAAGAGTTTAATCCACATCCAATGCTCGAATATTTGTACGATTTTTATACCAATGAGCTGATAAAGAGAGGTAAAGAAAACATTATCATAACTTATATAAACGAGAATAAAGATGCCGATATAAAAGTTTATACCGATCAGGAAAAGTTAAAACAGATACTTTCAAGCCTACTCGATAATGCAATAAAATTTACCGATAAAGGTCGCATAGATTTTGGATTTATAATTTCTGCTAAAAAGGAAATAGAGTTTTTTGTTAAGGATACTGGTATTGGAATAGAAGATAGTAAGCAAAGCATTATATTTGATAGATTTAGACAGGTTGATGAAGGCTCAACACGCAAATATGGTGGGGCTGGCATAGGATTGTCTATTTCAAAAAGTCTAGCCGAAATGCTTGATGGTAAGATTTGGGTTGAATCAACAGCCGGAAAAGGAGCTACATTTTTTGTTCGATTACCTCATAAAAACAAAGATCATAATGTAGAATTTATTCAACCTGATCAGTTTAAGTGGGAGGGAAAAGTAATTCTTGTTGCCGAAGATAAAAAAATCAATTTTGAGATTATTAAAGAGAGTGTTAATGGCACTCAGGCAATCGTAAAATGGGCCAGAAATGGTAAAGAAGCCTATGATTTTGTTAAAAGCGAAGAAAAAATAGACTTAATTCTTATGGATATTCAAATGCCAGTAATGGATGGCCTCGAAGCAACACGCAGGATTAAGGAGATTAGAAACGACTTGCCTATTATTGCTCAAACTGCTTATGCTTTACCTCAGGATAGTTACCGGTGTATTGATGCCGGCTGCGATGATTATATTTCAAAACCCATCGCTTTGGGAGATTTTCTTCTTAAAATAAATAAATATATCTCATAAATAAAAAGTCCCAAAAATTTTTGGGACTTTTTAATTAGAACTTATTAATGGTTGTTCGGATTTCAGTTAATTTTGTCAGTAAATCTTCTAAGTAATTTAAATGCAGCATGTTAGCTCCATCTGATTTTGCATTTGCCGGATCAGGATGTGTTTCGATAAAAATACCATCAACACCTACAGCAATTCCTGCTTTTGCAACTGTTTCAATCAATTCAGGTCTTCCTCCAGTAACGCCTGAGGTTTGATTTGGTTGCTGAAGACTATGAGTTATGTCTAAAATTACCGGATAACCAAATGTCTGCATTTCGGGAATACCTCTATAATCAATAATCATATCCTGATAACCAAACATACTGCCTCGTTCTGTAACCATGATGTTTGTATTACCTACATCAGAAACTTTATCAACTGCAAATCTCATCGAACCAGGAGATAAAAATTGACCTTTTTTAATATTCACAAATTTACCTGTTTTGGCTGCTGCAATTAATAAATCTGTTTGTCGGCAAAGAAAAGCTGGTATCTGGAGAATATCAACATACTGAGCCGCTATTTCAGCTTCCTCTGCAGTGTGTATATCAGTAACTATAGGCACTTTAAACTCATTTCGTACTTTGGCGAGCAGTTTTAGAGCTTCCTCATTGCCAATGCCTGTAAATGAATCTATTCTCGATCGGTTTGCTTTTTTATAAGATGATTTAAAAACATAAGGAATCTTTAGTTTTTCAGTAATTCGTATAACTTTTTCGGCAATCTGAAAAAGATTCTTCTCGCTTTCTACAACGCATGGGCCAGCCAGTAAAAAAAAGTTGTCAGAATCAGCAAACTTGATGTTGGGAATTTTACTTATCATTTGGTAATAATTATTTTGCGAAAATAAACTAAAAATCTAATACTTGTATTTACCATTCCACAGATTTTGCAATCGTTTTAAAATCTCTTGCTCCTTAGTGTTTACTTGTGGTTTATAAAAAATTTTATCTTTTATGGTATCCGGAAGAAAATTATCCTGAATAAAATTTCCCTCAAAACTATGTGCATATTTATAGTTTTCGCTGTAGCCAAGCGATTGCATTAGTTTGGTAGGTGCATTGCGCAAATGCAAGGGAACAGGTAAATCACCGCTTTGTCTTATGTATTGTTGGGCTTCATTTATAGCCTGGTATGCCGAATTACTTTTTGGCGAAGTAGCTAGGTAAATTGTTGCTTCAGAAAGTATTATTCTTGATTCAGGCCATCCGATAAGGTTAATTGCCTGAAAACAGCTTGTTGCCATAAGTAATGCATTTGGATTAGCCAGCCCAATATCTTCGGATGCAAGAATTACCAACCTGCGTGCAATAAATTTTGGATCTTCGCCGCCTTCAACCATTCTTGCCAACCAATAAACAGCTGCATTCGGGTCGCTGCCTCTAATTGATTTAATAAATGCTGAAATTATATCGTAATGTTGTTCTCCATTTTTATCATAAAAGGCAATATTTTGCTGTAAAATTTCAGTTACTTTAATATTATCAATACTTATTTTTTTCGAATCTGCTCTACTCGATTCTGTGTTAATAACAAGCTCCAGAATATTGTATAATTTGCGTGCATCACCACCCGAAAACCTCAATAAAGCGTCATGTTCATCAATGGTAACATCAAACTCTTTTAAATAAACATCCTCCCTTAAAGCTCTATGAATTAATTCAAGCAGGTCTTCTTTTTCTAATGATTTTAAAACATATACCTGACAACGCGATAAAAGCGGCGATATTACTTCAAAAGATGGATTCTCTGTTGTGGCTCCGATTAAAATAATTGTACCTTGTTCTACCGCAGAAAGTAATGAATCTTGCTGCGATTTATTAAATCGATGGATCTCATCGATAAATAAAATTGGGTTGGGAGAATCAAAAAAATGTTGTTTTTTCGATTTCTCAATGGTTTCGCGTACATCTTTTACACCTGAATGCACCGCACTGAGTGTAAAGAATGGTCTGTTTTGCTGATTTGCAATAATTTTTGCTAATGTAGTTTTTCCAACACCCGGAGGACCCCACAATATAAAAGATGGAATATTTCCCGATTCAATAGCTTTACGTAAAATAGCAGTTTCGCCTACCAGATGCTTCTGTCCAATATATTCATCCAGCGATTGGGGTCTCATGCGGTCAGCTAATGGTTGATTCTTCGACATAAACAAAACATTAATTACTTAATTGTGTTATATGCATACAAAACGTGAACATTTTGATAATTAATTACGTAAAAATTACCAATAAATTAATGGATAAAAATACTGCTTAAATAAAGATTTTCTAAATAATTGTTTTAAAATCATCAAAGATTGAAACCATATGATTACTTTAATCATCTTACAAATAGAAAAGAAAAACCCAATAAATTTAAACCTATGAAAAAAATGATTTCAGTTTTTAAAGTATTTGCCATGTTTATAATGGTATTATTATCGACCTCTATTTATGGTCAGTTCTCACAACTAGGACCATTTATGGCAGGTAGCGCAGATGACGCCGAAAAGATTTTTGGTGCATATATCTCTCCTTATGCCAATGGGATTGGTGCCGGATTAAGTAGTGGATGGTACAATACAGCCAAACCACATAGCACGCTTGGATTTGATCTAACTTTAACTCTAAATGTAGCTATAATTCCTACAGCCGATAAAACTTTTAACCCTCAATCATTAGGGTTAGGCGGAAATGATATTATTTCAAGAGTTGATTTCAGCGGAACCTCATCACCGACTGCAGCAGGTAAAAAGTCTGCCGGACCAGAAGCTATCTATTATGTTTATAATCCAAATACCGATACAGACTATGAATTGGCTAGGTTCAATTTACCCAAAGGTTCTGGCTTTGGTTATACATTAAATCCTATGATTCAGGCTGGATTAGGTATTTATAAAGAAACAGAGATAATGGTTCGTTATTCGCCCGAATTATCGCTTGGCGATGGAGGTAAGGTTGGTTTATGGGGCGTTGGATTAAAACATGGATTAAAACAATGGATTCCATTTTTAAAACGAATTCCTATTTTCGAAATGTCTATAATGGGTGGATATACAAAACTTTACTCAAAAAGTGATATTAATTTTCAACCTTCATTTTATGAAGGACAACCTGGAATTGATGTTTGGCCTTCAATTAATCCTGATTTGTACTCAGATCAAGAAATGTATCTTGGAGTTCAAAATATTACGGCAAATCTTTTATTATCGGCTAATTTACCTGTTATTTGTTTTTATGGTGGAGTGGGTATAAGTTCTACTACTACAGATATGCAGCTAAATGGATTTTATCCTTTTCCTCAAATACAGGGCTCTCAGATTGTTGTAAGTGATGATACTGCCATAAAAAACCCTATCGATATTTCAATTAAAAACAACGATGGTAGTGTAACAAAACCAAGATATAATGTTGGTTTTAGATTAAAAATGGCAGTAATAACTATTCATTTTGATTATACTTATGCTAATTACTCAATCGCTACGGCAGGTTTAGGTGTTAGTTTAAGATAACAATAGTTTAATTCATAAAAAAATCCTGTAGATCATCTACAGGATTTTTTGTTGTTATGATTTTTTGCCTTTTTTATCTTTATGATATAATTCAGTAATATCAGTTGCTATTTTTAACACTTTAACCGGTGTATCATACTCATCAAAGATAGGAGTGTAGGTTGCTACAAAAACATACTCCCTGCCATTAAATAAAACATGATCCGTTTCCTTTTTAGCGATACCATTGCGCAAATCACTCCAGAATTTTTTATTTTCCTGTAATTGTTCTTTTGTAAAATTCATGTTATCAGTATGGTGCGAACCAATCATCTTCTCTTTCGAAACTCCTATTAGTTCAAGGTAGTTTTTATTTACTGATATGATATACCCTTCAAGATCATATTCAATAACTAAATTTGCAGTATTAAGGGCATTAAGCAATCCTTGCATCTCAGCACTTCTTCGTGATGATTCTTCTTGTGTTGCTTGCAATTCTTCCATGTTTTGGCGCATTTCTTCTTCTTGTGCGGCCATTTCCTCACTTTGTTGTTGCGATTGTTCTAATAACTGATTAGTTCTAATATTTATTTTTGTTGCCGAAATAGTTGCTGCTATGCTTTCACCAACTTCTTCAACAAATTTTATAACATGATTTTCAAAGCTATTAAATCCGGCAAGTTCAACAACTCCATAGATTTCGTCGTTTACTTTTAAAGGAACCACTAATAAAGCATTAGGTACAGCTTGTCCTAAGCCAGAAGTTATATTAATGTAATCTTTTGGCAGATCAGTCATATAAATAGATCTTTGTTCCTTAATACTACGTCCAATAACTCCAACACCCATATCAACTCGCTTTTCGATGTATTTACGTCGTTCGTAAGCATAACATGCAAGCAATTCAATGAACTTATCGTTTTTATCATCATCATTAATAATAAACAAGGCTCCCTGATTGGCATTGATGTATTTTACCAGATTGCTAATGATATGATATGCAAACTCTTTCATATCATCATTGTTTTGTCGAAGTATTTCTGCGAATTTTGCGAGCCCTTGAGTTGCCCAATTTTGTTTCTGATCTTCCAGTTTTCTTAACTCTTCTTGCTCTTTTGCTAATTTAAGGCTTTTACGCATTTCTAATAAAGAGTTTCCAAGAACATCCTTATCACTAAGTAATTCAAACTCCTGATCCAGATTTCCTTTACCAATTTCTTTAGCAAAATTGGCTGTTTTATTTAATCCATCAATTAAAGTATTAACCGACTGGCTCATATCACCAATTTCATCTTGTGATTTAATAGGTAGCTTTTTGGATTCGTCAATATCGCCTTTAGCTAAATCACTTAATATATTTGTAGTAATAGTAACCGGTCCGGCAATATTAATTGCAATTAACCAGATTATGCCAGCAGTTAATAACAGTCCTATTAAGCCAACAAGAATTGAATTACGCAATGTAGCTCTTTCTTTTGCCATAATAACATCAACAGGAACAGCAAATCCAAAAGACCATGGGGTTACAGCATTACCAATATAAACAGGTGCGTATGATACCCAGTAATCTTCTCCTTTCTGGTTCTTTATGGATAAGAAGTTTTCTTTACCAGACTGAATATCAACAAGAATCTGAGGGTTAAAATCTGAAAACTCGCTTAGCATCTTGCCAATATTTTCTTCATGGTAATGCGCAACATACTGTCCATTATAAGCAATCAAAAAAGCATAACTTCCTTCAATAGGCTGAATTGTCTTAATTAAATCCTGAAATCGTTGTAACGGAAGATCAATACCTGCGCAACCAACTGCAACGCCTCCATCCATTATAGGTGTTGCAACTGATGTTTCAAGAATCTGTTCTTCTCCTTCGGCATAGGTAAAATAGTAAGGATCCATTACATAATCTCTTTTCTGAGCCAGAATATCGTAGTATGCACCTTTAGTAAAACCTGGAATGGTATCAATTATTTCTTCCTTAAGAATAATTTCTCCTCCATGTCGGTAATAGGTGAGTCTTAAGCGGCCATCTTCTTTTTTGTAATTTGGCCAGATATATTTTAATTGCCAGTTAAACCATGTTGATAAAAAATTCGGATTTTCTTCTATTAAGTGCTTGATCATATCCAAATGTATATTCTTTCTATCTTTTGAATTAATATTTTTATATCCCATAGCTGCCTGAGCCAATGCGCGAGCAGTATTCATATCAACATTTAAATCAGCCTTTGTGTAATTTGCATATTCGCGGGCGTAAGTTTGTGTCAGTTTTTTTGCATTATCAAATGCCAGGTTGTTTAATTTAAAACTTACATATCCTAATGCCAATGCATAAATTATTGATGTTGCTGTTAGAATATAAACAAGCATCTTGGTTTTTAAATTCATCTTAACTTTCATAAGCTGAATATTTTGTGGTTAAGGTAATTATTACAGAATAAGGTGAAATTTATTAAAAATACCCATAAATTCACGTACACAATGTATAAAAAAATATTGATTTTTGTACTTTTTAAAAGCATGAAGTTGTTGCGCTATTCTATTGGTTTAATTATCAATATTTTAATAGCCAACCCGATTTAGTTCTTTTATAAAATCTTGTTTTAAAACAATTACTTTCTTTATTTTGTTGTTTCTATTAAATCAATAAAAAGTAATTTATGAAACTATTACAAGGTAAAACAGCTTTGGTTACAGGTGCAGCAAGAGGTATTGGTAAATCTATAGCACTAAAACTTGCTGAGCAAGGAGCAAACATTGCATTTACTGATCTGCAGTACAATGATGCTGCCATCGAGGTTGAAAAGCAAATTCAGTCCTTAGGCGTTAAAGCAAAAGGATATGCATCTGATGCAAGTAAATTTGAAGAAACCCAAGCATTAGTTGACGAGATTCAAAAAGAATTTGGCACTATTGATATTCTTGTTAATAATGCAGGAATAACTCAGGATACTTTATTAATGCGTATGACTGAACAACAGTGGGATTTGGTAATTAATATCAACCTCAAATCTGTTTTCAATTTTACGAAAGCTGTTCAGAAATACATGCTAAAACAAAAATCGGGTTCTATTATTAATATGAGCTCAGTTGTTGGCGTTAGCGGTAACGCTGGTCAATCAAATTACTCAGCATCAAAAGCCGGTATAATTGGTTTTACAAAATCAATAGCTAAAGAGCTTGGTTCAAGAAACATTCGTTGCAATGCAATAGCACCAGGTTTTATTATTACTGAGATGACAGCCAAGTTACCTGAAGATGTTCGTAAGTCTTGGGAAGAGCAAATTCCATTACGTCGTGGTGGAACACCTGATGATGTTGCCAATGTAACGCTGTTTCTGGCTTCTGATTTATCAGCTTATGTTAGTGGTCAGGTTGTTAATGTTTGCGGTGCTATGAATACCTAATTATATCTGATAGTTCAAATAAACTTAAAAACACCTGAAACAATTCAGGTGTTTTTTGTTAACTTGGTATTGTTTTTGCTTGATTTTTGTTCTTTTTTATAGAACAATATTTAATTTTGATACTTCCCTAAAATTTGATTTAGATATGAAAAATTATAGTATAAAGAACATAATGATTGTGTTTTTGCTGGTATTTGTAAGCTGTCAGCCATTATCTACTTTTCAGATTGAAACATTAAAACCTGCTCCAGTAAATTTTCCTAGTAACTTTAGTAAAATATTATTTGTTAATCTTGATAATGACATAAATAACGATAATGTGATAGATACATTAGTTTATAAAATCATTACCAAGGAAATGCACCTTGGGTTAATGGATGGAGCATTTAATTCTCCAAATATTGATTCATCAAGTTTCGTGTTTACTGATATATTTTATAATAAAGATCAATTTTATACCGATTCTGCAATTAACTGGAATTACTTAAATGACTTAATGAATAAGTATGAATCAGATCTTATAATTGTACTAGATTCAGTGGTAATGTTGATGAATGACATGTCGGAAGCTAATTACGATGTTTATCCTGTTGAATTTTATAAATTCAGAGATTTCTCAGTTACAGCCTATTGGAAATTTGTAGATCTTTATGAAAAATCTGTTCTTGATACATTTGTTTATACCGATACCTTGTATTGGGATCTTATGAAGACAAACAAAAAGGAGCTGGAAAATGAGTTTCCAACAACTGTTCAGTGTTTAAAAGAACTAAGTTATTATACAGCTCTTGATTATTCTAAACGAATTTTTCCAGTTTGGAAAACTGAAACTCGTTTTTATTATATTGATGGAAATAAGCAATTTAGATTGGCTGCATCCTTGGTTAATGAAGGTAAATGGAACGAAGCATCAGAAATCTGGAAGCAATATGTAAAAAATACTGATAAAGAATTGGCAAGCAGAGCCTGCTTTAATTTAGCAGTAGCTAGTGAAATGGAAGGTAATATTGAAAAGGCAGTTCAATGGGCTCAAATATCATTCGATATTAAAGAAAAGAAAAGAACCAGGTACTATATATTAAAACTCAAAAATAGATTATCTGATATTGATAAACTTAAAAATCAGGTTTGATCTGCTTAATTTTACCCGTTTATTTGCTGTTTTTTACCTACTTTTGCAACCTATTATAAAAGGAAATGCATCAAATCGTATTTTACTTAATAATCGGAATTCTAATATTCGATTATTTATTTGAACAACTTCTAAGTTTTTTAAATTCTACAAGACGGAAGCCTACGCTTCCCAATGAATTAATAGGTATATACGATACCGAGAAATATAGTAAATCAATTGAATATGAGAAGGTTAATTATCGTTTTTCGATTTTAACAAGTAGCTTTAATTTATTACTGATTTTAGTTTTTCTTTATTTATCAGGATTTGCAATTATCGACCAGTTTGCCCGCCAATATTCAGCTAATCCTATAATTATAGCTCTTATTTTTTTCGGAATAATTATGATGGCCTTCGATATTATTGAAACTCCTTTTAGTTTTTATGATACTTTTAAAATAGAAGAAAAATTTGGGTTTAATAAAACAAAAGTTTGGACCTTTTTTACTGATAAAATTAAAGGATGGCTTATTGGGGCTATTATTGGTGGTCCTCTTTTGGCAATTGTTATTTGGTTTTATATTAAAACAGACAGCCTTTTTTGGGTTTATAGTTGGATTATTATAAGTTTTTTCATGGTTTTTATGACTATGTTTTATACTACATTAATAGTACCATTATTTAATAAATTAAAACCGCTCGAGGATGGTGAGTTAAAAACTGAAATTTTTACATTCTGCGAAAAAAATAAGTTTAGCCTGGATAATGTTTTTGTAATGGATGGTTCAAAGCGAAGCTCAAAAGGAAATGCATACTTCAGTGGTTTAGGTAAAAGAAAGAAAATAGTGCTATTTGATACTCTAATCGAGAAATTATCAAAAGAGGAGATTGTTGCTGTGCTTGCACACGAGGTCGGTCATTATAAAAAGAAACACACCTTAGCAGCTATTATTACATCTATTGTTCAAACTGGCCTTACCTTATATATTCTTTCACTATTTATCGGAAATTCAATATTATCGAAAGCTCTTGGTTCTGATCAACCTAGTTTTCATCTTGGACTTATAACCTTTGGTTTTTTATATAGCCCAATTTCTATGGTTTTAGGGCTGTTTACTAATATAATATCAAGGAAGAATGAATATACTGCTGATCGATTTTCTGCACAAGTTTACAAAGGAGAACACCTTCAGAATGCTTTAAAAAAACTATCTGTTGATAGTTTATCAAACCTTACTCCACATCCATTGTATGTATTTTTTAATTATTCACATCCTACATTGCTACAACGCTTAAAATTTATTGAGACAATTAAACAGAATGAAAGCTGAAATTATAACTATCGGTGATGAAATATTAATAGGCCAGATTGTAGATACAAACTCTGCCTGGATGGCCCATGAATTAAATTCATTTGAAATAGATATTCACAGAATTACCTCTATATCAGATAATAAAGAGGAAATATTTAAAGCTATAGATGAAGCAAAAACGAATGTTGATTTAATTATTTTAACCGGTGGATTAGGTCCTACAGATGATGATTATACAAAAGATGCCCTGGCAGATTATTTTAATTGCAAACAAATTTTAAACACAGAGGTTCTTGATCATATTAAAAAGCTTGTTTTAAAAAGAGGAGGTGAATTAAATACCAGAAATAAAAATCAAGCTCTAGTTCCAGAAACGTGTAAAGTGATTCCAAACGATATAGGTACAGCACCTGGAATGTGGTTTGAGTTCGAAGGAAAAATTTTGATTTCAATGCCTGGAGTTCCTTTCGAGATGAAAGAAATGATGTCAAAATATATTATTCCCAAATTAAAAAAAATAAGTACAAACGATCATATAATCCATAAATTGGTTTTAACCCAAGGTATTTCTGAATCAAAACTAGCCGAAATGCTTGAAGGGTGGGAGTCAAAACTGCCTATTGGTTTAAAGTTAGCTTATCTGCCATCACCAGGGATAATAAAACTCAGACTCTCTGCAAAAGGACCCGACAAATCATTGCTTGAAAATATTATTAATGAGAGTATTAGAACTCTATCCGACACAATTCCTGATTATATTTGTGGATTTGACGCCGAGTCAATTGAAGAAATTTTAGCAATAACCTTGTCTAATAAATCATACACAATTTCTGTTGCTGAAAGCTGCACAGGTGGTAATATCTCACATTTAATTACCAGAATTCCAGGGTCTTCAAAATATTTTAAAGGATCAGTAATCGCTTATTCAAACGAGATTAAAGAAGAATTGCTAGGTATAAATAATAGTATATTAAGAAATTATGGAGCTGTAAGCAAACAAACTGTCGAAGCAATGGCAATTGGTGTAAGGCAATTATTAAAAACCGATTATTCGATCGCTACAACAGGTATAGCTGGTCCTACAGGTGGCACAAATGAAAAACCGGTTGGTACAACATGGATTGCTGTTTCAAACTCTACAGAAGTTGTTTCTAAAAAATTTATATTTAGTGATGACCGAAACAGAAATATCCAAAGAGCCTCATTAACAGCAATTAACATGTTACTTAAACTAATGAATAACAAAGAAATATAAAAAACTACAAAAATTTTTCAAAATATATTTGATTAATTGAATAAAAATCACGTATTTTGCGATCTATTTGAGAAATAAGATATAAAATCGTAATAAGTATGTCACGAATCTGTCAAATTACAGGAAAGAAAGTATTAGTAGGAAACAATGTTTCACACTCGAAAAGGAGAACTAAAAGAAGATTTTATCCAAACCTGTTAAATAAAAGATTTTTCTTGGAAGAAGAAAATCGTTGGATAACATTAAAAGTATCTGCTTCTGGTATTAGAACCATTAACAAAAAAGGTTTAAAAGTTGCTTTGAATGAAGCTAAGCAGAATGGCTTTTTAACTAACTATTAAAATTAGGAGAAGTAGGAAATGGCAAAGAAAGGTAATAGAATTCAGGTAATTTTAGAATGTACCGAGCATAAAACATCAGGAATGCCTGGCACATCTAGATATATTACAACAAAAAACAAGAAAAATACACCTGACCGAATTGAAAAGAAAAAATACAATCCAATTCTTAAAAAGGTAACAGTTCATAAAGAAATTAAATAATTAGATTATGGCAAAGAAAGTAGTTGCTTCATTGCAAACAGGTGCTGGTAAAACAAGTACCAAATGCATCAAAATGGTAAAAAGCGAAAAGGGAAGTTATTCTTTTATCGAAGAAATGGTAGGTAACGAGAAAATCAAAGATTTTTTCGCAAAAAAATAATTTTATAAGTCTCTTATAATATAAAAAGCTTTCTTAATTTAAGAAAGCTTTTTTATTGGTTATAAGTAATTTTGAGTACATTAGCATCTAAAATCAAACAAATTGTAATGGCAAATTTTGGATTATTTTCAAAAAATAAAAACGAAATACTTACCAAAGGATTGGAGAAAACCAAAGAGAGTGTTTTTAAAAAGCTTTCGAGGGCAGTTATAGGTAAAGCTAAAGTCGATGATGAAGTTCTGGATAATTTAGAGGAAGTACTAATCTCATCAGATGTTGGTGTAAATACTACTCTTAAGATCATTGAACGGATTGAGAAGCGAATTGCCAAGGATAAGTTTTTAGGTACTAATGAATTAAATCTTATTTTAAAGGAAGAAATAGGTACTCTGTTAGAAGAAAATAATCAGGATGCAAGTTTTTCATTATCTAACATTACTAAACCATATGTTATAATGGTTGTGGGTGTAAATGGTGTTGGAAAAACAACTACAATTGGCAAATTGGCTCATCAATTTAAACTATTAGGTAATTCGGTAATTCTCGGAGCTGCCGATACCTTCAGAGCTGCAGCTGTTGATCAGCTTACAATTTGGGCCGAAAGGGTTAATGTGCCAATAATAAAACAAAAAATGGGTGCCGATCCAGCATCTGTTGCATTTGATACTTTATCATCAGCGAAAGCTACTAATGCTGATGTTGTAATTATTGATACCGCCGGACGATTGCATAATAAAATAAATTTGATGTCAGAATTGTCGAAAATAAAAAAGGTGATGCAAAAAGTGATTCCTGACGCTCCTCATGAAGTATTACTTGTACTCGATGGTTCTACCGGCCAAAATGCATTTGAACAAGCTAAGGAATTCACTAAAGTAACAGATGTTACTGCGTTAGCCCTTACCAAGCTGGATGGAACAGCAAAAGGTGGAGTCGTGATTGGAATTTCTGATCAGTTTAAAATTCCGGTAAAATATATTGGTGTAGGTGAGGGAATAAATGATTTGCAAGTATTTAATAAAAAGGAGTTTGTAGATTCGCTCTTTTCATAAATTAAGATATTAATTGAAAACAAAAGTTCCGAATAAAGTAAATGTAATAACATTAGGTTGTTCCAAAAACTTGGTTGATTCTGAGTATCTTTTAAAACAACTCGCTGCAAACGGTTTTAATGTTGTACATGATTCAAATTCTGCTGATTCTGATATAATTGTAATAAATACCTGTGGATTTATTAATGATGCAAAGCAAGAATCAATAGAAACTATTCTTCAGTTTGAGGAACTTAAAAAACAGAAAAAAATTAAGAAATTATTTGTTTTTGGTTGTTTATCAGAACGATACAAAGAAGAATTAGAAAAAGAAATTCCAAATGTTGATCAGTTTTACGGTGTTTATAATTTAAAAGAGCTTGTAGAATCTATCGGGGCAAATTATAAATCAGAGCTATTGGGTGAACGAATTATAACCACTCCTAAACATTATGCCTATTTAAAAATATCTGAAGGCTGCGATCGTAATTGTTCTTTTTGTGCTATTCCTCTAATAAAAGGAAATCATATTTCAAAAGCTATTCCAGAGCTAGTAGATGAAGCAGAACTTTTGGTCCGTAATGGAGCGAAGGAAATAATTCTTATTGCTCAGGATTTATCGTATTATGGATATGATATCTATAAAAAACCAAAACTAGCGGAGCTTATCGATCAACTTTCAGATATCAAAGGTCTTAAATGGCTTCGGTTGCATTATGCTTATCCGGCAAAATTTCCTTTAGATGTTCTGGAAGTAATGAAAAACAAATCCAACATTTGTCATTACCTAGATATTCCTGTTCAACACATTAGTGATAAAATGCTAAAACTAATGAAACGTGGCAACACTGCAAAGCAAACATATGATTTGATTGATAAGATTAAATCAAAAATACCTGATATTGCTTTACGAACAACGATACTTGTTGGCCATCCAGGTGAAACCGATGAAGATTTTAATGAACTACTTGATTTTGTGAAATATGCAAAATTTGATCGGTTAGGTGTATTTACATATTCTGAGGAAGAAAATACCCATTCGGCTAAAAATTACAAAGATTCTATTCCATTTTCCATTAAGCAGGCAAGAATGGATGAGCTGATGGAAGTTCAAAGACAGATATCTAATGAATTAAATAACCAAAAAACGGGTAAAATTTATAAAACAATTATCGATAGGCATGAGGGAGATTACTATATTGGTAGAACTGAGTACGATTCTCCGGAAGTAGATAACGAAGTTCTTATTAGCTCCGAGAAGAAATTAAAAATTGGCAGTTTTTATAATGTAAGAATTGTAAAGGCTGATGATTTTGATTTATATGGTAAAATTGAATAAAAAAAACCGGGAAAATATTTCCCGGTTTTTTTATATACAACCTTTTGCAATCGTGAGTGCTGTTTTATAGTCTGGTTCGGTACCTATTTCGGGCACATATTCAACGTGTTTTACCACATCGTTTTTGTCAATAACAACTACACCTCGCGCCAATAACCTAAGTTCTTCAATTAAAAAACCATATTTCATCGAAAAATCCAAATCTTTATGATCCGATAAAGTAATTAGATTATTAATTCCTTCTGCACCACAGAACCTGTTTAAAGCAAATGGCAGATCATTTGAAATAGCGAGTATTACAATATCTTTCTCTAATTTACCAGCTTCCTGGTTGAATGTATGGTTTTGTTTTGAACAAACACCTGTATCAACGGAAGGAAAGATGGAAAGAATTTTAACCTTTCCTTTATAATCTGAAAGCTTAACCTGGCTTAAGCTGGTATTTAATACAGTAAAATCAGGTGCTTTGTCACCAAGTTTAATCTCTTTTCCTACTAGGGTAACTGGGTTGTTTTTGAATGTTACTTTGTTTTTATTTTTATCCATAATAATTGATATTTATATTAATTAAAAAAGCCTTATATTAAACATCAATATAAGGCTTTGGTTCATTTATGCTTTTTCTTTTTTACTTTTTTTTGTTGGTTTTATTTGTATTTCGTCTTTCTCCTTGTCATATTCAACCAACAGAACATCACCTTGTTTTAGTGACGATTTTATAATAGCTTCTGCCATTGGGTCTTCTAAATACTTCTGAATAGCACGTTTCAAAGGTCTTGCTCCAAAATCAGCATCATAGCCTTTTTCAGTAACATAATCCTTAGCTTCTTTGGTAATTTCAATACTATATCCCAAGGCTTTAACACGGTCAAACAACCCTTTGAGCTCAATATCGATTATTTCGTAGATATGCTCTTTATTTAATGAATTAAAAATCACCACATCATCTAAACGATTTAAAAATTCAGGTGCAAAGGATCTTTTAAGAGCATTCTGAATTACACTTTTTGCATG
>JAVEZW010000053.1:0-18129 GCA_034002805.1 Bacteroidales bacterium | reverse complement strand
GATTCATATACCTATTTTGATTACGAAAAGCAGGATGGTGCTGAATTGTTGATCGTATCATTCGATGTTACTGCATTAAGTTCGCACGAGGCAGTTCAACTGCTTAATGAGAAAGGCAAAAAGGCTTCATTACTGGCAGTAAAAACATTATTCCCTGTATCACAAAAGATAATGGACATTATATCAGGATACAAAAGAGTCGTAATTGCCGAAGGCAATATTACCGGACAATACCGTAATATTCTTTTTGGAGCAAACGGCCGTAAAGGTGTTTCTGGTGTTAATGGTTTTGGTAAAATGATTAATCCAACTGATATTGTAGAGGAGGCAATGAAAAATGAATAATATACCATTTTTGAATAGTAGCGAATTACCATTCTGCAAAGGATGTGGACATGCAACAGTTGCACAAAACACAGAAAAAGCATTGCAGAAATTAGGTATCGATCCACTTGATGTGGTTATGACAACCGATATTGGATGTCATGGTATTATTGATAAAAACCTGTTAACTCATACTGTACATGGATTACATGGAAGATCAGTAGCTCTGGCCTCAGGAATCACTGCTGGAATAAATGATCCATCAAAAAAAGTTATTGTTTTTATTGGTGATGGAGGATCGACAATCGGTTTACAGCACTTAATTGGTTCGGCTCATAATGGCTTCGATTTAACTGTTGTAATACACAACAATATGCTATATGGAATGACAGGTGGACAACCATCAGAATTTACACCATGTGGCTTTAAAACAACTACACTTAAAGAAGGATCAACCAAAGAAGGTTATGATATATGCGAATTAATCGCAGCTGCAGGAGCATCGTATGTTCGCAGAGTTTTAGGAATAGGAGATTACTCAGACGCATTAGTTGAAGCAATTAATACAAAAGGATTTAGCTTAGTTGAAGTGATGGAGATTTGTCCCAGCTATGGAATGAAAGCTAATCCAGGCATGAAACTATCTAAAGTGGTTGAAGACGCTGGCTTGCCAGTTAAAGAATATACTGTTAAAGATAAAAAGACATTCCATAAACCTGTTCAGACTGATACCAAATCGCTGATTTCGGACAAATTAAATATCGAAGTTAATTATGAGCATTCGATGAAATCACCAGTACGTATCTTAACAGCAGGCTCAGCAAGCGAAGGTACACAGTCTGCGGCTGAGTTTCTTGCAAGTGCAGCCATGAAAGCCGGTTTGCATGTTACAAAAAAAGGAAACTATCCTGTAACAGTAGGTGTTGGTTTTTCTGCTTCGGAAGTAATTATTTCGCCTAAAGAAATTTTTTATTCAGGATTTTCTGTTCCTGATGTAGCAATCATTACCTCTCAGGATGGATTAGAATACTCGTTGGCGACGCTTAAAAAAATGACTGAAGGTTTAATTTTAATAGATGAGAGTCTTGCCACGCCTGAAACAAAGGCAAAGGTTATAAGGGTTCCTTTCCGCGAAAAAGTTGGAGCACGAAATAGCTCAATGTTTAGTATTTTCTGGTATCTTAATCACAGTAATATATTTCCTCTCGATGCATTGAAGGATGTATTTATGAATAATAAAATATCGGAGAAAGTTAAAATCGAATCTTTATTACAATTCTAAAAAAAAGGGCTGAATTTTCAGCCCTTTTTTATGTATTCTTTCCTAGTTAAGATTTTTCAATAAAATTACTTTCAGGTAATAAATTGAGTTTTGAGTTAATTGCAAATTTAAAAACCTGCTTATACAAATTCAGTTCCGTTGTGTTTATAAATTAATCGCCAAGATTAAACGATTCTTCCTGCCTATTTTATATATTTAACTAGGTTATATTTAGTTCATTTCTCCTAAAAAATCAATACTAATACGGACTAAACTATATTATAAATTTAAAAAATCAACCATGGAAAAGAAATTATCAATTACCCTTGGCATCATTTTGTTATTTGTATCAATCGGCGCATTGCCCGCAGGTTACTCCATGATGGTTCAACCTGATGGTTCTGATCTAGGCATGACCGTCGATTTGTTAAATGGATCGCCATTTTCAGATTTTTTTATACCAGGCATCTTTTTATTTACGGTAAATGGATTATTCAGTTTAATTGGTGCCATATTTAGCTTTTACAGGTTTAGATATTCTTATATGTTAGGCTTGGGATTAGGTATTGCAATGATAATATGGATTTCTGTTCAGGTGTATTCAGTCGGTTTAAATCATATTCTCCAACCAATTTATTTTGTTATTGGATTAATCGAAATTTCTTTAAGCTTCTGGTTATATAAACTGGTTAAATAATAAATTAAGCGTTCAAACTAAACCATATTGAATTTAGTACCAATAATAATTACCTTTAACAGTGAAAAAACCATAAAACAAATCAAATCCTAAATGACACAAATGAATCAATCCAGTGTAAATAATGAAAAGCAATGGAAAAATATTTACACCATTGGTGCTATTGCAACCATCATTGTGATATTGGGTATTTTACTCGATATTTTTGTAGGTTCATCAATGGGTGGTGATTTAACAACCATTCCAAAAACCGCAGCAGATCGTTTTAACCAGTTTAACCAGAATGCCTGGTTAGGACTTTATAACCTTGATTTACTGAACATAACAAATCAGCTATTTTTTATACCCGGCTATTTCGCTTTATATGCTGCTCACAGAAAGGTAAATAACCCATTCGCATTGCTTACATTAATTGTTTTTCTTACTGGTACCATACTATTTATTGTGCATAACACAGCATTACCAATGCTTGAACTAAGTAAGAAATACGCAGCTGCTGTATCTGAGCAGGAAAAAACACTTTTTGCTGCCGCCGGCGAAGCACTTTTAGCTCGCGGTGAACACGGAAGTGCGGGTGTTTTTATCGGGTTTTTATTGCCCAATATCGCCGGTATGATGATGGCAGTATTGATGTATTCAG
This sequence comes from Bacteroidales bacterium, assembly GCA_034002805.1. Taxonomy (GTDB): domain Bacteria; phylum Bacteroidota; class Bacteroidia; order Bacteroidales; family UBA12077; genus UBA12077. The sequence continues at coordinate 15,207 of JAVEZW010000053.1, read as the reverse complement.
CCAACATATTTAATAAAGCTACAGCAATTACAGGATTTTTAGGTAGTTTGTTATTATCGCTATATATCATTCTGGTTACATTCGTTCCGGGAATTGAAAAAATAGCTATACTAGTTGCCATGCCAGGTGGATTATTATCTCTAACATGGATGATTTTATTCACAATCCGCTTGTTTAAAATGGGCCGTTCTAAAAATATTGGAGATTAATTATGTCGAAAAAAATTCTTGTAACTTATGCAAGCCGCACTGGATCGACTGCTGATATTGCCGAATATATTGGTGAGATTTTATCAGATCAGGGAGCACAAGTTGAAATACGGCTTATGCACGATGTAAAAGACCTAACCCATTATGATGCCGTTGTGTGCGGAAGCGCTATCCAGAGTGCCGGTTGGTTACCCGAAGCTATGCAGTTTCTCGAAACATACAATTCCACACTCAACGTAAAACCAGTAGCCATTTTTTCAGTTTGTATGACAATGGCGATGAAGAATGGTGAAAAATACAAGCAAAGCATCGCCAATTGGATTAATCCTATCCGTAAAATCGTGAATCCTGCCAGCGAAGAAATATTTGCCGGAACACTTAAAATAAATCAAATACCATCTTTTGTACAACGATTAAAATTTAGAATAAGCGTTGCACTTGGCGTTTGGAAAGAAGGTGATCACCGAAACTGGGATGCAATAAAAGCATGGGCAACCGAATTAAAATCTGTATTTCAATTATAAGGTTTTTTTTGTCAAACTAAAATTTACAACTATGGAAAATACTGACAATTCAATCTGCTGTCCTGAGTTTAATCCTGAATTATGGGATGACAAGGTTTTTGACTGGCAAGATAAAAAATTTATAAAAGATACTGTATTTACCTTTTTCTTTATGCCGATAAACTTTGGAACCGTTATGAAACGACTCGATGAAAGCGTAAGTAATGCTGGTGCTTCAATGCCTGACTTTCTTTGCTTATCAGATCATATTTCAAAGTGGAAAATGGATGTTTATCTGGCCGTTGACAAAGAAATTCCGGGTGCCAAGAATATAACTCTTAGTGGGAAATACTTTAGTAAAGTTTACGAAGGACCATTTAAAGATACCGGTAAATGGTGTAAGGATTTTGAAGCTGAAGCAAAAACAAAAGGATTAAACATTAAAAAATGGTTTATGTGGTACACCACCTGCCCAAAATGTGCTAAAAAATACGGTAAAAACTATGTAGCTATTATTGCTGAAGTAGAGTAAATGTATATTGTTAAAAAATCTATTCATCTCTGCAATGAAAAAACTAATTATAATCTTCATTATAGGCCTACCATTTTATACATTTTGTCAAACAAATCAAAGTAGTTTAATTGATTATGTAAATCCACTGGTTGGAACTGACTCCAAATACGAATTATCGAATGGGAACACCTATCCGGCAATTGCAATGCCCTGGGGAATGAATTTCTGGACACCACAAACCAACAAAATGGGTGATGGTTGGTGTTACCAATATGCGAGCAATAAAATTCGCGGATTTAAGCAGACTCATCAACCTTCACCCTGGATAAACGATTATGGTGCTTTTTCAATTTTCGCTACTACAGAGAAACTTGTTTTCGATGAAAATAAGCGCGAATCATGGTTTTCGCATAAGGCTGAGATTTCAAAACCATATTATTACAGCGCATACTTAGCCGATTATAATACAACAGTCGAAATTACGCCAACAGAAAGAGCTGCTTGCTTTAGAATTACGTATCCAGAGACTGATAAAGCATATCTCATTGTTGATGGATTTTTTAAAAACTCGTATATAAAAGTAATCCCAAGCGAACGTAAAATAATTGGATATGCCCGAAATGCTGCTGGTGGAGTACCTCAAAATTTTAAGAATTATTTTGTTATTTATGTTGATAAGGATTTTGAAGAGGTTTTTGTTGTTAAAAATGATGTTATTTTCGCCAACTCATTTGAATCGGAATGTAAGCATGCAGGAACCATTATCCGTTTTAAAACCAAAGCAAATGAACAGATCAATTTAAGGGTTGCCTCCTCTTTTATTAGTTTTGATCAGGCTGAATTAAATCTAAAACGTGAAATTGGAAATCAATCCTTCGATCAGATAAAAAATGCAGGCAAAGCTGAATGGAACAAATTAATGGGTAGAGTAATGGTTGAAGGTGGATCGTACAACCAAATGGTTACTTTTTACACAGCCCTTTATCGAACCATGTTATTCCCACGAAAATTTTATGAGTTCGATGTAAATAATCAGATAAAACATTACAGTCCTTATAACGGTCAAATACATGATGGCTACATGTTTACCGACAATGGATTCTGGGATACATTCCGCGCTGTTTTTCCTTTTTTTACCCTGGTTTTTCCCGAAATGAACAGCCAGATGATGCAGGGACTTGTAAACACGTACAAAGAGAGTGGTTGGTTGCCCGAATGGGCTAGTCCTGGCCATCGCGATTGTATGGTTGGTTCCAACTCTGCTTCGATAATCTCCGACTCATACTTAAAAGGCATACGTGGTTTTGATATTAATACCTTATATGAAGCCATTTTAAAAAATACAGAGAATGAAGGACCCCTGAGTTCTGTGGGTCGATATGGTGTAGACTATTACAATAACCTGGGATACATTCCATACAATGTCGAAATACCCGAAAACACAGCACGTACACTCGAATACAGCTATGATGATTTTGCTATTTATCAGCTTGCAAAAGCTATAAACAGGCCTCAGAACGAAATTGATACAATGCTTAAGCGATCATTTTATTATAAAAATGTATTTGATCAATCTGTAAATTTCATGAGAGGTAAAAACCTGGATGGCACTTTCCAATCGCCATTCAGACCAGATAAGTGGGGCGATGCATTTACTGAAGGTTGTTCGTGGCATTGGACATGGTGTGTTTTTCACGATATACAGGGATTAATGACCCTTATGGGAGGAAATGAAAGTTTCATAAATAAATTAGATTCTGTATTAATTGCTGCTCCTACTTTTGATTATTCCTACTATCGGGTTCAGATTCACGAAATTACAGAAATGCTTATAATGAATATGGGGCAATACGCACATGGAAACCAGCCCATACAACATATGCCTTATTTGTATAATTATGCAGGACAACCATGGAAAACACAAGCCTTGGTAAGAGAAATAATGGACAAACTCTATTTACCAACTCCTGATGGTTTATGTGGCGACGAAGATAATGGACAAACATCAGCATGGTATGTTTTTTCGGCCATGGGATTTTATCCTGTTTGTCCGGGTTCTAATCAATATGTTATCGGTTCGCCCCTCTTTAATAAAATTACATTAACTCATAATACCGGCAAAACATTTGTCATAAATGCTCCTTCGAATGGCAATGATAATCACTATATTGAAAACACAAAGCTTAATGGCAAAGAATACACAAAGAATTATCTTACTCACTCTGATATTGTAAATGGTGGTATGATTGAGTTTAAGATGTCAAATACGCCCAACAAGAAAAAAGGAACAACTACTTCCGATTTTCCTTACTCCTTATCTAACGAAATCAAATAAATATGAAAACTAGGAGAAATATACTGGTTTTATTAAGTTTAATCCTTTTTTCATGCACCGACACTAATGATGGATTGGTATGCACCGAGGAGTTTAGAATGCTAACAGTAACGGTCAATTATTCAAACCAGGAACCAGTTCTATTAACAGATTATTATACTCAAAAAATGAGTACAGGTGAAAAAATCTACTTCAAATCCGAAAATGAGTATATAGATAGCATGTACGCTAATAATGGAACCTACATTTTATTTACTGATGATAAACTAAGTAAAGTTTCAAGAAGCGGTAACGAATTTCAGTTTAAAGGATTTATCGATACAATACTGGTTGTGAATAAAACCTTTATTATTCGTAACGATGGCTGTCATATCGATCTTATATCAGGCAATACAAATATAATTTACAGTTATTGATTATTGTTAATTGATCATTGTTAATTGATAATTGTTAATTGATCATTGTTAATTGATAATTGTTAATTGATCATTGTTAATTGATCATTGTTAATTGATCATTGTCTAAATCCCAAATTCCCTATCGATTGTCTGATCGAGCGAAATAAATGTTTCGGTACGAGCAACGCCTGGAATATTTTGAATTGTATTTACCAGAACATTCATTAAGTGCTGATTGTCTGAACAATATATTTTTAAAAGCAAAGCCCATGTTCCGGTAGTAAAATGACATTCGGTAATTTCAGGTATTTTTTCAATCTCCTTAATTACATTTTTATAAATATGCGCTTTCTCAAGATATACACCAACAAAGGCACAAATATCGTAGCCGACAGCTTTGGGTTTAATCATAAACTTTGATCCGCTGATTATACCTGATTCTTCGAGTTTATTAAACCGCTGATGAATTGCAGCACCCGATATTCCGCATAATCTGGCAATCTCAAGAAATGGAGTTCTGGCATTTTTAATAAGACAGGATAATATCTTCCTGTCAGTGGCATCGATTTGTAATTTTTGACTCATATTCGTTACAATTTGTAATTATTACACAATAATAAGTAATGTTTTGTAATTACACATACATAAAATCTGTCAAATCCATCCTTTTTAGGTTCCAAATTAATCATGATATTTTAGTATATTTGAATAAATAGTTCGTTTTCAACATAAAAACAATATCAACATGAATAATTCAATCGACATCTCTATAGAAAACTATTTTCATAAATCTGAGATAGATTATTGTCTTACAATGATTGAAGACAGAATTACCAATAAACATACCCAAAGACAATTCAGGCATAAGGAAGAACTCGAAGAATGTATTTTGCATGATTTTAATGCAATTAAGCTCGAGGAAACACTGAGTTCACTAACACCATACAGGTATCAGCCTTATACATTATATCGGATTATTAGCAACAAAGCGAATAACTATATAATTACCGTATTTTACAACGATATTACCTCAGTTGATCATGCAAAGGTTGTTATACCTGATATCGACGAAAACATTACTGAGATGAATGCTGTAAGTAAGGGATTTTCATTCCAATCTTCGAAAATTAAAAATAAAACATCTATTAAAATACGAAGTATTAATTCGGCTAGAAATACTGTTATAAATAATGTTGTTGAGACCTTTCAAAAACATGATATTTTTCCTGAATATATCGAGCTATGGTACATTAAGGGACGTGATAAAAAAGTAAAATCACTTTATATTGTTAACTGTATTATCGATTCGATCCTGGATAAAGACGAAGTTGAGTCATTAAAAAATGATTTCGAGCGCTATCTGCATAAATACATAAAACCCATGAGCGTTTTCGATATTGTTGGCCCTTCTATGATTGGACCATCGAGTTCGCATACTGCAGGAGCAAATAAAATAGGTCAGATTGCAAGAAACATCATCATCGCAAAAACTAAAACAGACAAATCAACGGTTAAATCGATTGGTGTAAAATTGCTGGGATCATTCCGTGATACTGGCCCGGGGCACTACACACCTTCTGCTCTTGGTGGTGGATTACATGGTTTACCTCCCGATCATCCACAGATGTTACAGCATGGTGATCCTGTATTTATGAACAAAAACGGTATCGACTTTATCGATTTTAAAACCTCTTTTGCAGGATATAAAAAAGGCTTAATCGAAGAGGAATCCAAATACGCAAATGAAAACAATAACAACATAGCCGAAATTATTGTTAATACTAGTAAAGGAGCTTATACCATTACAGGATTTTCAATTGGTGGTGGCAATGTAGAGGTCAGATACATCGACAATCGCCTATCAATACCTCTTACCGGCAAAGAAGAGTTTTTTTATCACGATTGCAAAATAATCACACCAGCTGAAGCAAAAAAAACAACGAATGCTGCAATAATACCACCAATTGTTATCGTTTCAAAAAGTGCAAAGCCTAATTTTGTAATGCCATTCAACTCGTTTGAGGAGCTCAATAAATATCTAAAAAAGGAAAACAAGGATTTGATTGATGTAATACTTGATGTTGAAAAAAATCTGCAAGGAACAAGTACTGAAGAAACTCTTATAAAAGTTGCCGAATATTGGAGAATAATGAAAGCATCAGTAAAAAAAGGAATTAAAAGTCACGAGTTATCATTGCTCAAACTCACAGGAAAAGATGCCAACAAGATACACAAGTATGTAAAGAAAAATACTTTGTTCGATAATTTATATGGCAGAGCAACAGCCTATGCAGTAGCAGTGAACGAGGTAAATGCAAAATGCGGGGTTATTGTAGCCTGCCCCACTGCTGGTTCGTGCGGAATATTGCCAGGAGTATTGCAGGCATATTCGGAAATAGCGAAGCCCGATCGCAAAAAGATTTATGAATCGATTTTGATTTCTGGCTTTTTAGGTATGATTTTATTTAATGATGTTACCACTGCAGGAGCCGATTACGGTTGTCAGGCCGAAGTTGGCGTTGGGGCAGCAATGGCAGCTGCTTCGTTAACTTACCTTGAAAATGGAAACTCCCAGGAAATAGTTCAGGCATTTATTTTGGCCATAAAAAACTCGCTAGGTTTAATTTGTGATCCAGTTGCCGGATTAGTAGAAGTTCCCTGTGTTAAACGCAATGGTGTTTTTGCTTCGGTAGCAATCAGTGCATCACTCATGGCTTTAAGTGGCGTAAAATCATTTATTTCAGCCGACGAAGTCGTTCTAACCATGAAAGAAGTTGGTGATAAGCTACATCATGATTTTAAAGAAACGGCGGGTGGCGGCCTGGCTAAAACACGCGACGGAAAAGCCGTTGACAGAGCCTTTGAATCAGAAGTAAAAAGGTTCTTCGGTGAAAAATAGCTTAATTGAATGATTTAGATAAACTGTAATTATAAGTATAAAATCTTTTAATTACTATTTTCAATTTTATCGATTTGATTTAGGTATCTTTGATTAAATTGATCAGAACCAAACTGCTTAATAATTGTTTAAATGATAAGTAACCGAAAAAATTTTTATTTACTAAAAATGAATTATAAACCCTAAAATTAAAAATCATGGTAAAAGAAAAAGAAGGCAAGGAAAAAAATACAAAAAAAGCTCCTGCTAAAAGTCTTAAAGAAAAAAGAGCTGCTAAAGCAGCCAAGCGAGATGCTAAAAAGTAATCTAATATGTCATAAAAAAAGTCCTGCACCATGCAGGACTTTTAAGTTTATAATGTTTCGAGCTTTGAAATAATATCCTGCAACTCCTTCTTTGTTTTTCCCAACTTAAAGGAAATAGGCATCAATAAATCATCGATTGTTCCATGTCGCCACTGCAAATCGGCTGTAGTTAAGGTTTTGTATTTTTTCTTGAGTTTAATTTTAAGGTCATTCCAATAAATAATGTCGTTGTACATTTTATGTTTTTTAAGTGAAAGTTTCAATTCTTTAAATGGCATAAACCCATTAAAATCAATTATATAGAACCAAAAAGGATTTACCAAAGATATTAAACAGATACAATTGTAAATACTTTGTAGAAAAATCAGTTGTATTAAATTACAGATCAGTATATTAGATAGCTATTTTCAGAAACAAAGATAATTTTCAGATACAATGATTTATTTTATGAATCTGCTGCAAAGATACTTTAAATATTAGCATAAAGTATCATAAGAATCAATTAATGGTGTTTATGTTTTAGAATGGCTAAAAAAGGAAGTATCATACAAATAATAACTATTCTAACAAAAAAGTCCCGCCAATGGCGAGACTTAAGATTTTAAGTGTTTATATTATATAAACTATGCAAGCTTTACATTCACTGCATTTAAACCTTTTTTACCTTCTTGCAAATCAAAAGTTACTTCATCATTTTCTTTGATGGTTTCTTTTAATCCTGATGAATGCACAAAATATTCTTTTGCTGAATTTGCATCCTTAATGAATCCGAATCCTTTAGATTCATTGAAAAATTTTACTGTTCCGTTGTTCATAATGTGAAATTAATTAATGAGTGCAAGTTAGGTTTAATAATCGAATAAACAACTATTTACCAAAAATAAACTGTTATTTTTTAATGTCGAGAGGAACAGCACCTGCCATATCACCAATGATATTAACTATTTCAGAGCCTGTTGGAATAACAATTTTTGAATTCTTTTCGAGCGAAGTTTCCATTGCCTCAAGTTTTCTTAACAATTGTGCATTACCAACAAAATATTTGTTTGCTGCTTCGTTAACCAACTTAATAGCTTCAGCTTCTCCTTCAGCATGCAGAATTTTTGATTGTTTAAATCCTTCTGCTTCTTTAATTTTGGCTCTTTTAACACCATCAGCAACAGTTTCAGCAGCTGTAGCAGAGTCAACTGCTGCAATCTTCTCGTTCTCTGCTTTTACTACTTTATTCATTGTTTCCTGAACATCCTTTGGTGGATCGATCTCTTTCAACTCTGTTCTTACAATCTCAATACCCCAGCTTTGGGTTTCGTTATGAAGTGTTTTATAAAGTTCTGAATTAATCTTTCCTCTTTCGCTATTCGCTGATTTAAGAGTAAGTGTACCAATAATATTACGCAATGTAGTACGTGCGAGGTTTACAATCTGCCATTTATAATTGTTTACATTATAAATTGAACCTTTAACACTTTCTTCATCCGATTTAACCTTAAAATATACCTGGGCATCTACACGGGCATTTAAATTATCATTGGTGATAATCTCCTGAGGTTCAGCATCAACCATCTGCTCAGTAATATTAACCATGTATAACTTATCAATCACAGGAATAATCCAGTGAAATCCGGGTTTAGCAAAACTATGATATTTACCAAGTCTTTCAATTAAAGCTCTTTCTGTTGGTCGCACAATACGAATCCCCATAAAAAACAGCAATACGATCGGAATAATAATATACAAATAGTTCATTTCTTTATCCTTTCTTTTTTATTAATAATTTTTTTAATGTAATTCTATAAAGATACTTAGAAAACATAGAATTAACAACAGATTAATTCTCATAATAACGCTTTTTCCAAAAATTAGTATGCCGAACGTTTAAATAAAAAAACCGAAGGAAATTGACATCCTTCGGTTTCATTTACTTTTTTTAGCAATTACTAGTTTGCCTTCTGTATTTGTTTTACTATTTCAGTACCGCGAACAATTGCTTTCTCGTTCATTGGAACCAAATGATGATATCTTTCAGGTAATGATTTCTTAATGCCGGCAACTACGTTTTCCATTTTAACGATTGGTTTAATTTTTAGATAACCGCCTAAAACAATCATATTAAATGTTTTTGTAGAGTCCATTTTAGCAGCTTCTTCGGCAGCCTCAACGCGGTAAATATTAATATCTTTACGTTCAGGATGGCGAGTAATACCATTGCTGTCGTAAATTAAAGTACCCCCTTTTTTAACCGTTTTCTCGAATTTATCCATCGATTGCTGGTTAAGGATAATAGCAGTATCAAATTCGCCAACTATAGGAGAGCTGATACGTTCATCACTTAATATTACAGTTACGTTTGCAGTACCACCGCGCATTTCGGGTCCGTATGATGGCATCCAGGTTACTTCCTGTCCCTGAACAATACCAGAGTAGCAAAGGATTTTACCCATAGAAAGTACTCCTTGTCCACCAAATCCGGCTATAATTAATTCTTCAGTCATTTTTTCTAAAGTTTAAGTTTTATACTTTTATTTTTGTTCAGCAGGCACTTTAATATCGCCAATTGGATAGAATGGGAACATATTTTCCACCATCCATTCGTTCGCCTTAACAGGATCCATTTTCCAACCTGAATTACAGTTTGAAACGATCTCAACGAAAGAAACTCCTTTATTCAGTTTTTGATTTTCGAAAGCTGTTTTAATTGCTTTTTTAGCTTTACGAACTGCACCAGGAGTATGAACTGATTGTCGGGTAACATAATAAGTACCAGGCAAGGTAGCTACTAATTCTGTCATTTTTAAAGGATTTCCCATGGATTGAATATCACGTCCATAAGGAGAAGTAGCAGATTTCATTCCGGGTAATGTAGTCGGAGCCATCTGACCACCAGTCATTCCATAAATACCATTGTTAACAAAAATAATTGTAATGTTTTCGCCTCTGTTACAAGCATGAATTGTTTCAGCAGTACCAATTGCAGCTAAGTCACCGTCACCCTGGTAGGTGAATACAAATTTCTCGGGGTACAATCTTTTTACTGCTGTCGCTAAGGCAGGAGCTCTACCATGAGCAGCCTGTTGCATATCAATATCCATAAATTCGTATGCTAAAACAGAACAACCTACTGGAGCAATACCAATTGTTTCTGATTGAATACCCATTTCTTCGATAGTTTCCAATACTAATCGATGAGCTGTTCCATGTCCGCATCCCGGGCAATAGCTTAATGGTTTATCTGTAAAAAGAGGGGTTTTTTTAAAAACCAGGTTCTCTTCTTTTACTATATCGTTATGTGTTATTTTTTCAGCCATTTCTTAATCTCCTATAAAAATTTTTGTTCAAGAGCTGTTAAAACTTCTGCCGGAGATGGAATAATACCACCCATTCGTCCATAATGCTCAACCGGTATTGAACATTGTACAGATAATTTCACATCTTCAATCATCTGTCCTGCGCTCATCTCAACAGTTAATATACCTTTTACCTGTTTTGATAATTCTAATAATCGTTGTGATGGAAAAGGAAACAAGGTAATTGGTCGTAATAACCCAACTTTTATACCTTTAGCTCTTGCTAGCTGAATAGCTTTTTGGCAAATACGTGAGCTGGTTCCATAAGCTACAAAAAGATACTCAGCATCTTTGGTTTGGATCTCTTCGAAACGAACCTCGTTCTTTTCAATCTCTTTGTATTTAGCTTGCAGCTTATGATTAAATTTTTCCTGTTTGCTTGGATCAAGATCTAACGAAGTAATAATATTATGTGGTCTGTCAGGAGTTTTACCTGTAGTGGCCCATGGCGACATTTTCTTGATCTCTTCGTTTGTCCAACGAGGTTTCTGATCGCTTATCTCAACTTTCTCCATCATCTGGCCAATAGCACCATCTGAAAGAATTAAAGCAGGATTTCTGTATTTAAACGCTAATGTAAAGGCTAAATCAACAAAATCATACATTTCCTGAACCGAGGCTGGAGCTAAAACTATTAATTTATAATCGCCATGACCACCACCCTTAACTGATTGAAAATAATCTGATTGTGCAGGTTGAATGGTACCTAATCCTGGACCTCCACGAACCACATTTACTATTAAACAAGGTAGTTCGGCACCTGCAATGTATGTAATACCTTCTTGTTTTAAGCTTATACCAGGACTTGATGATGATGTCATCACTTTTTTACCTGCAGCAGCACCACCATAAACCATGTTTATAGCTGCTACTTCGCTTTCAGCTTGTAAAACAACCATTCCGGTGCGTTTTTCGGGTTGCTCAGCCATTAAATATTCAAGAACCTCGGATTGCGGAGTAATCGGGTATCCGAAATATCCATCGACACCTGCGCGAATAGCTGCTTCAGCTATTGCCTCGTTGCCTTTCATTAAACGTAATTCTTTCATTATTGTAGTTCTTTATTGATTTTATACTTATTCGTTCACTTTTGCTCTGTAAACAGTAATTACCGCATCAGGACAAACCATTGCACAGTTTGCACAACCAGTGCATTCTTCAGGATTTGCCATATAGGCATAATGATAACCTTTGCCGTTAACTTCGTCATTTAGAGCTATAACTGATTGTGGACAGGATGGTACACACACGCCACAACCTTTGCATCGTTCTATATTTACTACGATTGAACCTTTAACTTTTGCCATTATTGTAATCTGTTTTAGTTAATTTTTGAATGTGTTCAAAGATAAAATTTTTTACTCTAATTGTTTATGATTATTGCTATAAGAAAGGGTGTTATTCAACACCTGTTTATCATATAATTTACTGATGATGTTGATTGAAAATCTTTAATCTTTCTTCGAGCAAAGGTAGCTGATTTCGTTGTATCTGTGAAACACATGCACGCAAACCTTCTTTTCTTTCACTTCCGGTAGTTTCAAGCGCAATAGCACTTATTCCGTAATATAAAAGCTTTTCAAGCAAATCAACACCTGTTAAACCCGGATAGGAAAATGTAAAATAGAATCCATCTGCTAAAGGCAGATTGTCATCCATATCGTACACAATCTTAAACCCGTTATCAACAAACATTTTCTTCATGATTTTGGCTCGCTCACCATATTCCTTAACACTTTCAACAAAATTAAACGCGCCATCATTCACTGCTTTTAGCATTGCTCCTAACCCATATTGCGCCGAATGGCTTGTTCCTGAAGATAATGAATATACAGCACCATAAACCATTGAGTATCCAAATCCATCGGTTTTGAAAAACCTTTTTAAATCAGCAAACTTTCGATCATACAATTGATTCGAAATTACGAGCATTCCGATTCGTTGACCAGCATAGCTAAATGATTTTGAGCTCGATATAAGCAAAATGTAATTCTCGGTATAATTTGCAACAGAAGCCTGATAAGGAGGAACGCCTGGTTTCGAAAGATCTTGTCTAAAATCCATTCCGAAATAAGCAAGATCTTCCATAACAATTACATCATATTTATTAGCCAGATCTCCGATTATTCTTAACTCAGCCTCTGTAAAACAAATCCATGATGGGTTATTCGGATTTGAATATAAGATGGTTGAAATATTTCCTTTAGAAAGATACGATTCTAGTTTTTCGCGAAGTTTTTCACCTCGGTAATTATACACATCGAATGTTTCGAACTTAAGTCCTAAAACCCTGTGTTGTTGTTTCTGAACCGGAAATCCAGGATCGATAAATAATGTGGTATCTTTTTTAGCATCACGACGGCAAGAAACCATGAAAGAGGCCATTCCTCCCTGCATTGAACCTACCGTAGGAATACAATGCTTTGGATTAACCTCGATATTTAAGAAATTCTTTACAAATCGGGAGATTTCTTTTTTAAGAAAATCTTCGCCCTCGATCATCGGATACTTAGATGCAACACCTTTTCGCAATGCTTCTATTTCGCCTTCAATACCAACTTGTGGTGGTGGTAGCCCTGGTACACCCATTTCCATGCGGATATACTTTTCGCCAGTTTCTTTTTCAATTTCATTCACCAACCGAACCAGCTCACGAATGGCTGCAAGGCCAACTTTTTCGATTCCGCTTGCTTCGATTTTCTTTTTAACAACACCTGCATCAATCGGTGTTTTGTTTATCGAATTATTTGTCATATTGTAGTAGTTTGATGGAACAATAATAATATAGTAAGTTTAAAAAACATTTATAATACCTATTGCCTTTGGGATTTTACAAAAATAGGCAGCCATTGGAGCTACCTATGTTTGTTTCATTTTGTAAGAAATGATTTTACTTATTACTTAAACAAAGGCTTAATGCTCTTAATCCATTTATTTACTCTTTGATCTGTTAGTTCAGGTTCAAAATCTTCGTTAATTGGAAGACCTAAAAACATTCCATCCTTAACGCCTTGTGATTCCCTAAAATCATATCCTTCCGTTGACACCTGACCAACTATTTTGCCACCATTTTGCATAATTTTTTCGCCAACAATACCAAGTGCATCAACAAAGTGAAGTCCATAGGTAATCTGATCGCCAAGACCAAACATGGCAATTACCTTGTTGTTATAATTTATTTTTTCTAATTCAGGCAGAAAAATATCCCAGTCGTTTGCAGATTTATCTGCTTGCCAGGTTTCTTTACCGATTGTTGACATACCAAAAATAATGTTTTCATATTTTTCTGCATCAGCAGCTTTTGCTGTTTTAACTGAAATAAGTTCAGTATTATCAAAACCTAATGCGGCAGCAACTTTTTTTGCAACCTTCTCGGTTGATCCGCCAAGTGGTCCGTAGAATATTCCTATTTTTTTCATATTTATATTTTTTTTCTAAGTATTACAAATATACAATTATTTTGTGGGTTTCAAATTGGCTATTGCGAGTATTAATCCAAGAAAAATACCCAAAACAGCTGCAAATAAAACCTGATATTCTGAAGGTAATAAAAATGTTATTGTATGTGCTGGAATCCAGAAAAACGGAATCGTTTTTTTAAAAATAAAGTTCCATTGCACATCCCAATTAAGATTGGTTAATATTTTTCCTATTTGAATCCTGGTAAAAAACCCTTTTACTGTACCTCCATTATTAAGAATATGAATATCAGTAATTTTATGGAGTGTCATCATAATAGGAGCATAGATTGTATTCATTGCTGTACTTATTGCAAATGCCACCAATACTTTACCTGCTGAAAAATCACCTTTAAATAGTTCAATAGCTTTACCAAAACCTAAGAATTGTAAGAATTTGGGTGTTCCTTCGCCAAAAATCACGAATGCCATTTTAATAGTTAATCCTAAAAATCCCCAGACAATTGCGCGGGGTATCAAACCAAAACCTTGTTGATTATAAACTCCCTTACTTATTCTTAATCCAATTGATTCTCCTAAGGTGGCCAGAACAGAGAACTTAAAAAAACTCATTACAAAACCATGATTTCTGTTTAAGGTTTCATAAAAATTGAATACACTCTCAGAAATAAAGAAAGGAGCAAAAAACCCTATAAAACACAACAGAAAAATTATATCATTTTTTTTCATTCTATCTATTTACATTGATTTAAAAGTAATGCGAAACCGAAAATAGTATTCGCTTATTATTAACCTCGTGTGTATTTTTTACTTTGCCATAATCCATTAGGTCGTTTGTACCATATGCTGCCACAGTATATTCAAACTCAAATCCGAGCTGAAAATTTTTTATCCTATACATTAAAGCCGGTGCGATTCGATAGAAATAATCAACATCCAGTGCCATTCCGTAGTTGCGCTTTTTATCTAAAAGATTTGCATTAGCACCCAGATTTTTTATATATCCACCAAAAAGACCAACCTTAAACTGATTGCCATACACCACATTAGCCCACAAATAAAGATGATTAAACGGCGAATAGCTCTCTGCTCCCGTTAAACTATCGATTGAAGTAACCCCATAACCACCAGGCATAATATTTTCAGAAAGATTCTGTCCATATACAGCCTTACTTTTAATTACAAAATTGGGTTTCTGGTATTTAAAAAATCCCATGTAAGCCATTGAATTTACTTTTGAATCGGCTACATAATTGATTCCAGAGGTTAGTGATGTATCAA
>JAVEZW010000052.1:0-18209 GCA_034002805.1 Bacteroidales bacterium | reverse complement strand
TTATAAATTTACAAAAAATCGGGCAGCATTGAAAATTATTCCTTAAATTTGATTGATAGATAATTAAGCTATAGTTTACAATAAATCTTCCAAGCTATGAATACAGCAAGAGTTAATTATTTTAGCAAACAAAATGTATTAAGTGCATTATTTGATATTATAGCACTTGCGTTTATTTATTTTGTTCCGGCGATTTCTCACTTATTGAGTTTACCTGTATATCTGATCGAACCAATGAGACTGATGCTTATACTTGCGCTGGTTCATACAACAAAACAAAATGCATATATTATTGCTCTAAGCTTACCTCTATTTTCGTTTTTAATTTCTGCACATCCTGTTTTGCCTAAAATGATACTAATATCATTCGAACTGGTTTTGAATGTATTTCTATTCTACCTTTTTGTAAATAAGTTTAAAAATACATTTTTGCCCATTTTATTGAGCATAATAATTAGCAAGTTGGTTTACTATATCATTAAATTTGGATTTATAAAATTAGCCGTAATCGAATCGGGCTTAGTTTCAACGCCATTAATTATTCAACTAATTATGATGTTGGTTTTTAGCGGATATGTTGCCCTCCTGTTCAAAAAGCACTCATAAACTAAAACTGCATGTTATCAGTTCTGATATTGACAATCCAACTAAATTTCTTAAATTTAGTTGGATATTTTTTTGTTAACCAATTTAATAAATCATGAAAAACATTGTAAAGTTTATCCTCCCATTGATATTGGTTATTGCTATACCAATCATACTTTTTTACAATAAAAAAGACAATGAGCTAAAGCAATTCGATAAGGCCTCGGAACAGGTTTTCAACGCTTTTTCGCCAACAGGATTAAGCATTGCCATTGTTAAAGAAGGATCGGTGGTTTACGAAAAAGTATTTGGTTATAAAAATGCAGAAACAATGGATTTTATGGATAATGGAGCTATATTCAATATTGCCTCTTGCTCAAAAGCTTTTACTGCAGCGTGTATAGGAAAACTTGTTCAGGAAGGACTGATTTCGTGGGATGATAAAGTAATAGATTATATTCCTGAATTTAAACTTGCCGACGATTGCATAACTAATCAAATGAATATCCAGGATTTACTTTCGCATCATAGCGGATTAAAAACTTTTGAGGGCGATTTACTCTGGTATAATACTCAATACTCGAACCAGGAAATTATTAGCAGGATGCACTATTTGCCAATTACCCGAAAGTTCAGATCGGATTACGGTTACCAGAATAATATGTTTATGATTGCCGGCGAGATAATTGAGCGAATTACCGGAATAACATGGGAGAAATTTGTTACTCAAAACTTTTTTGCTCCACTAGAAATGTATGACACCAAAAGCTCTAATGATGCATTTAATGGTAAAGAAAATCTCGCATTACCCCATTATACCGATTCATTAATCGATGTTTTTGATTTTGAAGGAGGCAAACCAGCTGCTTCAATATGGTCGAATCCGAAAGATCTTGCAAATTGGGTTGGTATGCTTATGAACGATGGTAAATATAAAAATGTTGAAATTCTATCACCCGAAATAATTAAAAAACTTACTTCTCCCCAAACGATTTTAAGAGTTTCGGAAGAATCTGAAAGTTTTGGCACTCATTTTAAAACCTACGCATTAGGTTGGTATGCGTATGATTATCAGGGTTATAAAATTTTAGAACACGATGGAAGCATGCCCGGATATATTAGCAAAGTAGCTATGATTCCTGAAAAGAAGATTGGAATTATTATCCTGAACAATGGTTTTGATTTTTATTGCAACGATGCATTAATGCTTACTATTACAGATATTATTTTAGGAAAATCAGTAAATAACTGGGTTGAATATTTCGAAAACAGAAGACGCGAATCAGCTCAATACGAAAAGGATCAGACTGCCGAGAGAATGGCTAAAAGAGAACTTAACACCCAGCCTACTGTTTCACTGAATAGCTTTACAGGAATATATTCTGATAAGATGTATGGAAATGCGCAAGTTGATATCTCTGGCGAGCAGCTCAAACTAACTTTATTACCAGCTTCTAAGCTTTTTACCAGCACCATGGAACACTGGCATCATAATTCGTTTAAAATTGTCTTTAACGATCCTTATTTACCTTTTGGTATTGTAACCTTCGAGGTGGATGATAAAACCAAGAAAGTAAAAGGATTTACCATCGATTTGCCAAGCAGCGATTTTAACTTTTCAATCCTTGATTTTAAAAAACAGACAGGGATATAATAAGATGGATTTTATATCACGGGACAAAATAGCTGAAAGCTTTGTTCAATGTATTAAGGCTGGGTTAATAGAGCAAGGACTTGATACAACTGCTATTTTTTACGATTATGATGTTCTTGCAGCAAGAATTAATAAGTTAAAATCAGCCTTTCCTGCAGGAACGTTACATACAAATGCTGTTAAAGCAAATCCATTAGTTAAAATACTCGAAAAGATTAAGAATAATGATTTAGGAGCAGAAGTAGCCTCGGAAGGAGAATTGTTTCTGGCCGAAAAGGCAGGATTTAATCCATCATTAATTGTATTCGATTCACCAGCAAAAACAAATAACGAACTATTTCTGGCCTTATCAAAAAACATACACATTAATGCTGATTCGTTTATGGAGCTTGATAGAATCGCTGAAATAAAATCGCGTATTCACTCATCAGGCAAAATCGGGTTGAGAATAAATCCACAGGTTGGCTATGGAACAATTGCTTCAACTTCGGTCGCAGGTACTTACTCAAAATTTGGAATTCCGGTGAATGAATTCAGAACAGAAATAATCGAAACATTTAAAAAATTCGATTGGTTATCGGGAATCCATATTCATATTGGCTCACAGGGATGCTCGATGGAAATGCTTTTGGCAGGATTTGAAGAAATACTCAACCTAATTATCGAAATAGAAAGAAATATAAACAGAAAAATATCATTTGTTGATATTGGAGGTGGTTTGCCAGTATCGTACAATAGAGATATAAATCCACCCGACATAATGGAATATGGAGCCAAAATTCAGGGCTTGCTTTTCAAATATCAACTTCAGAAAATACAATTAATTACAGAATTTGGAAGATATCTGCATGCTAATTCGGGATTTACCATCTCAAAAATTGAATATGTTAAACATTATCATAAAAGCAATACATTGATTATTCATGCCGGAGCCGATCTTTTTCTGCGCGAATGTTTAAACCCGGGTCAATGGCTTCATGAATTTTCACTTTTAACAAATGAAGGAATTATTAAATCAGATAGTTTTAATCAAAAATACCATATTGCTGGTCCATTGTGCTTTGCAGGTGATATTATTGCCAAAGACATTGAACTTCCAATGGCCAGGGAAGGCGATTATTTGGTTATTCACGATACGGGTGGTTATACTCTTGGAATGTGGTCGAGATATGTAAGCCGAATGTTTCCGAAAGTAATTCTTAAATCGGGCAACTCTTTTGAAATAATTAAAAATCGCGAAAAACCTGAAGATCTTTATGCATTCTGGTCAGTTTAAAACTAATCTAAATAATTTAAACAAAACGGTTCAGATGTTGTTTAAAGATAAAATTATTAATAACTAAATTTTATTTTTATGAAAAAGAACATGGGGACTGTAGATAAGGCAATTCGAATTATTATTGCTTTAATCATTGGCATTTTATTCTTTACGAAGGTAATTACGGGAACATTGGGCATTGTATTACTCATTGTGGCAGGTGTATTTCTATTAACCAGTTTTATAAGTTTCTGTCCACTTTACACCCTTGTAGGTTGTAACACCTGTAAGGTAAAAGAATAAAGCATCAATTAATTTAAAATAAAAAAACCTTGAAAAATTTTTCAAGGTTTTTTTATTGTGATAATACAATTAGAATGACATATCACCACCATCATCCATGTCTTCTTGCATATTATTGTTATTATTTCTCTTACGATCTTGTTTAAAATTATTCAACCGATAAGTTAGAGTTAAACTTACCATTGGTGAATACGGCTCGAAACTGCTATATGAGTAAAAATCAGGACCTTCTGACTTAAATGAATGACCAGCAGTATTAAATATATCGCGAGCCTGAAGTGTAAGCGACAATTTATTTTTAAAGAAATCCTGCTTATAAGCCAGCGTTGTAACAATAAAACCTTCTCTTTCGCCCTGTGCCGATGCTGATGGACTGTTATACATGTTATTTAACTGAATACGAGCCGATTTGCCCACCTTAAAGGTTGCATTAATACGTGTGTTCCAATTAAAGCTTTCTTCAGAAAAATCGATTCCGTACAATTTACCTTCGACTTTATAAAAGTAAAGATTACCCATTAAATCGAGTCTCCACCACTTAAACAAATCAAGTCCAAACATTAACTCTGTACCCAATGAGTTATCAAATCCAACATTGTCTGAAGTTTGTAAAATTACATTTTCAGCTCCTTCCCATGATTTTTTAACACGCTCAATCTTGTTATTAGTTTTACGATCATACATATCGATTGAAAAAGTATTTTTTCCAATCATAACCTGATAACTCAACTCGTATGAATCGATGTACTCGTTTTTAAGTGCAGGATTACCCTGTTGAACATTATAAGCATCTCGCCAGGTAAGGAAAGGTTCAAGATTCCAACCTCTTGGCCTCTGAATACGACGAGTATAACTTACCATTATCTGCTGATCTTTTGGAAACTGATATGATAAGTGTAAGGTTGGGAATAAATCCCATTGATCAAGGGAAAACTTCTGATTTTCACCTAATAACTCAATGATACGATAGGTATATTCACCACGCAAACCAGCCTGATAACCGAAATTACCTAGCGAACCCGAATAAGTTGTATAAAGCGAATGAATATCATCTATATTATTAACGTTATGTGTAAGCGTATCAATTAAATTATAAATCGATGAAGTAGTATCGTAGCTAAACACCTTATTCAAATCTTCGCTATCGCTCATACGCAATTGATAACCAGCTTCAAACTTGTCCTTAACTCCTAAAGGCAAAGTATAATCAATCTTACCACGATAACTAATACCTGGTCCATCTTCAATATTTTTTTGTCCAAAGGTTATCATATGGTTAATATCTGTGAGTTGATTTTCAGACATTTCACTAAAATCACGATAATCTGTATTTAATTGAAATACCAATTCATGTCCTTTTGTTGCAAACTTCTTGGTATAATCAAGTGTAACAGAATAAAAATCGCCGCCTCTTTCAGATGATCCAATGCTTGAGTATGATCGATTAAAAGTAGATGGATCATTACTTACATTAAAATCAGATTCTGACGAATTATTCATGTTTCGATTTCCATATCGTACGCCTAAACTTATGGTATTCATTGCATTAATCGTAAAATCTAATCCACCACGCACTCCATACGACAAGCCTCCGTTTTGAAACATCCCGCTAGAAAATACACGAGTTGAAGTATCGTTACGTGTTGTAATATTTTCATTCGTACTTTCGCCAAACATCATGCGGTTATTAACATCGGCGCCCAGGTAAAAATTAAATCGTTCTTTACGCAGATTAAATAAAAAATCGCCTCCAAACTGATCAAAATAACCAGCAGAAAGGTTAATAAGACCGGTAACTCCCTGTAATGAGTTTTTCTTTGTAATAATATTAATGATTCCCGAAGAACCATCTGGATCAAATTTAGCAGATGGATTGGTAATAATTTCGATATTCTGAATTGAGCTGGCTGGAATCTGATTAAGTGCTTCGCTCGATTCCAACACAGTTGGTTTGCCATCGATAAGCACTGTGAAACTTGAGCTTCCGCGAAGAGCAACATTTCCCTGAATATCGACAGTAACCGAAGGAACCGTTTCTAAAAGCTGAGCTGCTGTGCCCGAAGCCGATGCATGCTGCTGACTAACATTAATAACTTTTTTATCAATTCTATAAGATACTGTTGGTCGATCAGAAACCACAACTACCTCATCAAGGCTTTGCGAAGCAGATTTTAGGCTAACCTGCCCTAAATCAACCATATAGGTTTTATCTGTGATTTCAAATTCGGGCAAGGCTTTAGTTTCGTAACCAATAAATGTAACTTCGATACTGTATTTACCAAAATCGAGATCAGTTATCCTAAAAAAACCAGTTTGATCAGATATTGTGCCATCGAGCTTATTGGTTGCTTTATTTTTAATCGCAATAGTTGCATATTCTAATGGCACCTTTGTATCCGCATCGAATACAAATCCTTTAACACTACCTTTTCTTATTTCTCCAACATTTCCATATAATAGCACCGAAAAAAACACGGCTAATCCTACTAAAAAAATCTTTTTCATTTTAAACTAGTTATTAATTATTTCAATTTTATGATTTCTTTGACAATTATTTGCACCAATTGTTTAATTGCCTACTTTTTTTTATGAGTAAGACACAACAATTCGTTTATTATTACATGCAATGAAAAAAAAACTTTTTTCTTTTGAAATGCTATTAACTATTACATTATCAAATCGATAAAAAAGATTGATTTTAGGTAAAGAGATTAGGTAAATTTTTATTCAACCTCTTTCATGGTAAGCTGAATTCTTTTTCGTGGGATATCAATTTCGAGTACTTTAACTTTTACATGCTGATGTAATTTTACCACCTCGTTTGGGTCTTTAACAAATCGATTAGCCAATTGAGATATGTGCACCAACCCATCTTGTTTAACGCCAATATCGACAAAAGCACCAAAATTTGTAATATTGGTAACAATTCCGGGCAGTACCATTCCAACTTTTATATCTTCCATTTTATGAATTCCTTCGGCAAACTCAAAAACCTTAATCCCCTGCCGTGGATCGCGACCAGGCTTAGCCAGTTCGTTAATTATATCTTTAAGTGTAGGAAGACCTATCTCTTTGGTTATATATTTATCAATTTTTATTTGTTTGCGAAGCTCTTCGTTTTTAGTTAGATCAGCAACATTACAGTTTAAATCAGAAGCCATTTTTTCAACCACAAAGTAGCTTTCAGGGTGTACAGCGCTATTATCCAGAGGGTTTTGCGAATCGGTAATTCGCAAGAATCCTGCTGATTGCTGAAAAGCCTTATCGCCCATTCGCTTAACACTCATTAATTCTTTTCGTGATTTAAAAGCTCCGTTTTCTTTTCGGTAATCAACAATATTTTGAGCCAGTTGAGGACCTAATCCTGAAATATAGGTAAGTAAATGTTTGCTTGCTGTGTTGAGATTAACACCAACCATATTTACACAATTTTCAACCACCTGATCAAGCTTGCTTTTTAGTTTATTCTGATCAACATCATGCTGGTACTGTCCAACACCAATTGATTTAGGATCAATTTTTACCAACTCTGCAAGTGGATCCATTAATCGGCGACCTATTGATACAGAGCCACGAACAGTAACATCGTATTCGGGAAACTCCTCGCGCGCAACCGGTGAGGCCGAATAAACCGAGGCTCCATCCTCACTTACAACAAAAACCTTAATATCTCTCGAAAATTTTATATGCTTAATCAACAATTCGGTTTCGCGGCTGGCAGTACCATTACCGATAGCAATTGCATCAATTTTATACGAATCGATAAGCGTATCGATCTTTTTTATTGATTTTGCAGTTTCATTCTGTGGCTGATGCGGGTAAATGGTTTCGTTATGGAGTAAATTACCCTGTGAGTCGAGGCAAACAAGCTTGCAGCCAGTTCTATATCCAGGATCGATAGCAAGTACATTTTTCTGACCCAGTGGTGGAGCCAACAGCAGTTGTCTTAGATTTTCGGCAAAAACTTTTATAGCTTCCAGATCGGCAGTTTCTTTGGCTGCATTTTTAAACTCAGTTTCCATCGATGGAGCCAACAGCCTTTTATAACTATCTTTTACAGCCATCTGAACTTGTTCCGACACATCGTAAACACCTCGCACAAATTGCTCTTCGAGAATCTCAATTGCTTTATCAGGATCGGGCTCGATAGACAACCGAAGAAACCCTTCATTTTCTCCGCGGTACATTGCAAGAAGCCTGTGCGATGGGCAACGTTTTAAAGGTTCATCCCATTCAAAGTAATCGCGGTATTTAATTCCTTCTTCGTCTTTTCCTTTTATTACCTTAGACTGAATAACAGCTTCGTACTGAAAAAGTCTTCTTATGGAGTTTCTGGCACGTTCGTTTTCGTTTATCCACTCAGCTATAATATCACGTGCACCCAGAAGAGCATCCTCAACCGAAGGTACATCATCGGTAATAAATTGTTCTGCTTTAGCTGTAATATTTAACTCTTGTTGCTTAAAAATAAGCTTAGCCAATGGCTCCAGTCCTCTTTCCTTAGCCTTTGAGGCTCGTGTTTTCTTTTTAGGTTTATAAGGCAAATAAATATCTTCGAGCTCGGTAAGTGTGTGTGTATTTTCTATTTTAGATTTTAATTCGTCGGTTAATAACCCTTGTTCTTCAATTGATTTAAGAATGGTATCGCGGCGATTATCAATTTCTTTAAGCTTAGCAACATGATCTTTTATAGCTTCAATCTGAACTTCGTCCAGGCTGCCGGTAACCTCTTTCCGGTATCGGCTAATAAATGGAATAGTTGCACCTTCGTCGAGTAATTTTATTGTATTTTCAACTTGCCACTCATTAACGGCAATAATACCTGCTATTTTTTTTATGTACTTTTCGTTCATCTTAAAACAAGTTATAAAGGGGAGCTAAATTAACGAATAAAACCAATGGCCGGAAAAAAAATCGCAGATTTTATAAACAAAATGGTGCTGCTTTAAACACTTCTATTGATTTATTTTGATTATAAATTTATTGATTTTCTCCAATAGCTCTGACTTGCTTATCGGTTTTGCAATATAATCGTCGCAACCAGCCTCATTTATAATTCTCTGATCATCGATCATTGCATTAGCAGTTTGTGCAATAATTGGTAACGATGGTTTTACTTTTTTTATGAGCCGTGTGGCCTCTAAACCATCCATAACGGGCAACTGAATATCCATCAAAACCACATCGATATGATCATTTTCAGTGCATATTTTTACAGCTAACTCCCCATCAACAGCATGTAAAATAGAAACTTTAGTGTTTTCGAGAAACTTAACCAATAACTCATACGATATTCTGGCATCCTCAACAATTAAAATGGTATATCTTTCCCAGTTATACTCTGCAGATAATTTTTTTTGCAAGATTCCAGTGTTACTCCCTTTTTTTGGAATAAGATAAGGAATCGAGAAATAAAACGTTGATCCTTGACTTTTTTCTGATTCGACCCATATTTTACCCTGCATGGTTTCAATAACACCTTTCGATATGGATAATCCCAATCCCGAACCGCCATATCTACGAGTCGAAGAATCATCAATCTGTCTGAATCTCTCGAAAATAATATCGCATTCGTACTTACTAAGCCCAATGCCAGTATCTTTAACAAAAAATACAATTTGAGGCTGATCAATATAATATCCGAATTCGATTGAGCCCTGCTGTGTAAATTTTAGGGCATTACTTAACAAATTATAAAGTACCTGGCGAATTCTGTTTCCATCGCTGCAAATCGTAAAATTGGGGTCGTCAGAACCATTTGAAACTACAAACTGTATTTGACTCTTCTCCGTATTTTCACGTTCAGATATGAATACGCTATTCAACTCATCCATTATCTCGTTGATACGGCAATTTGCGTAATGTATTTTGAGTTGCTTAGCTTCAATCTTCGACAAATCTATAATATCGTTTATTAGATTTAACAGAATATAGCCGCTTTTATTTACAATATTTAAGAACTTTTGTCTTGTTTCGATAGATGTATCCGGATTATCGTACAATAATTTCGAAAAACCAATAATTCCATTCATTGGTGTGCGTAACTCATGCGACATATTGGCAAGAAAAGCAGTTTTTAATCGGTTGGCCTCTTCTGCCTTTTCTATGGCTTGTTTAAGTTGTTGATTTGTTTTTTCGAGATTTAAATGATATTTTTTTTCAGCTATTAGCTTTTTTCGACGGTATATTAAGTATCCCCAAAGGATGATGATAATAACAACCAATAAAACGACTATGATACTAAAGAAGATAAACTGGCTTTTATTTTCTTTTATATACGAAAATGGTGCATTTAAAATAATTGCCTCATCAGGCAAAAGATTTCTATTAATACCATGTTTTTTTAATACCATATAATCAAAGAAATAATATGTTGGAGCAAAATATGGTTTAATCGAATTAATTGGTTCACCAGAAAGTATTCTCACACCCATTTTTGCTGCCGAGCTGCCTTGTAAATAACCTCCAACAGCACTGCCACCAACAAATCCAAATTCTGAATAAAAATCCCATGCACCATAAAAAGGAAGATCAGAGTTACCTCTGATTTTTGTAATTGAATTCTCGTAAGAAAGATAAACGTTTCTGGAGTCTTTAGTATAAATAGTAAAAAACACAACTGCATTTTCATCCAACTGGGCAATAGCATCGTGCATTTCATCGTAGCTAAGGTTTCGCAAAAACTCAACTTTATCGCTTTGAATATATGAACTTAATATCTTGTTAGCTCTTTGATAAATAACATTGCCAGTTTGCGTATCATCGACAACAAAATATATTTTTGAGTAGTTAGGATGTAATTGTTCTATCAACTTAATATTTCCCTCGTAATCAACTTCTTCAAAAATACCTGTAATACCCTCAGGGCATTCCTGATAATTATTTACCCCACAAAAAATCAGCGGCACATTTCGGAATAAGCTATCTCTGTTTTCTTTTAAAAAGTCGAAAGCAATATCATCAGTAGTAATTAAAAGATCAACTTTTAGATCCTGATATTTAATAAAAAGATATTTAAGCAGTTCTTTTTCATAATTAAAACCAATAAAACGCTTACTATCCAGATGCTCAATAAATAACTCGGCTGAAGGTATTGATTTGTGAAGTTCATCAGTAATTCCTTTAGTAATCTGGTCGGTCCAGCTTAATCCTTCATGATAGGAATTAATAATAACCACATTTTTATTCTGGGCCAAAGTGCTAAAAAACAGACTATAAATAATGATTATTGTAAAAAGAATTGATTTTTTAATCATATACCTTAATTGATTGTACCAAGATATAAAAAACCTGTAAAACACTAATCAAAAAAAATCAAAAAAAGCAACCAATCGGTTGCTTTAACTTTATAATGCTTTTGTTTAAACTATTCCGGCAAAACCCATAAATGCAAGAGCAAGGATTCCTGCAGTAATAAGCGAAATCGGAACGCCTTTCATACCTTTAGGTATATTTACTAGTTCGAGTTGTTCGCGAATACCGGCTAAAATTATTAAAGCTAGTCCAAATCCTATTGCAGTAGCAGCACCAAATACTACTCCTTCGAGTAAGTTGTAATTCTTTTGAATCACGAGGATAGCTACTCCAAGTACAGCGCAATTAGTGGTAATTAATGGCAGAAAAATTCCTAATGCCTGATATAAAGGAGGACTGATTTTTTTAAGAATGATCTCAACCATCTGCACCAATGCTGCAATTACCAGAATAAATGTAATGGTTTGCATAAAGGCGATTCCCAGAGGATTTAATACATAAATCTGAATCAGATAAGTAACCATTGTTGCAAGTACAATAACGAACGTAACAGCTCCAGCCATACCCAAAGCAGTATTAATTTTATTAGATACTCCTAAGAAAGGGCAAATACCTAAAAACTGTGCTAATACAACATTATTTACAAATATTGCTGATATTATAATTAAAATATATTCCATAATAAATCCTCCCTAGTTTGCTTTTCTGATTTTATTAATAAGAGCAATTAAATATCCTAAGGCAATAAATGCTCCAGGAGCCAGAATAAACACAAGAATGCCATCTCCTGCAATAAACTTATAACCAAACACTGAGCCATTACCTAATAATTCTCGGATAGAACCCAGTATGCCAAGAGCCATGGCAAATCCGAGACCCATACCTAATCCATCAACAAGGGATGATAATACCGTATTTTTACAGGCAAAAGCCTCAGCGCGGCCAAGTACAATACAGTTAACAACGATTAAAGGAATAAATATCCCCAATTTGTCATATAAAGAAGGAACATAGGCTTGCATCAATAAATCGATAACTGTTACAAAAGAAGCTATAACTACAACGAAAGCAGGTATCCGAACTTTATCAGGAATTATATTTGCAAGCAATGAAATAACCACATTTGATCCAACCAACACGAATGTTGTGGCTAAACCCATTCCAATACCATTTATGGCAGAAGATGTGGTTGCCAAAGTAGGACATGTTCCTAAAACAAGAACTAATATTGGGTTCTCCTTAAAAAACCCTTTTGTAAAATTTTGTAGCTGGTTCATTGTAAACCTCCTTTCTGAAGTGTATTATATGCTCGTTGTACTGCATCGCAAAATGCTCTCGAACTAATTGTTGCTGCTGTAATTGCATCAACCTGACCACCATCTTTTTTAACTATCATTTGAAAATCGTTAGGATTTTTTCCGTTAAACTGATCTTTAAACTGAGGTTCGGCCATTTTTGTACCCAACCCTGGAGTTTCTTTTTGTTCGAGCACTACAATGTTAATAATGCTGCCATCTGGTTTAAATCCAGCTATTAATCCAATATAACCGCTAAATCCTTTGTTGGTATATGTTTTAACAGCATATCCAACTATTTCATCGTTATTTTTAGCAGGATACACTTCAAGACTATCTCCTTCGCCTGTTGGAAGCATTATCATATCAGCCGTTGGATCATTTGTAAACTCGGGTACAACTTGCTTAATAGCAGTAAGCTTTTTATTTAGTTTAGTTTGTTCGATAGGTGCTTTTGTTACCTGATATATAAAACCCAAAGCAGTTGCAGCAACAAAACAAATGCTGAACAGAACCAAAAACATATTCTTAAAATTTGATTCAGTTTTAGCCATGATTTACCTCCTCTCCAAACCGTTTAGGTTTAATGTAATTATTTATCAATGGTACAAATGCATTCATAATTAGTATGGCAAATGAAACACCTTCGGGATAAGCACCAAAAACACGTATTAAAACTGTAAGTACTCCAATCCCAATACCAAAAATCCACATTCCTTTAGTTGTCATGGGTGATGTAACATAGTCGGTTGCCATAAAAACAGCTCCAAGCATAACGCCACCGGTTAAAAGATGGAAAAGAGGATCGGCATTTTTCGAAGGATCGATTAACCATAAAATTCCAGTGAATATGGTAATTGTTACAAAAATGGATATTGGAATGTGCCAGGTAATTACTTTTCGAATTAATAAATAGGCAAATCCTAGTAAAATGGCGACAGCTGCAATTTCGCCCATTGAACCACCCATGCGGCCATAAAACATCTCCATATGACTAGGTATTTGAGCCATTAAATCAGTCAGGTTATCACCTTTGCTCAACCCTTCTTTAACAACTCCAAGAGGTGTTGCACCAGTTACTGCATCAGCATAACCAGTTTTAAAACCAGATGGAACGGGCCAGCTGGTCATCTGAACAGGAAAGGATATTAATAAAAACACACGGCCTGCAAGGGCTGGGTTAAATGGATTATTACCCAATCCTCCGAATGACATTTTTGCTACACCAATAGCAAATAAACTTCCCAATATGATGATAAAGATTGGCAAATTCGAAGGTACATTAAATGCCAATAAAATACCTGTAACAATTGCTGAACCATCAGAAATAGTTGGTTCCTTCTTTAATATATATTTTTGTATTAACCATTCGAAGGCCAGGCAAGAAACTACGGCAACTAAGGTTACAATAATTGCTCCCATGCCAAAAAAATAAATCGACATTGCCAATGCAGGTAGTAACGCAATTACTACATCGAACATTAATCGTTTCACGGTAGTGTCCTCGTATACGTGAGGAGACGGTGATATTGTTATTAATTTGTTCATTATTGTTTTCTTGATCTGATGATTTTACTTACTCTTGATTTTCCCAAACGAATATAATCGAGTAATGGTAAGCCGGCAGGACATGTAAAACTACATGATCCACATTCGATGCAATCCATTACACCATTTTGCTCCAGTTCGTCATTTTTCTCTAATTGGGTTTGTTTTATTAAAAGAAACGGCTGTAATCCTTGAGGACAAACAGAAACGCATTTGGCACAACGTACACAGGTTGTTTCTTTTTTTCGTTTTGCGTGATCTTTCGATATGATTAAAATCCCGGATGTACCTTTAGTAACCGGAACATCAATTGAGCTTACCGCCTTACCCATCATTGGGCCACCATTAATAATTTTACCAGTATCTTCTGGCAGACCACCAGCAGCTTCAATCAATTGTGAAATGGGAGTTCCTATGCGAACTAAAAAGTTAGATGGTTTACTTATAAGCTGACCTGTAACCGTAACAACACGTTCAAATAAAGGTTTGTTTTTCTGAACAGCCTCATATACAGCAAATGCAGTTCCCACATTATGTACCACAGCTCCAACATCAAGAGGCAAACCACCAGAAGGAACCTCACGATTTATCAATGCTTTTATTAATTGTTTTTCACCACCTTGTGGATATTTAACCTTTAACGGCTGAACTTCAATTCCTGGATAATTCTTTACTAAACTTGAAAGGTGGGCTATTGCGTCAGGTTTATTGTTTTCGATTCCTATTACTGCTCTGTTAACACTTAAAGCTTTCATAAGAACCTGAATCCCTACAAGCATCTCGTCTGCTTTCTCAATCATTAAGCGATGATCGGATGTTAAATAAGGCTCACATTCTACTCCGTTAATAATAAGCACATTAATCTTTTTACCATCAGGAATCGATAACTTAACATGTGATGGAAATGTTGCACCACCCAAACCAACGATACCTGAAGAGTTTATTTTCGCTATTATCTCTTTATCGGTTAAACTGATTTCCTTCTTAAGTTCATCAGAACGATCAATCGTTTCGTTCCATTCGTCGCCCTCAACATCAATGACAATGCAAGGACGTTTATATCCGGTAGAATCAAGGATATCGTCAATTTTATTAACGGTTCCCGAAACAGATGAGTGGATATTGGCAGATACAAAGCCTGTACTTTCGGCTATTTTATCGCCGACTTTTACTTTGTCGCCTTTTGTAACCATAGCTTTTGATGGAGCTCCAATATGCTGTGCAATTGGAATGCTTACTGTTTTAGGGAGCGGCAGACTTACAATTGCACTATCCTCAGAGTATTTGCATTCTGCAGGATGAACGCCGCCTTTCGTAAATGTTTTTAACACTTTAACCCTCCTGTTTATATTAATTTATTATTCTTTATTGCTTGATTTTACTGACTCTGTATTTTCGCCTGATTCAGTTTTTGCTTTTCGTGGTGGAAAATTGATTTCGAGAATGGCGTTTGTAGGACATTCTTCAACACATTTGCGACATAACTTACATTTGTTTGGATCAATATAAGCCAAATAGTTTTCTAATGTAATTGCATCATGCGGACAAACCTTAACACATTTGCTGCAACCAATGCAAGCTACCTCACATGATTTTTTTGCAATACCACCCTTATCCTTATTAACACACGAAACAAATATCTTTCTGTCTTTAGCAAATTTCTTACGTAATTCAATTATTCTGTTCGGACAAGCTTTAACACATGCTCCACAAGCAGTACATTTATCATCCAAAACAACAGGTAGGCCAGTTTCCTTATCCATATATATGGCATCGAATTTACAAACAGCAACGCAATCGCCTAAACCAAGACAACCGTATTGGCAACCGGTTTCTCCAGAATATAAACTTGACGAAATTGCACAGGTTGTTGCACCATCATATTCATTTAATCGTGGACGGTTAGCAAAAGAACCAGAACAACGTATTACAGCCACTAATGGATCTTTAGCTGTAGCTTCTTTACCTAAAATTTTAGCTACAGTAGCCATAACATCATTTCCACCAACAGGGCAATAAAATGTTGAAATATCATCGGCTTTAACCATTGCTTCGGCCATACCTCTGCAGCCTGGGTAACCGCAACCACCACAATTTGCTGCCGGCAAAGCTTCTGTTACCTGATCAATCCTTGGATCTTCAAATATCTTAAATTTTTGAGCAACGAAATAAAGGATTATTGCAGATACAGCACCTACTGCACTTAGTGAAATAATTGTAAATAAAATAGTTGTATTCATATATGTTAAATTATTCTATTTCTTTATAAAAAATGAAAATGTCTTTTTTAGTTTGTTTTTAAATAAAAATAAAAACAGGTAATAGGGAATTAATACTGCGATTGCTCCTAAGCCCGAAATTGCTTCGCTTTTAGTTATTTGTGAAAGAATAATAAGTGCGGTAATAACTAAAACAAACGGTAGAATATATCCTAGCCATACAGCTTTTAATCCAAGTGATTGCTTTAACATAACAGTAACCTCGTCACCAACCTTATACAGATTAGAAAAATCATACACTTCAACAGATTTTTCTTTCATATCGGAGGTAGAGCAATATCCCTTTGCATGACATGATGCACAACCTGAAAGTGCAATAAAGCTTACACTTATTTTGTTGCCATTTATCGAATCTATTATTCCTTTGTGTTCAATTGACTTTGAAACTGACATCCTTACGTACTATCAATTTTTAGAACTGCCTACAAAATTAATTGTATTTCGAAATTACGAATTGCTTTTTATCAGTTTTTGATTTGCAGGTACTTATTTAGTTTGATTTTAAATAAGAATATCTGTTTTTAATTATAAATAATCTGACCTTAATATTTATCAATCAGCGAGTTTAATGGGTATTTTACTCCTTCATAATTAACAAGTCGTGCTTTAATAGTTCCGACTATTATCGGACTTTCAATCCAGACTGGAATTTTATTCTGATCATCAGTAACCCAAATTGTTAAATCCTCACCTCCTTTAAAAACATCACCAGCAATAAGAGAACCCGTAAATTTTATACAATTAAATTTACCGACTCCTCTCACTTTTTTAACTTCTTTTCCTTTATAACGAATGTACACATTATGCAACTCGTTGTCAAGCAATATTTTAAAAGGAACTTGTTCATTCTTTTTTACTTTTGAGAAATCAATATTTCGTGCCTGATAAATAACCGAAATTACATCGTAGGTGCATTTCGGAACAGGAATAGTATCATACCATAATGCCTTGTTCGTTTTAAAAGATTCGGAGTTAGCCACCATTTTTTCGTAATCAAAATCGTACTTAATGTTAATGATATAGCCTCCTTCGTTCACATCGCGATGGTAAAACAATGGCAATAAGGTTTCCTTATCAACCCAAGATGTATAAATATCGCGAACAGGAAAAAACCAATCATAAAACGGATATGAAATACCCATTCCTCGAAGCATTAAAACATCCCTATTATTCTTTTTAACACTCTTTGCTTCAAAATTTACTGCTCCCACATCGGTCCAAACCAAAAGCCAGTTGTAGGTTATAACATATTGTAGTTTTTCGCCCGATTTAAATGCAACAGGCACTGGTTTGCATGATGAATTGTTTTGCGCAACTACCAAACCATTAAAAACTGAGAAAATAAGTAGAAATATATATTTAACCATTGGGATCTTTTAACCTGCTTGCAGCAGGCAAGCTTTTAACTAATAACTTTTAACTAATAACACTAAAATCAACCTTTTTATTCGACATCTTTTTCAGGTGTTTCTGTAATATACTATTTTCGGGTTTTTCGAGCAATGGATCATCATCCAAAATCTCTTCAGCCACATTTCTGACATACTGAATTAATTGTCCATCGTGAGCCAGATTTGATATTTTAAGATCAAAAGCAACACCACTTTGCTGAGTGCCTTCGATATCACCTGGTCCGCGTAATTTAAGATCTGCATCGGCAATTTCGAAACCATCATTTGTTTTGGTCATAATATCTATTCGCTTTCTTGCTTCGTTCGATAATTTATATGAACTCATTAAAATGCAATACGACTGGTCGGCTCCACGACCAACTCTGCCCCGTAACTGATGTAACTGCGATAATCCAAATCGCTCGGCACTCTCTATTACCATTACCGAGGCATTTGGAACATTAACGCCCACTTCGATTACTGTAGTTGCAACCATAATATGTGTTTGCCCTCTGACAAAAAGATTCATTGCAGCCTCTTTCTCTTCTGGTTTCATTTGTCCATGAACAATGCTTACAGCATATTTTGGAGGAGGAAATGCGCGGCTAATACTTTCGTAGCCATCTTCCAGATCTTTATAAT
>JAVEZW010000051.1:0-18625 GCA_034002805.1 Bacteroidales bacterium | reverse complement strand
GTTGTTCCGTCTGGTTGTTTGACTTTTCGATTATATTCTAGTGCAAAAATTGGTTCAATTCCGCCAGAAACATTATTCATTAAAATACTAATAGTTCCAGTAGGAGCAACTGAAATCAATCGACTATTTCTAATCCCATAATTTTGAATTCTATCTCTTACTTCACTAGAGAGTTTTTTAACAAAATCACCAATTAAAAATTTGTCCGATTCGTAAGCAGGAAAAGAACCTTTAATTTTTGCTAATTCACAGGAAGTATCATAAGCAATATTCTTAATATGTTCTGCGATAGAACCAATGTATTCACTAGATTCAGAATATTTCATTTTTAGTGCTACCAACATATCAGCAAGTCCGGTGAACCCCAAACCAATAGCACGTTTCCTAATCATTTCTTCACGTTGTTCTTTTAAAGGAACAAAGTTCAAATCTAACATTCGATCCAACATGATAACACCACATTTTACCACTTTTCTTAGTTCATGTGTATTCAAAAAATTATCTAATTGAAATTTGTTCTCTACTAGATTATATAAATTAATAGAGCCAAGATTACATGATCCATATGGCTGAAGAGGTTGCTCGCCACAAGGATTTGATGCCATGATATATTCACACCACCACATATTATTGTTTCTGTTAATTGTATCTTCAAATAAAATTCCAGGTTCAGCAAAATTATAATTAGACTTTATGATTTTATCATAAAGTTCTCTAGCTTTAATTGTTTTATAAACAATTACAGGATAATGATTTATAATCCATTTCTTATAATTACCATCCCATAATTCATTGTATTTTTCAAATGTAGTATCTGGAAAAATTAAATGCCAATCTCCATCGTTTTCAACAGCTTTCATGAAACTATCAGGAATAAAAATTGAAAGATTAAAATTACTTAGACTACCATCACGTTTGGCTACAATATAATCCTCAATTTCTGGATGATAAACAGATAATGCTCCTAATTGTGCGCCACGACGATTGCCACCTGCCATGATTGTAGAACAAACAGTATCAAAAATTTTCATAAACGAAACTACACCACTAGAACAACTTCCAGTAGTATTAATTTTGGAATTTTTAGGACGGAGAATAGAAAAATTATAACCAATACCACCACCGGCTTTAAAAGTGATAGCCGCTTCTTTGGCAGTTTCCATGATAGCTTCCATGCTATCATTTTTCAGGGGGATAACAAAACAATTACTAAAACTTTGGTCTTTCTTAGTTGTTCCTAATGAATGTGTTGGTCTACCTGCTAACATAAATTTATGATTGCTAACAATTGAAACACAATAATCATAAAACTCTTTACCATTTTTTACGCCGATAATCTCAGCGTAATTTTCTAAATCAGGATCATTCTCAAAAAGACCTTTAACAATTCTTTCATAAAACTCTGATTCACTTTCATTTCCATTACGATATTTCATGTTCCAAATATCATTAGCAATATTTGTTCTAATCATTTAGTTCCCTTTCCTTTGTTAAAAATTCCTAATACCATACCAACAAAAACACCTAGAATCAACATCCAATAAAATGTTGATTCTAGTCCTTCAGGACTAATATTCATTTATTAACCTTTTCTAATAAAAATATTTCAATACTTGTTCTTCATTTAATGGTGTGAAATTATGAACATCTACACCAACATTCAACACATTTCCTTGTTTCACAAATAATCTATGAACGTGACCACATAGCCACTTCATAGACAAATCAATATTACATAAAGCTGGATCATGTGTCAAGCCAAAATTTTTGATTATGAGCATATCAAGAACAACTTCACTCCATCCAACTTCCAAATAATCACTTAGTTTCATTTTATCTTTTCTGGAACCTTTTACCTCATCATGATTTCCCCTAATTAAAATTTTTTTGCCATTCAGTTTTTTCATGATTTGTTTCTGTGCTGGAAGTTCATAAAAAAACATATCACCTAAAACATAAACTGCATCATTCTTTGTAACAACATTATTCCAATTTTGAATAAGTGTTTCATTCATTTCATTAACATTTTGAAATGGTCGATCACAATATTCAAGGATGTTTTTATGACCAAAATGAAGATCAGCAGTATAAAAAATCATCTTTCTACCTTGTAAAATTTAACATTGGTATCAGCAATGTAAAGAGAAATCAAAATAATCCCAATATAAGCACAACCCATATTTTCAAAATTAATCAATAATGAAACAGAAAATGAAACCCAAATTGTAGGTACTAATTTTGAAGCAAGAATGATATAAATTGAATTTTGTTTTTTGTAGTCTATAGGCGACACTTCACCATCGTATTTCCATATAAATCCTAACAAGGAAAAAAGGAAAGCTAAACTTGTGAAATAATAATACTGGTTTCCAACATATAGAAGGAAACCAGTACCAATTAAAATTGTTAGGGAAAAAATTATCTGACCAATCATGTAGGCTTTTAACCTAGTCATATTAAACCCTCACATCAAAATTTTAGATATTAAGTTGTGGAAAATAGTTCTGGATTGTCTTGTTTAAATTTGTCGTAGTCTTTTTTAATGGTAGCACTTTTCCAATATGGAGATTTTGTTAGTTTTTCTTCGTGACCTTTCATTTCCCCTGCTAGTTTTTCTTTTTCTTGTTTAGACGAAATCCGCTTTGCTTTGTCCATAAGAGAACGAATAGCAAACATTGCACCTGAACTTTCCTCTAATTCTTGTTCACTTAAAATGCCTCGGTAATCCAATGTATTATTTCTCCTTTCTTTGTTGTCTTTTATTTATTATCATGATATTTAAACAATTCAAAAATCCATTTTGGGATAGAAACATTTTTGTCTTTTCCGTAGTATCTAACAACTCTCTGAAGAAAACATATAATACTTTCAAATTGTGAATATGGAGTTTTAACATCAAAACTTAATTCTTTTGGTTCATAATTAGGATCAAATTTGTCATAACGAGTGTCACAAAAACTATAATAGACCTTAACTTTTCCGTCTACAGTTTTTTTAGAGCAAAGAAAACCACATTTCTGATTGTTTTTATCACGAAGATATTGTTTCATGTCCCATTCGTTTTTAGGAACAATTTTGTCACGAATAGAATCAATATCGTTAACATATTCTTTTGCTAACTTATAAACTTGTTCCCAATTAATAATATTCCAAACATTTTTTTCTTCACAATTGCATAGAAATTTCTTTGTAACATCAAAACAATCAAATTGTTTTACCATTTCTTTTTTCAATTCTTCGCTTATCACAAAGCTCATAATTATTCTCCTTTTAGTTAATATCAAAATTGTAACCTACAATCATTTTATCTGCTTTCAAACATAAATCTCTATAAGCATCATGGACTTCTTTTGCTTTTATGTATTCTTCTTCGTTTCCATTTTGTTCTGCTTTACCCATTGCATAAGCTAATTTCATTAACACTGAAAAATCAGTGACAGTTTTCATATCTCAATCCACTTCTTTTTCTAAAGCGTATTTCCATAATTCATCAACTCTCATTGAAACGTCAAACATTTTTATAACACTTTCCTCTTCACGATAAAAATCAGCAAAATTTCTAACCATTTTTAAAGCTACTGTAATTTGTTGTTTGGTTTTACAACTATCAACGACCTTAATAATCTTTCTAAAATCTCTTTTCATGTCATTCATGTCTTGATTCATCCCACTTTTTATTTAATCTATTACACCATTCACCATGACTAATAATTTCTATTGCTCCATCTGAATATTGATTGCCCCAAGGGTCATAAAAACTACAACCTACAGCTTCTAGTGTTTTAGGATCAATTGGAAAACACATCTTATCAGAACAGACAACTTTGATTTTTCCTTCATATCTACTCATCAATATTTCCCCAAAATAATCATCTTATCTGTGACTCTTCCAGTAGGAATTTCAAACTCTTTTGTATTACTATAACATTCGTTGTAAATCTTGTCAATAGTAATCTTACCAACATTATTCAGTTCTTTTAAAGTTTGTTTTTTTACATCAAATTGTTTACTTTTTTTCTCATCAAAACCAATAATCATACTTCGATGAACACTTAATTTCTTACCAAAATAAAATGTGATATGTTTCTTTTGGGTGTGATAAACAATAACACATTCTTTACCAAGAATTTCAATTGGATTAACACCTTTTAATCCTTCATGTTCCATACAACATTTAAACAATTTACAAATATCTTCTTCACTCTTAATTTTTTTCTTTCGTTGTTTACGTTTTGGTTTATTTTCTT
Organism: Bacteroidales bacterium; assembly: GCA_034002805.1. Classification (GTDB taxonomy): domain Bacteria; phylum Bacteroidota; class Bacteroidia; order Bacteroidales; family UBA12077; genus UBA12077. Next base: position 14,378 of record JAVEZW010000051.1, on the reverse strand, counting down.
CTAACCATTGTTCAATATCATTAATATGTTTTTGATGTTTGTCTTTGTCAAGATTTTTCAAAATTTGTCTAACATAGGAAACGCCAAAAACATTCTTAACAATATAATCTTTAATATTAAAAGATTCATTATCAAGATAGTCTGATAGAGATTCTACAATTTCTGTTGCAGCTTCTTTGACTTTTTCTACGGGAGCAATAGCTTTTGGTTTATCTTTTTCTTGCTCGACTTTTCTAACATAATATTTAATTTTGTTCACAAGATTATAAATGTCTGCTTCTTTAAGATTACAATCATTCAAATATAACTTTGCTACATACGCCCAAGTATCAACAAGCCATGAATCAGACAGATCAGAAATCTTGTATGATTCCGATACATCCAGTTTTTTGCCTGCCTCAACTAACCAAGATTTAAGAATTTCAGATTTAATGTTTTGATCGCGATACCAAGACAATGCTTCTACAATGGAAACATTATAACACTCGGTATTAATAGACGGCTCATTTTTCAGTGATTTCTTCATGGAAGGAAAATCCCTTTCTCTCAATTTTCACTCATCATAACAGGGATAAAGATGTTTTTCAACTTAAATTATTCTAATGTTTTGATTTCATCAGAAATGTTTCTTAATTGATTAGCAAACCAGATTTCACCTTTTTCTTCTAACATTTCTGCAATGACTTCTAATCTCATTTTTGTGTACTCTGAACTAATACTTAATTTCCTAGCATTTTTTAATAAGTCTGACCTTCTTTGATCTGTATACAATCTTCGTTCCTCTAATACACAATTCTGTTTCATATTATCCTCCATTGATAACAAACTTTGTCCTTTATTATTTATCAAAAGTTGTCAAGGAGAATAGCAGCAGCTAACAAATTTAGTTCAATATGTTCAATTGCATTTTCATCAACTAATACAAATTTATAATATACTATTTTATCTCTATCATATTCAATGACATTAAGTGGCGTGTTAATGTTGATATTAAAATAATCTTTTTCTGTCAATTCTTGAGTGTGAAATTTAAAACATACAACTAAATTCATATCCTCAATATAATTGATATAGATCAGATTATCATTCACTTTCCAAACAATAACACTATCTTCTGATTCCATATAGGCTTCGCAATCAGAAGATAACATAATCCCTAATAGTTGTTTTTTACTTAGAGCAAAAGAATTGCTTGCTAGAAGAACTAGAATGATGACAAACACAAATTTTTTCATGGTAAATTTTCCTCTTTTAGTTTTTGATAAACATTATCAAGACAAATTCCTAGATAATTTTTACCATTCCAATTATTTTCATCTAACACTTTATCATCGTATGTATCAAGACCAATCCCCCAAATTTTATCATAAGGAGAAGACTCAACAAAATTTCTTCCCATTCCATCCTTTAACATTTCTAATTTAAGATATTCATTTTGACTAAATTTACAATAACAAATATGTGTAACAATATCAACACAGACTTGTTCCCAAGCATTAGGATCAAACCCTTTAACTTTCCTTCCTAACTTTTTTTGTTCACTAGGAAATTCAGTTTCCATGATTTTCTTTGCTGATTCAGAATCACCAAAAACCATTGCTTTTGCCCACATCATTGCTTGTTCGGAACAATTGAAACTGATTCCTCTCCAAGTAAATTCACAAGGATACCAATTTGAATAAATTCCACCATAAAAGAAAACATATTTGTCTGTGATTCTCATAATTAATATCCCAAAGCAAGATTAGAATTAGTGGAAACTCGATTTCTCATAGTGATATTTTCACTATCTTTCATTCCATTTTGGTAAGCAGCACCAGTACGCACATTTACATTGTTTTGTTTCACTTTGTGTTGATTAGTATACCAATCTTCAGCTTTTTTCTTGTCAGCAACATTTTGATTAACAGGAACCAAACCAGCTTCACGCTTGTACTTGAAAACTTCAGCGTTAATTTTGTCAAGATTATAGTGAACACCAGAAATCAAACCATGTTGATAACTGTTTTTATCTTTGGCAGAAACATTATATTGACGTTTAACTTTAGCATACCAACGTTCAGTCATTTGCTCTACTTGGGACCAAATAACATTCATCATATAAATGGTAGCATCAATATCGTCCTTTTTACCAATAAGACGGTATTGGGTTCTGCAAGTTACCATATAAACACCACAATATCCCGCAAGAATGGAATAACAAAGAGCGTGTTTCATGTTCTTTCTGCGGGAATTACCAGAATCAACATTAACAATAATAATTTCTTCTTTGGAACCAAGTTCAGAATTTTTGATTTCGTAGTTTGAGATGAGTTTGGCAGCAAGACGGCGAGCAGTTTCAGCTTCAGCTTCAAACGTAGTGCTATCAGCTTTGGCAAGAAGGGCGGCGATTTTTTCAATAATTTTAATACGCTCACTATTCACGGTCATCTTAAATCTCCTTTTTAGGTTAGTTGCGCTATCAACGTAACTACACTATACACGGTTTAGAAAATAAAGTCAATTAATTTTTCTTGTTCTAGGTAAATAATATTTTGTTACCCAATCAATTTCACTCTGAATCATTGGTTTTGTAGGAATTTCGTTTTCTTTCCCTGTAACACTACGTTTCCATTCTTTAATATCAAAATACCAAAAATGTGAAATAGTTTTGTCCCAAGTAAAATTACAACTAATTAATTCCATTACATTTTCACTAATCATTTTACAAACATATGGCATCTTAAATCTCCTTCACAGTGGGTTATGGATAAACTATACACGATTTAGAAAATAAAGTCAATGATTATTTTCAAGGATTCTTGAAAAGTTGATCACAAAATTTATCCCAATCACCAGCACAATTTTTCTCATAATGATATTTTGACCCTTCATACAATCTAACTATCAAAGACATAGGAACAACAATTTTATTTCCACTAACATCTACATAAGAAATTTCTTTGTTGTTTGGATAAAAACTTACAGAATCTTCAAGATAAACCACACCATTTATTAATTTCATTTTTCTCACCTTTCATTTTGAATAAGTTCTTCTGTCAATCGTCTAACATGATCTTTGTTGTTGAGAAATTCAAATTTAATTACTTTAATAATTTCTTCTTCAGATAATTTAACAATTTCATCATTCTCATTGATAATTTCACATTCATCGTAACAAATATCTAAAGATTCAATATTAGCATCATATTGAATATCCCAACTTCTATTTCCCCAAAATTCAGAAACATCATTATATTTGTCTACATTACCAATAGGGATAATAATAAGATTCTTAAAATGAAAATTTCCAAACTCACTTTCAATGTCATAATAAGAAAATCTCATTTTTATATCTCCTTCAATGGTTATCTTTTGCTTCACCAGATAACGGTTTAAAACAACACGAACACACGGCTATTCCTGTTTCTAGTTCATATTGTAAAGATTTAATACATCTTTCAGCACTATCTCTTGTTCCTTTAGAATATAAAAGAGGACTATCTACAACTTTTTTCCATTGTTCAATAGCTTCAATTAATTGTTCTTTTGTGTTTATGCTCATACAAACCTCGTTTCTCTGTGAGAGTTAAGAACTAAATCAACGGAATAAATGTTTCCATTAATGTGACCAAAAATATAATCCCCTCCATGACAACCAACAAACTTGACTTCATTGATTTTTTCAATGATAGATTTCTTTTTGAGATAAAGTAAAGCATCAATTTGACTCATATCAAATATCTCCTTAATGATAACAAATTATCCTTTAATAAGCCAACTCGTTATTAAAGGATAATTTGAACTTGATATTACTATACACTGTTAAATTTTTTATGTCAATCAAAATAATGTCGATAAATCAACTTTTCTAGTTCCCTCTATTCTCTTTTTAGCAATATCAAAATACTTTTCGTCCAATTCAATTCCAATGAAATTGCGTCTAGTGTTGATTGCTGCTACTCCAGTTGTACCAGAACCCATTGTAAAATCTAATAATGTTTCTCCTTCATTGGTGTAGGTTTTGATTAAATATTCCATCAGGGCAACGGGTTTTTGTGTCGGGTGAAATTTGTTAGCCTGATTTGCATTTGATATTTCAATAATGTTTTTTGGATAAAATTCAGTATAAATTTTATCTTCAATAAAAGCATTGTTTGTTGTAGCCGATACTGTTCCTTTGTTTTTTCCTCTACTTTTTGGTTTGTCTCTTGGTGTCATTTGTGGATAGTAGTTTGTCCTACCTTCTGAAAAAACAACAATATTTTCTGTCACCTTTAATGGTTGTATTTTTGATAGCAGAGGGTTTCCGCTTTTTTTCTTATCCCACACCCATTCATATTTAAACATTTTTGGATTGCTCATGATTAGAGCAGATGTAAATGGTTGACTTCCAAATAACACTATCGCCCCATTTTTCTTTATCACTCGTTTCAATTGTTCCCACATAGGCTCAAAGGGGATCACTGTGTCCCATTTACAAGCCGTAGTGCCATAAGGGGGATCAGTCAATACTAAATCAACACTTCTATTTGGTATTTGTTTCATAATTTCTAAACAATTACCTAGATGTAATTCATGCACAGTCTTAACTCCTTTCAAAATAATGTCGATAAATCAACTTTTCTAGTTCCCTCTATTCTCTTTTTAGCAATATCAAAATACTTCTCTGTTAATTCAACACCAATAAAATCTCTACCTAATAATGAACAACTAGCCCCTGTTGTTCCACTTCCCATAAACGGATCAAACACAATATCGTTTTCTTTGGAATGGTTAATCACCAACTTATTAATAAGTTCTAATGGTTTAATTGTCGGATGTTCATACAATTCCTTATCCTTACGATTTATAGTAGAACGATACACCAAAGATTTTGTATGATAATCACCATAAATTTTTACTTTATTTCCCTTAATGTAAATGATAAACTCAACATCATTAAGATATTTGTTGTTACATAGTGGCGGCGGGTCTGTTTTGTGCCAAACCATTATACCATATTGTAATTTGTTTTCAACGGCAAATGTTATATAATCATATAATTGTAACCTAGAACAAAAGTAAACACCATTATAATGCTCTTTTGATTTAAACAAGGGTAAAGTTAGATTAAGGAATTCTTTAATATCAAATCCTTCACACATATCCATTTCATCTACTTGTTTCAGAAACACTCTACACTTTTTTGTTTTCATCATCCCACCACCCTCATTGGCAATTTCATAAGGTGGATCAGTCAATATCAAATCTACTTTACCAAAACTGTTAATAACATTAATATAATCGTCGTTGTATAAATTCATCACTTAGTCCTTTTTAACATGGTGTAAAAATTATTAACAATTTTTAATGAGTCTTCAATGTCACAAATTTTTGAATTTAAAAAACCATGCTCAAAGCATATCATAACCTTATAATCATCAACACACATAGAATTAATAAATTCACTGTCTTCGTTTAACCTATTATATAATATTTTTTCCTGTTCCGGCTCTAAAAATATGTCAACATTAAGATTTTTTAAGTCCTTAACCAATTTTGATATTGCTAGATTGTAAACAAAAGAATCATAAGTTAAAATTTTTTCAAAAAATTTGTTTGAAAATGTTAATCTTTTCTTACCACTTTTTGTTTTTATTAATTTGTATGGTTTCAAAATAAATCCTCCAATGTGACTACATTTTCTAATGTATAAAGTTTTTCTGTTTTTGTTATTCCCTTTAAGTTAACAGACAAATTAGCACTTACATTTTTTTCATACACACATTTAAAAGGTTCTGGCATCCAATATTCAGAAATAAAAACTTTATGTCCATCTTTTTGTTTCTGAATACACCAATTATAAAATTTTTCATAATCAATACAGTCTTTATATTTTGTTGTATCACGATAAGGAGGATCACAATATATAATAGAATCATTTGGAATTTCTAATTTGTCATAACTACAACAAACAAAATCTATTCCTATCAAATTTTCTTGTTGTGCCTTAATGTTTTGTTGCGCCTCATTTTGATAATCTCTTTGTCCTGCTTTGTCTCTTCTATAACCACCGAAAAATTTAGCACCAAACGATAAATTGAATCCAACATACCCAACTAACCATTTAGGATAATTGTCTTTGTTGTTCTTAATATCAATATAATCTTTTTCTGAGATATTTGGTGGATCAAAAGGTATATTAGTCTGAACATATTTCAAAAATTCTATCAAATATTCATTAACATCTGAACCAATTCTGTTCCCTTTAACTTTGTCAATCATGTTGCATCCACCACAAAAGGGTTCTACATACCATTGATTAGATTTTCTATTTCTTAAAATCAATGGTAATAACTCTTTGGCTAATTTATTCTTACTTCCCATGTATTTCAAAACAAATCCTCCAATGTGACTTTATTCTTATCAATATCAAACTTAACATTTTCAGCAGTCTTTTTAATTACATCCAAAAATACTTTATCAAATTGTGTTTTATAATCTACATACACATCCAAATCCCCATTTCCTAAAAATCTTCTAATGAATCCAATAACATGACTGTTAAACATAGGATTAGGTCTTTTCAAATAACAAAATTTAATCTTAGTTCCTTCTGTTATCTTATTGTAATCTTTAATGTCATGTAAATCAATATACTGATTGTAAATGTGTGCCGCCCTAACACCTATTGGAGTTCCAGAAACAAATGAACCATTAGGATTAATCCATTTAGCTAAATTGTTTGCACTCCTTGGAAATGAAATATCTTCCACTTTCATCTTATAAAATTTCTTTTTTACTTGCTCAATATAACCTGCTAAATCTTCGTCCTTCATCATTTTAACTAATGATTCTTTTAGATACGGTTTAATGATTTTTGGTGTGCTTGATCTAACAATTTCCATTCCAGTAATTTCTAACTTTGGTTCTTTGTATCTCACGCCTTCTTTGTCCACCACCAAACAAGCATATCGACTAGGAGCAGAAATTAAAAAGTGACTACAGATTTTTTCCCTTTTCATGATTAACAGATTCTTATAAGCATTTAAATAATTACAAAGTTCATTGTATGCTTGTTTGATGATAGGATCAAGTTCATTTTTACAAAATTTGTCAATCTCATCAGGATCAGAATTTGTTACTCCATATAAATTCATTAGGCAGGAATCCGTATGAGTGAAAACGAGTGTTTGTTTTTTATCATATTTTTCTTCCAAATATTTTTCAACAATATCTGAAGCAGTTTTGATGGCTAATTGTCCAGACAAAGTAATACTAGCAGCTAATCTTGGATTATAGTAACGACAATGTTTATTGGCAAGAATTCCGTAACCACTATTACTTAACAATTTAATTGCTTGCTCAAACGTATGAAGATTACTTAACTTGTCAGTGAGTCTTTTCTTATCTTCTTCAGTTCCAGAAAATTTCTGAATGTTTTTATCAAGTTCTATTTTTTCTTTCTTAACTTTATCACGAGTGTCTAATAAAAATTGAAATAGATAAGGGTAAAATCCTTGTTTGTCTTTTCTGTATTTCCAACCAGAACCAGTTAATATAACATCATCGTTATGCTTGATTTGTTTTGTTAAAATTCTTTTATCAATCTTTTTAAGATCAACGTCAATGTTATCATCTTCAATTAATGTGTCTGGACTAATGTTTAGTGTGATAGCCAAACTAGGATATAGAGATTTCAAGTCTAAGGAAATAACATCTTTATAAATTCCGGGGATAACATCGGTCTTAACATATCCACCGGGAACATGAAATTCAGGAACATTCTGATTCCTTGGAGGAATTACAATATATTGTTTATTAAGATAATCATAAATAAAATTGTCCCATGTTTTAATAGGACTCATAATATCATCAAAATTACTTTTGCTGAAATAAGCAACAGCTATAACAAGTTCAATCAGCTTTCTTTTCTTATTGATCTTATCTAGTAATTCCGTATCAATGATATTGTATTCAATAAACTTTTGTGGGTTATTAATTCTCAATTCTTCTAAGTTATCATATTCTTCATAATTAACTTTATCTTCACCTAATTCTACACCAGCAACAAATGACAAAGAATTAGACTCATACTTACCAACATTTTTTTGATAAAGTAACATGAAATCAATTAAACTAATACCTTCAATGGTGTTTTTGTAAATATCAACTCCATTTTCATCTTGTCTATGAACAGATTCCACTTTTCCCCTAGTAGGAGATAAATGTTTAGCAAAATCTCCTAAAATTTTGTTACAGCGGTTTATAGTGTATGGATCATCAAACCCTTCAGAATTATAACCAGATAGAATATCTGGTTTAATTTTATCAATCAATTTAACAAATGTTTTAAGAAGTTCAGTTTCACTATAACAAAACTTGTAGTGAACTTTTCCAGTAACTTCTATTTCCATTTGTTCAGGATAAAACTTTTCAGTGGATAACACATATATTTTCTGATTATAAATGTCTTTAATGGAAATCGAAGTGATTGGCCCATCAGCTTCATAAGGTGGACTGTATTCACCTGTTTCTGGATTAGGAGAAGTTTCAATGTCATAAAATAAAACTTTGATTTTATTCAAATCATATTGCACTTCGTTTGGATAAGTTTCACAAACGAATTGATAACATGGTTCAATGTCATCATATAATTTAATTACATCACTATATGATTTTTTATATGAATAGAAGTCTCTAATGGAATTGAAATGTTTAATTTCTACTGGTTCATTATGGTAAGTTTTGTGGGTAGGATTGTTATTAGAGATTAAACCTAAATGTGGTTGAAAATCTTCTTCTCTAATAAATTTGCCTTCTTCATTGTAACCAATATGATAAAGTTTAGATTTAGTATTAAATACTTTTGTGTAAAACATTAATTTCCTTTCAGCGTTCACTATACTTTTGTAATTTATCTCTCCAATTATTTACAATAGGTTCTAATTCTTTTGGTAAATATCCGTTCTCAATATTAACTACCAGTGTAGCAATAATTTCCCCAGCTAAATTGGCTGATTTCTCAAGATTGATTATTTTATTACTAATAGAACCATCAAAAGGTCTTACATTACCTACTAACAAATTTTTATATAACACCGAATCATTGTTTTGTGCTGCTTGTGGACAAAGATGATTACTTGATAATACTTCTTGACCGCACCATTTACAATAATAACTCATATTTTAATTTCCTCTAATATATCTTCTCTGGTAATTGATCCCGGCAAAAATTCCCATTCATCATATTTAATAAATCTATTTGCATAATCAAAACATTCGTGGTGAAAATATAAAGTGTAAAATCCTTCTCCAGTTTCTACAGCCTTATAATTATGACACATCTCCCCTTTATTAATTATTTCACCACAAATTCTACATTGATGCTGTTTTCTTGTTTTTATAACTCTGTCAGAAATATAATAATGACTCATGTTTCCTCCATATCATAACCACATTTAGGACAAACACAAACTTCATAAGTGATCCACGACAATTCCCATGATTCTTGTTCTGTATACGTTTCGCAATTTTTTACCTTACGAATACATTTACAATTTGGACATTTCACTTTAGAATTCAAATAATAATTATGATCTTCATCTTTTGAAGGAAACATTGGGACTACATTAAAATCAAACATTGTTTAGTTCCTATTCTCGTTCTCCAATGTATTAAAAAAACAAACCAAAATATTCATAAACGCTATAATTATAACATAAATTAAATCATCTGAACTTCTTAGTCCTTCTAATCTAATTATAATAGAATTTAAAATCCCATCATAAAAAAATGAATATAATATACAAGTTCATAGTTCTAACACTTTCCCTATTAATGATTCACTATTTTCCCACATTTCTTTCAATTTGTCTATGGAATAAACAATACCATGTTTTTTCCGCAAGGTAAACAAAATAGAATTAAATTTACAATTAGAAATTTTTAACGCAAATTCTTTTTGTTCTTCAATTCCTTGTGATAACCTATAATAAAAAATCAAGTTTGAAAATTGTTCATTGACTCTTTCTTGTAACTTTTCAATTTTTTCTTTTGCTTCTGGATAATAACATAGAACTTCCTCAGTTTCACCAGATAAAACCAATGGCAACAAAACTTTATCTAAGAAAATATTTCCATTACCTTTCATTCGATGTAACGCAAGATATTGACTAGATTTGATTTTAAGTTTCATTCCATTAGAATCAGTTAACACCAATCCTTCATAAGTTTTATCTGTCTTTTCCTTTTCCTTGATGAAAGATTGTACTTCATCTAAATTTTTAAAATGAAATTTTTCTGGAAGATTTGAATGATAATTTTTCAAATCTTCACAATTCAATTCAAACAAATCGTTAGAGTTTCTATTATAAATTCCTAACAGATAACTAACGGGTTCTTTGTAATGGCGAACAATTTTATTATAAACTGAACACAATTCAAAAATACCAACACAATGTTTAGGAACAATTTCATTCCATATTTCTAAATCAATAGTTGATAAAAATAATTCTTTCCAAGATAAATTAGTTCCTTCTAATTTTCCATCAGCAAAACTATTACGAGTCTTGACTAACCATTCTCCATTATAATTAAACAAATGAATATAAGAACCATCTTCTTTTGTTGAAGCAAAGAAATTATTCCAATTGAAATTATTTGTAATATCTAATGCTTCTCCGACATTAAAGAAGCGATTGAATCCTTTAGACACGACTTTCCATGTGTAAAGCTCAAGACACAATCCTCTACATTCCATGACAATAGGATGAGTTTTAGGACTGTCAGTTTGTGAATAATCCAGAATAACTAAAGGCAGAGAATCATGAACTTTATAAGTAATTCCTAATTCTTCCTTCAGTCTTTCCAATGAATTTTGTTTAAGATAATCTTGAACTTGTAACATTATTTTCGTTCCTTTAATTTTAAATGAATATCATTTAGAACTATAACAACATTCACTAACATTCCTAATATTCCAAACAATAATCCGCTGATGATAATTGAAAAGTTATTTCCATCATAAATTCCAAGTATAAGAACAATAGTTGTGACAATCAACACAAAAATACCAAACATATCGTTTTCCCTTTCATTATTTTGGAAATTCTACTTTAACAATTTTTCCATCATTACAAGTAATAGAATTACTATTAAAAGTCAAAGGACCACCAAAATTTTCACAAACATCATAGCTATATTTCAGTTTCGTTTCTAATGTTGAAATATTATGATCTTCATAATTAACATTTATAATAATCGCCCAAAAAATTGTAGTTAAAATGAAAGTTATAACTGAAATAAAAAATTCATTAAAAAACATCACTCACCTCCATTAGCTAAAAATTCTGGATTGATCACTTTAAAAGACAACCCACCTTTCAAAGTGTTACTATACATCCATTCCATCGGTCTAACAACAATTCCTTCTGCTTCTCTTCCATTAGGGTAGAACATCTTACTTTTCTCAATTAATTGTGGAACATTATAATCAAAAAATTCACTAACTTCAACAATAGGAACCATTTCAATGTTCGGACTAATTTTTTTCATCTGATTAATTGTTCTAACCATGTCATAATAACCCAAACACTTTCTATTGTCAAGATTGATCAGATTAAAAATATATAATTTATGTCCTTTAATCCCTAAACGATTTCCTTGAATCTTTTCACCACAAATTTCCCCTTGGATAGCGATTGTAGGGAACTTTTGCAAAACCTCATATAAATTGTATTGTTCTGCGATTTTCCAAAACACACAAGGTTTACCAGATTCAACTGGATTTCTTTTAATTTGGTTTCTTGAGCAAACTAGAAATTCTTTTTCATCTGGAGCAATCAAAAATGTTGAGCTAGAACCATCCATTTTCATTGTGATGTAATATGGATTCTCATACAATTCATCAATCAAATTAGGTTTTGATTGTAAACGCGTTTCATCAGTTTGTGACAAATATTTAGTTGGGAATGTTCCTTTGCTATCACCAGAACTATAATCAATAGGTGGCTCGTATTTGGTTACACCAAGTTCTTCTGTGATTTCTTGTCCTTCATAAAATTCGTGATTCTCTTTATCCCAATCAACTAGACCTGCTAGTTTATCCAGTTTAAAAACATAACCTTGTCCATAAATAGGACCATTATTTGAATTAACTTTAAACTGTTTAATTCTAAATTTAAAATTTCTTAGTTCTTCCCAATGTCCATTATCAGGAAATACAGAATCTATTTCGGCAAAACAGACAAACTCATTTTCTTGAAATTGGTCTTTTCCAACAATCACAGTATAACCAAGCACTTTAGCTTGAACAATTCTATCACGTCCTTCAATCGGCTCAATAGAATGAATTTTCTGAATAGTCACTAATTGTCTCATTACAATACCTCCGTCAATGATTTAAAAAATTCTTGTCATGTTTAATGTTATTGATTGCTTCTATGATAATATCAATTTGTGCTGAAACATGAGTGTAATAATCTTCACTCATATACATAACATTTTTGTTTTCGTATAGTTTATCTAACATTTCATTTAAAATTTTTAATGATTCGTGGCTCATAGAATCTAATCCTTTGGAGGAATCCAACCTAATTTAATTAGTGCTTGTTTAACTTGTTCTTCTTTAACATCCAAAATATATTTCATAGTATGATGAACAACATCATCATAATCCATTTCTACAATTTCACTTTCAATGAATCTATTTTCTTTTATATTAGTTGTAATTTTATATTTCATGATTTATTGATCCTCAAAACGTTTCAATTTTAATTCACAATCAAAACCGTCTTTTTCTATACAATTTTTTAATAACACATAAACCAAATCACAACCAGTTTCATCTTTTTCAATTAGTTCTTCCCAAAATTCATCGTTTCCTTCTTTGATGATTAATTCAAATGTGTATTGTTTCATACTAAATATCCTCCTTCTTTAATAATTTTCACAACATCAATTCCTGCTTCAATACATTGTTCTTTGATTTTATTGTAATTATCTTTAGCAATTCCTCTAGCACCATATTCTTGTGACCAACAAGATCCTTCAGCGGCATTGTAGTAACTTAGTTCACTAGCAGCTTTTTTAAGTTGTTCAATCATTTCTTCCATTTTCATTCTCCTAAAAGATATAAAATTTCTTGTCCTTCTTCCCAATCATTCATTAGAGGGTAATTTATCATTGTCCCTTTTACTGTCTCAAAATCAAATATTTCTATTAACCATTTTAAAACTTTCATAAAATGATTGATTCTATCATAATCAATTACCAAATAATCAAAACTAAAAGCTATTCCAACACTTGTTACATTTTCAAGTTCTTTGTTTGTTGGCAATCCACATTTTCTTTTTTGGTTTTTGTAAACAAAATTATTTTTAGCCAATGGTTTATAACTTAAATCCATACAAAAACCTAAACCTTTTTTAATACATTCATCACAATCTGGATAATACCAATCAAAATCAATGTTTTCTTTGTTATTGACAAAGTATAGAAAATTACCACATTCTATTTTATCGCCTACTTTGCCAAACGGACCTTTTGTTTCAAAAACTAAATCTTGATGATAATCAACATGAATAATTTTATCACATTGACTACTATTAATCTGATCTAACAAATTATGATGTTCATCAACTAAAAGTTTATCAGGAATATTTTTTACTTGATCTAAAATTCTTTTCAGACTATTAATAGATTTAGGAGAAGAATAATAAAACCAATAATCAAGATCAATACTCAGATAAGATTTCATTTGTTGTTATATTCCGCATAAAGAATAATATAAATCACCCCCCAAAAAAATCCATACATAGACCAATAAGAGGGTTGTTCAATCCAACCATTATCTTCTATTATAGTTCCTAGTAAGACATAAACAAATATTGATAACATATATAAATATTTCATTTATTCCTCTTCCAAATAATCAAACTTGTCAACTGTTTCTTCCCAAATGTTAACACATTTACAATCGAAGTCATAACCGCGAATTTCCCAAGAGTGATAATCTCTATGATCTACAACATCAAAACTAAAAAGAATCATTTCTTTTCCACATACAGGACACTTTGGTTTCATTTAACATTTCCTCCAATTTGAAAGTTTGATTAACCCATTCATTCCCTTAACAACATTTTTGTCTATCATAACCTTAATTTCTTCTCTTGTCAATTCATATTTTTCAACAAGTTCATTTATATCTTTCACTTTATAATCTTTAGGCCACAAGAAAACATTGTAACCCTTTTCTAAATTCTTCTTAATAAATTTACAAGTTTCTTTGTTTCTTGGTTCATTATCCACAACTAAAACAACATTAGATTTGTTTAATCCACAAAATTCACAAACTTGTTCAACACTTCCCATAGCCCCAATCACACCAAGACAGTTATCAATAAACAAACTATCAA
>JAVEZW010000050.1:0-18717 GCA_034002805.1 Bacteroidales bacterium | reverse complement strand
GGGAAACCACAATGAATCCAGAAGGCAGAATCCTTCGTCAGATTACGATTGAAAGTGCTGCTGAAGCAGATCATATTTTCTCCATGCTTATGGGCGACGAAGTGCCACCACGACGTGAGTTTATCGAAAAACATGCAAAATACGCTCGTATAGATATTTAATTAAGAAAAGCTGTATAAAATGAATATGTCTATTTTTCGACTCCCGAAAGCTTTTGGGACAAAATGACAACAGTTTAATAATTTGTTTGTTATACTGGAATAAGTCATCCTGAGCCTGTCGAAGGATGTAGAAGTGCAAATACTAAAAGAGAGGCTTTTTAAAGCCTCTCTTTTTATTATAAAATACAATGGGTGTTTTTAGTTAAATCTGTACGATGCTTTTTCAAGATCATTTACACTGTTTATTTTGCGGGGTGGATTTAACTGTTTGTCTAAAAACTTATAAATTTTGACCCGAATTTCTTTGGCTTCTTTAGTGTCCATACGATCAAAAGAGTGTCCACCTGGCACATCTTTATAAATCTGATATTCAAATTGTTTATTATCTGCTTTTAACGATTTGATTAAATGTTCTACTTCTAAAACATTCACGTCATCATCATTAGTATTTGTATGAATAAGTAATGGAGTATTTTTAAATTTGTCGGTGTTCCAGGCAGGTGATCGTCTTCTGTATTCGTTTACATCTTCATTCACTGTTTTGCCAATATGATAATCTGCTGAGTATAAATCTCTGTATTCATCATCATAATAACCCATTCGGGCAATTAAGTCACTTACTGGAACACCAGCAAATGCAACCTTATAATTTTCGGGGTAATTAAAAAGATTAAACAAGGTAATTAATCCACCATGACTCCAACCGATAATTCCAACTCTATTTTTATCAACAATATCGTAATTATCAATCATATGCTGGCGGCTGGCATTTACATCTTCAACCTCAAGACCACCGTAATCAATTTTTTCGTAGTGTGATTTTCCGTAACCGGTGCTTCCTCTATATTCTGCTGCTACAACAATGTATTGCTGAGCAATTAGTTCGCGTATAATATGAGCGTAATAAGTAGTAAAATCAGCATGTACACCACCATGTGGTAAAACAATTAATGGATATTTTTTTGCAGGATCGATATCTTTGGGAATAAATACATACGACCAGAATTTTACCGGATTTCCTGCACCCATTGCTGTTGGGTTATCTTCTTTTGCCAATGGAGGTCCATAAATATAAATTTTATCGATAAAAGCAACATCACCCACTTTGTTATACCATAGAATGTCGTCTATGTTTTTCTCTAACACATCAAGTCGATGCTGAAGATACTCAACCTGGTTATCTAGTTTATTAATTATTTCGTCTTTTGGATCGAGAGCCTGAGCATTCATTAATATTGGGGTACTAACAAATAAACATGTATATAAACAAGCAGTAAAAATTGATTTCATAGGGCAAAGATTTTTTATATTGATTTGGATTAGCAAAACCAAATTTGGTTTAAATCTCAATTTCTCCCTTAAATACAAATGTTGCAGGACCGGTAAGCCAAACATCCGTAAATATATTGTTTTCGGATTTTTTAAACCTAACATTTAGTTTGCCACCCAGTGTTTTAATATCCCATGAATTTTTGTCAGTATCGAGACTAATGGTTGCGCTAATGGCTGATGCTGTAACTCCTGTTCCGCATGACAATGTTTCGTTTTCAACACCTCGCTCAAAAGTTCGTACAAACAGATCGTTTCCGATATACTGAACAAAGTCAACATTAACACCATGAGGCTCAAACTCCTTACTGTTTCGTATTGCTGTACCTCTTTTAAATACATTTATTTTGTTAACCTCATTTTCAAATATTACATAATGTGGTGATCCTGTATTTATTAGGTAATTATTATTATTGACTGTAAATTCTTTTACATCAGTCATTTTTAGAGAGATGGTATCATCTTTATTAATAAGAGCTTCGTGCAATCCATCAATGGCATCAAAAATAACCTTTCCCGAAGCCAGATCTAATTTTTTTGCAAAAGCAGTAAGACATCTGCCACCATTTCCACACATAGTGCTTTCATTGCCATCAGCATTATAATAGCGCATTCTAAAAGCGAGCGTAGGATGACTTTCGAGAAACATCAAACCATCAGCACCTATACCATAATGTCTGTCGCATAAATACTGCACCTGATCAGTCGAAAGATTGATTTTTGCTGATCGGTTATCGATAATTATAAAATCGTTTCCGGTGCCGTGATATTTATGAAAAGCTATTTTCATCTTTTTTCTGTAAACTTAAAAAAATATTTTCTAAAATGGTACAAAATAACGAAGGTGTTAAATATTGTTAAGATTAATGGGTTAAATAAACCAAGGCATTAATTTTGACGTTACCTTTACGATAAATTTAGTTTTAATTAAAGCATACATATTATGAAAATAAAAGCTATTTTTTTGAATATATTGATTTCGGTGTTTGCTGCGGTATTAACGATCGTTGTATATACATCGGTAATGAACAATAATGATTTTTCTGATCAGGAAAGAAACTCTGTTTCTAAGACAGGTTTATCAGATGATACAAACAATGTTCATTATGCAGGTATGCCTGTCTTTAATGATGGAGGCATTACAGATTTTACTGTTGCAGCCGAAAAAAGTGTAAATGCAGTTGTACACGTAACATCAAAGTATAATCTTGAAAACAATTATTCACGAAATCCGATCTACGAATTGTTTTTTGGCAATGGATATTATAATCAGCCGGTTATGTCATTTGGTTCTGGCGTTATTATTTCCGATGATGGGTATATCGTAACGAATTATCATGTGGTTGAAAAATCTGAACAACTTGAAGTAATATTGAACGACCGCAGATCATTTACTGCCGAAATTGTGGGTACTGATCCAAACACAGATTTGGCTCTTTTAAAAGTTAAAGAAACAAACCTTCCATTTATACCTTTTGGCAATTCAGATAATGTTAGAATAGGAGAGTGGGTGTTGGCTGTTGGTAATCCTTTTAATCTCACATCAACAGTTACTGCAGGTATTGTAAGCGCTAAAGCCAGAAGTATTACCACCGCAGGTGAACGCGGTTTTTCGCCAGAATCATATATTCAAACCGATGCCGCTGTAAATAAAGGAAATAGCGGAGGAGCTTTAGTTAATTTAGGTGGTGAGTTAATTGGTATTAACTCAGCTATCCTTTCACCTTCAGGATCGTACACTGGTTATTCATTTGCTATTCCTGCCAATATTGTAAAAAAAGTAATTGGCGATCTAATAAAATATGGCGAAGTACAACGTGCCGTGTTGGGTGTGGAAATAAAAGAAGTTGATAAAAAGATCGAAGAAGAGTTGGCGCTTGATAAGATTGAAGGTGTTTATATTGAAAGGGTTACTGAAAAAGGAGCTGCCGAATTAGCCGGAATAAAATCAAAAGATATTATTTTAAGCATTAACAACGTGGCTGTTAATAGTATGACCGAATTAACCGAGCAGATGGGAAAATATCGCCCTGGTGAAAAGGTAAGTATTATTGTAAAAAGAGACAATAAAAAGAAACAATTTGATGTGCTATTGCGTAATACACAAGGAAACACCGATATTGTAAGAGCCGATCAGTATGAAACAATGCTTGGTGCTGATTTACAACGATTAAGTAGTAATGATAAACGAAGACTTGGTTTAGATTACGGATTGGTTGTTCTTAAATTGAAGGATGGCGCATTGAAAGATGCCGGAATAAAAGAAAGCTTCATTATCACAAATATTCAGGGCGAAAAGATGGATTCGGTTGATGATTTAAGAAACGTGCTTTCAAAATACAAATCAGGTGATGAAATTGAAATCGAAGGTACTTATCCGGGAGGAAGATACATTTACATATATAAGGTGGAGATGATGAGAGGTAAATAAATTCATTGTCGAAAACCGCAGATAACTAATCCAAAAATTTTATGAGGCAGCTTAAAATAACAAAATCAATAACCAACAGAGAAAGTGCTTCGCTTGACAAGTATTTGCACGAAATCGGCCGGGAGGTTATGATTACGGTTGAAGAAGAGGTTGAGCTGGCACAACGGATAAGAAAAGGCGACAGGATAGCTTTAGAGAAACTCACAAAAGCTAATTTGCGTTTTGTTGTTTCTGTTGCTAAACAATATCAAAATCAAGGGCTTACGCTTCCTGATTTGATAAACGAAGGAAATCTTGGATTAATAAAAGCCGCCGAAAAATTTGATGAGACACGTGGTTTTAAGTTTATTTCGTATGCTGTATGGTGGATTAGACAATCAATTTTACAGGCTATTGCCGAACAATCGAGGATTGTACGATTACCTTTAAACCAGGTTGGGTCATTAAATAAGATTAACCGGGCTTTTTCGAAGTTTGAGCAGGAGAACGAAAGAACTCCATCGCCTGATGAGTTAGCTGAAAAACTCGATTTGCCTAAAGATAAACTTGCCGACACCATGCGGATTTCTGGCCGGCATGTTTCAATAGATGCTCCGTTTCAGGAAGGTGAGGATGGTAGTTTGCATGATGTATTGATTAATAACGATGCTCCGGGTTCTGATCGTAAGCTGATTGATGAGTCGCTTGTTACTGAGGTAGATAGAGCTTTGGCTACTCTTACTGATCGTGAAAAGGAGATTTTAAAATATTTCTTTGGCATTGGTGTCCCGGAAATGACTTTAGAGGAGATTGGCGACTATTTTGGTTTAACACGTGAAAGAGTAAGACAGATTAAGGAAAAAGCAATCAGGAGATTGCGACATACTTCGAGAAGCAATCATTTAAAGTCATATTTAGGCTAAATATAATAAGAGTAAACTAGTAGTATTAAAGAAAAATGAGTTGTATTAAATACAGCTCCTTTTATTTTGTTTTAAGTAAATCTTGTAACATAAACATTTCATCACGCAATCGTGCAGCTTCTTTAAAATCAAGATCTTTGGCTGCTTTCTCCATTTTGTGGCGAGTATTCTCAATTGCTTTTTCCATGGCCTGCTTATTCATGTATTTAACAATTGGATCGGCTGCGATATCAATATTTTCAGGTTCAACATATGCTTTTCCTGATTTAGTATTAATATCACCCATCATCGATCGCGATGCTTTTATAATTTGGGTTGGCGTAATGCCATTCTGTTCGTTGTAAGCCAGCTGTTTAATCCTTCGACGTGTAGTTTCGTCGATAGTTTGTTTCATCGAATCGGTAATTTTATCGGCATACATTATTACTCTGCCATCAATATGCCGGGCAGCACGACCCGATGTTTGGGTTAACGCTCTTGATGATCTTAAAAATCCCTCTTTATCGGCATCGAGTATGGCAACTAATGAAACTTCAGGTAAATCAAGTCCTTCGCGCAACAGATTTATACCCACCAGCACATCAAAAGTGCCATTTCGCAATTGATCCATAATTTCAACTCTCTCAAGCGTATCAACATCAGAATGTATATAGCGGCATTTGATATCAAACCTTAATAGATATTTGGTAAGCTCCTCGGCCATTCGTTTGGTTAAGGTAGTTACGAGCACTCGCTGATTTCTTTCGGTTCGCAAATTAATTTCTTCCATTAAATTATCGATCTGATTTAATGATGGACGAACCTCTACTTCGGGATCGAGCAGTCCTGTAGGACGAATTAATTGCTCAACAACAATACCTTCTGATTTCTGGAGTTCATAATCAGCAGGCGTAGCACTTACAAAGAGTATCTGATCTACCAGTTGTTCAAATTCTTCGAATTTTAAAGGTCTGTTATCTATTGCAGCAGGAAGTCTGAAACCATATTCAACCAGGTTTTTTTTACGCGAATTATCACCACCATACATGGCTCTGATTTGTGGAATAGTTGCATGACTCTCGTCAATAACTACCAGAAAATCTTCCGGAAAATAATCGATTAAGCAGAATGGTCGTGTTCCGGGTTTACGGCCATCAAAATAGCGCGAATAATTCTCAATTCCAGGACAATAGCCCAATTCTTTTATCATCTCAACATCATATTCAACCCTGTCTTTTATTCTTTTTGCTTCCTGATTTCTTCCTATCGATTTAAAATACTCTATTTGTTGAAATAAATCATCCTGAATCTCGCGAATGGCTTTGTGCATTCTTTCTTTGGTAGTAACAAAAATGTTGGCAGGGTAAATTACACCTTGTTTCAACGATTCAATGGTTACATTGGTAATCGGATTAAAAGATTCTATTTCTTCAATCTCATCTCCGAAAAAAATAACACGATAAGCCAGGTCGCTGTATGCCAGATAAATATCAACCGTATCACCATTTACACGAAAGGTGCCGGGCCTGAATTCAAGTTCACTTCTTGAATATAAACTCTCAACAAGCGTTCGTAAGAATTTATTTCGACTAATTTGCTCACCTTGAGTAATATTTATAGTGTTACTGTGAAAATCTTCTGGATTACCAATACCATAGATACACGAAACAGACGAAACAACAATTACATCTTTTCTTCCAGACAGAAGCGATGACGTAGCGCTTAACCGTAATTTTTCTATCTCTTTATTTATCGAAAGATCTTTTTCGATATAAGTATCAGTAACTGGGATATAGGCCTCAGGTTGATAATAGTCGTAATACGAAACAAAATATTCTACTGCATTATTCGGAAAAAACTGCTTAAACTCACCATACAACTGAGCGGCGAGTGTTTTGTTATGACTAAGTATAAGTGTTGGCTTCTGAATCTTTTCAATTACATTTGCTACTGTAAACGTTTTTCCCGATCCGGTAACACCAAGCAAGGTTTGGTATTTATCTCCACGCAGAACGCCTTCAGTAAGCTGTTTTATTGCCTCAGGCTGGTCGCCGGTTGGCTTGTAATCAGAAACGATTTTAAAATCCATTAATGATAATTCTACTTTTGTTGTTTCATAAAAAACTAAGGACTAAAGTCCTATTATTTTGTCATTATCATAACCCCAGCCTTAAGGCTGGGGTTATATAAATATTTATGAATTTGGGCTTTAGCCCATTATTTTAAACAAACTTTTAGTTTATTTCTTAATAAACGTAACATATACTGGATAATGATCGCTAAAACCTCCAAAATAATTAAGGCCTCCATATGTACGATTTGGACTCTTTTCTCCTTTATTATTTGTATGAGTGATCCATTCCGCATCAAAAATAAATGCTTCGTTATTCTGAACCGTAAAGCCATTTTTACCTGTAAAAGATAGCGAAACGATAATGTTATCTAGCATTGTCCAATCGCCTCGGAAACTATGAGAGCCTTTGCCTGCATCAACCAACGGAAGCATTAAGTTTACCAGATTTTTATTATCAGATAAATCACTATTTGCTTTTAGCGTTTCGAAAATACTAGTATTTCTGGGTTCATCGTTTAAATCACCCATAATTAAAATTTTTGAGTTTTGATTAACACTGAGCAAAGAATCAACAATATTTCGTAGATTTTGAGCTTGAGCAATACGCTGGTTCTCAGTTTCTTTTTCGCCACCACTTCTCGATTTCCAATGATTTATAAAAACATGGATAGTATCTTTTTTATCTAATAGCCCTTTTACATAAAGAATGTCTCTAAGCTTATATTCAATAGCAAAATCAGCTGAAAAAGGAATAAATTGATGCGACAGGTAATTAAACTCATCAGGACGATAAATTAAGCCAACATCAATACCTCTGTTGTCGGGACTATCCTTATGAATTATCTGGTAATTGGCATCTTTTAGAGCTTTTGTATTAACTAAATCTTCTAATACTGATCTGTTTTCAATCTCAGCAAAACCAACAATCTCAGGTAGTTCTTTGGTGTTTAACGAGCTGATGACCTTTGAAAGATCTTCGAGTTTTTTAAAATACCTTTCTGAGTTCCATTTTTTAGGACTTGTTGGTAGAAATTCCTCGTCGTTAATTGCAGGATCATTTATTGTATCATACAAATTTTCGACATTGTAAAAAGCAGCAGTGACTGTTTTTTTGGGTTCGTATTTCTGAGCTGAAACACAAGCTGTAAAAAAGAGTGAAGCTAATACTATTATAATTTTTTGCATGGTTTTAATATTTAAATAAGATTACAAAAATACTATTATTTACATTAAATTAGCCACATAATTAACGATTAAAACCATGAAAAGATTCGTGATATTAAGTTGTCTGCTGGGAATAACTTTTTTAACATTTTCGCAAGAAGAATTAAATAAAAGATCCATTACAACCAGTGTTAGTGGAGACTACATGACATTTCAGTTAATGAACTCAAGTTCTCAAATGGATTCCTATGAAGCACTTAATACAAATACATCATTTGATTGTACCATAGATATTAATATTCCAATACTCAAGAAGTCTGAATTTTCAACAGGAGTAGGGGTTAATTATCGATTTGGAGAAGCAGAAAAATTAAATATAAATAATGTAAGAGTAAGTGAATATTTTTTAAGAGTACCAGTAAGTTTTAAGTACTTTCTCTATGATGAAGGTAGTTTGGCTCCTTTTATTGGAATAGGAGCTTACCTTGATGTTTTAGCTGAACAGAACTATTATTTTAAGGATGATTTAACTATTCCTGTTGGGTTTAATGAATCATATGGTTTTGGTAAGTATTTAAAACCAGGAATAAGCACAAATATTGGATTTAGGTTTCGTTTGCAAGATCGAATTGGTTTGGATTTTGGAATGAAAGGAAGTTTTGATATTGCTGAATTGTTTATAAATTCTGAGAATATTGAAACTTACGATTACTCAGCATATGGATTGTATTTTTCGATACTGTTCTTATAATAATTCATCCAATTCTTCTCTCACATCATGCTGCAAATCTTCGTGCAAGGATGGAAGTTTTTTTCTTATCAATTCTACCTGTACATTAAATAAGTTCATCAAACGTGGACTACGACGAATACTCGGAGTAAGTTTTTTTAATTTAGTTAAGAAATAAAGCATCAATTCTATTTCGGTTTGTTTGTTTTTTGAGTAGCGTATTTGCTTTTTTACATGAGTTAATATTTTACGAACACTCTTTTTCATCAGATAGTACGATTTTTTATTAATCAGTAAAAATTGTTCATCAATTTCAAGTTTTACACCTTCAACAAATGATGATTCATTCTCCGATTCAAAGAGGAGGTAAGTTAAATATTCTTTATTTTCCTTTTTAAATACAGCCAGCCGAAGGCAAAGATCCAACAACTCTTTTGGAGAATGATGCTTCAATTCTTCTTTAAGTTCTTTAAGATTAACCGCTTTCATTAAAATAAATTTAACCTCAATATAAGAATTTTAACTGGTTTTGTTGAATTCGATTAATAAATATTATAAGGGTTTAATTATTAGATAGATAAAAAACAGAAGCATAAAAACTGAAGTAAAAAATTGCAATTACAAATTATCTGTTTTATATTTGACTGAATAGTCAATCAAAAAAAAACAAATTCATGTCGCCAAGAACTCCAAAGCAGTTTAAAGATATTAGGGATGAAAAAATGGCCTTAATCATGGAAGTTGCTCTTGAGCGATTTGCAAACGATGGGTATTACCAAACCACCATTAGTCATATTGCCAAACACGCCGGTATTTCAAAGGGCTTGATGTACAATTATTTTGATAGTAAAGAAGCATTGCTTAAGGCAATTATTCACCGTTCAGTAAACGAAGTTTATAGCTATCTGGATATTGATCACGATGGGCAACTTTCTACAGACGAATTCGAATTTTTTATTAGAAAGATAGATATCCTGTTAAAAGAGAAAAAACCGTTTTTACGTTTATTGATGCAATTGTTAATGCAGAATGATGTTAAAGCACAATTTCTTAAAGCATATTCCGAGTCTGATTCACTCGTACATCCTGGCCATGAACCTGGTGATAATTATTATCCGCTAAAAATTATTACCTTGCTAAAAGAGTATTTTGCATTAAAACACGAGAAAAAAGGTAAACAGAATGATCCGGAAAGCGAATTTAACATGTTTTATATTACTCTTTTAGGGTATGCAATAAAAATAATTTATTCAGATGGTGGTGATAATGATTTGGATGAAAATCTTATAAAACGAATAATTGAAAAATTTAAATAAGTAGTTATGAAACAACGATGGATAATACTGACCTGTATAATTATGAATGGTTTTGCAATTAATGCAATTTTTGCTCAAAATATTACAGCTACTGATATTGTTAGAAAGGCTGACGAAAAATTTAACGGCGAAAAAAGTAGTTATAGCCGCATGTCTATGACTATTATAAGACCTACCTGGCAGAGAACAATCGAATTTAAAAACTGGTCAATGGGAAGAGATTATGCGCTGGCGCTAATTACATTACCCGCAAAAGAATCAGGGCAAACATTCCTGAAAAGAGGTTCAGAAATGTGGAGCTGGAATCCATCTATAAACCGAATGATAAAACTACCTCCATCGATGATGTCGCAAGGATGGATGGGTTCTGATTATACCAACGACGATATCCTTAGAGAATCATCTGTTGTGAACGATTATACTCATGAAATATTGGGCGAGGAAAGTATTGGCGATAGAATCTGTTATAAAATTGAAATGAAAGCCAAAGAGAATGCCGCAATTGTGTGGGGTAAACAAATACGATGGATTGATAAAAAAGATTTTTTGGTATTGAGAGCCGAATTATATGATGAAGATGGATCTTTGGTAAGAACCGAAACCGGCTCTGATATTAAAACGATGGATGGAAGAATTATAACAACTAAAATAGAACTAATTCCAGAAGATGAACCCGAAAATAAAACCCTGGTTGAAATTTTGGAGATTAAATTCAATATTCCTGTTGAAGAAAGTTTTTTTTCGCAACAGAACATGAAAAGAGCACGTTAATTCAGATAATCAAATCATGAAAGACGAATTTAAAATAGCCTGGCGCAACCTTTGGCGAAACAAACGCCGAACAACCATTACAGCAGCTTCCGTTTTCTTCGCTGTTTTTTTCGCTGTCGTCATGAGATCGTATCAGCTTGGTAGTTACGATCATATGATAACTAATTATATCGAATCATTTACTGGTTACCTTCAGGTTCAAAATGTAAAATATCAAGACAATCCTTTAATTGACAATTCTTTCGATTATAATGATTCTCTGGTTGCTGCTATTTCAAAACTAGACAAGGTAGTTTCTGTTACTCCTCATCTCGAATCGTTTACACTTGCATCAAGCGGAACTCAAACAAAGGGAGTGATAATTATTGCCATAGATCCGGTTAAGGAAAAGAAATTTTCGAATCCCGAAACAAAACTGGTAAAATACAGAATTACAGAAGAGTCGATTGAACAACTTAAAAAAACTCCTGAAATCACTGAAAAAGTTATAAATAATCTTATCCGAAGCAAGGGTAGGGCTTTTTCATCTGAATCAAGGTTAGAGCTCGAGTTGGCATTGTCTGAAGAAGAATTGATTCAGTTTATGCCAATAATTCTTAAAAATACAGAAGTACCAAATGGATATTTATCCGAAAATGATGAGGGAATTCTTGTATCAGACAGGTTGGCGAGTTATTTAAAAGTAGCTATTGGTGATTCTGTAATACTTATGGGGCAAGGTTATCACGGTGTTTCAGCCACAGGAATTTTTCCTGTACGGGGAATTATTCGCATGCCGGCTCCCGATCTTGACAATAAGTTGATAATAATGACTATTCCTGCTGCTCAAAAGCTGTTTGATTCTGAAGGCAAAATTACATCTCTCGTGGTAAATCTTACCGATAAATCGAACAGAACCATTAAAAAGGCACAAACTAATATAAATCAACTACTTCCTGATAAAAATACGATAAGTAAGACCTGGTACGAGCTTAATCCGGTGATGTATCAACAAATTCAGGGTGATAGCCAATCTGGTATTGCAATGCTGGGGCTCCTTTATTTTATAATCTTTTTTGGAATTTTCGGTACTGTTTTAATGATGGTTTCCGAAAGAAAAAAGGAGTTTGGAGTATTGGTGGCAATAGGAATGCAAAAAAGGAAATTGAAAATAATTATAACTATTGAAATGTTTCTGCTTGGTTTGATTGGATTGATTTGTGGCTTATTGGCCAGCATTCCAATTATTCTGTATTTTTATTATTACCCGATTATAATGAGAGGCGATTTAGCCACTATGATGGAAGAATATGGTTGGGATGCTGTTATGCCAACGGCCTGGTTTGGTCCATATTTTTATTGGCAAGCAGTAATTGTGGCCATTATGGTTTTGTTGGCAACGATTTACCCAATGCGAAAAATAAGTAGTTTAAAAGAAATTGAAGCTCTTAAAGGTTAAAACTGAAAATTATGATATGGTCTATTGCCTGGAAAAATATTTGGCGTAACAGAAAAAGAAGCCTTGTTGTTATTGTTGCCGTTGCACTTGGAATTATTTCGGCCATGTTTTTGGTTGGTGTAATGGAAGGTTGGACAAAACAACGCCTAAACGATGCGATTTATAATGAAGTGTCGCATCTTCAAATTCATCATACTGAGTACATAAAAAACGAAGAGATTGATCTTACAGTCACTAATTTAGATGTGCTTGAAAACTGTCTCGATACAATACAAGAAATTGCAGGATGGACGAAAAGGACCAAAATAGTAGCCATGATAAATACTCCCTGGGCGAATACTGGTGCAATGATTTATGGAGTTGATCCCGAAAAGGAAATTAAGATTACTGAAATACATCAAAAAATTGTTCCTGGTGGAGGTCGGTATATTCATCAATTAAATCCTGGAGATATTCTTATAGGCGATAAAACAGCCGAAATTCTTAAACTAAAACACTTTATAATTGCCGATAGCACCATTGAAAAACTCAGAAGTCAAAATGTAACAGAATCTGTTCTTAAAAAACTCGAAATAATTAAAGACAAAAGATACAGATCACCAAAAGATTTTCGTGAAGCACTTAAAAAGGATTTTACAAAAAAAGAACTTGATCAGTTTGGGCAACTTATTATAGAACAAGCACTTGATTATAAAATTAAAAGTAAAATTCAGGTGACAATTTCAGATAAAAACGGGAATCCTGTTCAGGGGATTTTTAGGGTGTGCGGTATATTTAAAACAACAAACTCCGGTTTTGATCAGGCAAACGTCTTTGTTAATGCAACCGAACTGGCGAAGCTTTATGGTGGTAACGAAATTCTTACTCACGAAATAGCCATTCTCCTTAAAAATATGGACGATATTGCATTTGTAAAAGGTAAACTAGATAGCATAGCTGGTAAAAACATAGTACATACCTGGAGGGATTTAGCTCCAGATGCCGCAATGATGAATGATTTTATGATTATTTATTATCTTATGTTCATTGGAATAATAATGCTCGCACTTGCTTTTGGTATAATAAATACAATGCTTATGGCAATATTGGAGCGAACTAAAGAGCTAGGCATGCTTATGGCTATAGGGATGAACCATAAACGGATATTTAAAATGATAATGCTCGAAACTGTTTTTCTTACATGCGTAGGGGCTGTAATCGGAATGGTTTCTGGATGGATTATAATGACTGTGTTGGGTAATACAGGCATACACTTCTCAGGGTGGGGCGAGGGTTTTGAAGCTATAGGATTTGCGGCTAAAGTATATCCGGTTATTACTATTAATTTTATGATACTCACAACAATAATGGTAATGGTTACAGCAATTACATCATCGGTATGGCCTGCACGTAAAGCTCTTAAGCTAAATCCGGTTGAAGCACTCAGAACAGAATAAAAACTACTTTAAATTAGTTTGCTATGAAAATACTAGAATTGAAAAACGTAAATAAAATATATAACTCATCAGAAGTTAAGGTGCATGCAGTTAATAATGTATCGCTCGACTTTACAGAAGCCGAATTTGTTGCTATTGTAGGACCTTCAGGTTCCGGTAAAACTACATTGCTTAACATGATCGGTGGACTTGACATGCCAACCTCTGGCGAAATTATTATTGGCGGTACAAATCTGTCAAAACTAAAATCATCACAGCTTATCGATTTTAGATTAAATAATATTGGATTTGTTTTTCAGTCATATAACCTTATTCCGGTTTTGACAGCAAAAGAGAATGTTGAATTTATAATGACACTTCAAAAGTGGCCACAGAAAGAGAGAGATGAGCGTACGTTGGAATTATTGAATGCCATTGGATTAGGCGAGAGAGTAAATAGCCGCCCAGGAAAGCTTTCAGGAGGACAGCAACAACGAGTAGCTGTGGCCAGAGCTTTAGCTTCCAGACCTAAATTTGTGCTTGCTGATGAACCAACTGCTAATCTTGACTCAAAATCAGCCGCCACATTGCTCGAAATTATGGAGAAGTTAAATCACGAAGAAAAAATCACTTTCATATTTTCAACTCACGACCCACGGGTAGTTAAAATGGCCCATAGGGTAATTACACTCGAAGATGGAAAGGTAATTTCTGATGAAATAAAAGAACTCCCTTCGTAAAATTCGATACTAATGAGAAAAGCATTTATTATAGTATTTGTTCTTTTTATGCATAGTAGTTTATTGATCTCTCAGAATCAAAAATCAATAGATCTTACAGGGTATCTTACATCTATGCAAAGCTCAATGTTCGATTCTGTTTCTGGTGATTTTATGAACGAAAATTTACTGCATAATAGATTAAATTTTAAAGCTTATTTAGGTGATTTGGTTACATTTTCTGCCGAATTCAGAAACAGACTGTTTACAGGCGATATGGTGCGTCTTGGCAATAATTATTCGAATATGATAGATACTGATGATGGATGGATGGATTTATCGTGGAATTTAGCTGAGGGAAAATCGTTTCTTATCAATACAACTATTGATAGACTTTGGATTGATTTTCATTATAATAATTTTCAGTTAACTGCCGGACGACAGCGGATAAATTGGGGACAGGCATTGGTTTGGAATCCTAATGATATTTTTAATACTTATTCATTCTTCGACCTTGATTATATCGAACGACCTGGTAGTGATGCTTTAAGAATGCAGTACTTTACTAATTCATTATCGGTTATTGAGTTAGTAGCTAAAATTGATTTTAATGACAATATGACAGTTGCAGGGTTGTACAGATTTAATGCATGGAGTTATGATATCCAGTTTCTGGCAGGAATTGTGGAAAGTAATGATTTTGTTTTAGGAGCAGGCTGGTCGGGAGCTATAGGTAACTTATCCTTTCGTGGTGAATCGTCATGGTTTAAAAGTTTAAAATTGAATGAAAATACGCTACTAATTACTGCAGGAGTCGATAAGATGTTTAAGGACAATTCAATGGTACAAGTTCAGCTAATGTATTGTAATAATCCGTTATCGGATTTTGATTTTACCAGTTTTTATTCCGGAAACCTATCAACAAAAAACATTGCTTTTTCTGAGTTCTCGGCTTTCGGGCAATTTACCTGGGCTTTATCGCCCTTGTTTAATGCAACAATTGCAGGGATGGTTTTTCCTGATTTGAAAGGTTATTTTATAAGTCCATCAATTGGATATTCACTCGCCGAAAATCTTGATTTCTCATTAATCTGGCAATATTTTGATGCTTTAATTGACCTAAACGATACAAGAACAAATATCTGTTTTCTAAAGTTGAAATATAATTTCTAGAAGACCTTTTAATTTTACAAATAAAAAAAAACGAGAAGCATTTTTCTTCTCGTTTTTCTGTCGGGGTGAGATGCCGATAACTATCGGCACGACTTCCGACCCAAAAAATAAAAAACGAGAAGTATATTTCTTCTCGTTATTCTGTCTGGGTGAGATGCCGATAACTATCGGCACGACTTCCGATCCAAAAAATAAAAAACGAGAAGCATTTTTCTTCTCGTTATTCTGTCGGGGTGAGAAGACTCGAACTTCCGACCCCTTGCACCCCATGCAAGTACGCTAGCCAACTGCGCCACACCCCGATTATTATTTTTTCTTTTTATCAGGAAGAATGAAATTTCCCGATAACTATTGGAACACAACATTTCTTAATAAGATTGCAAAAATAATCATCAATTCTGATTATCCAAAATTTTAGTTAAGATTATATTTTGGTATATTTATTGACTAATATAAAACCAACGTATATAGTTATGTAACTATTTAGTAAAAATTTGAAATAAAATAAATTAAAACAATATGGCACTGTTTAAAACAATTGAAAATTTAGATGAAAAAGGTTCACAAAAAATAGTGAATGGCGAAAGTGAAAAAGTAAAATGCTTAATTATTGGATCTGGTCCAGCTGGGTATACAGCTGCAATTTACGCAGCCAGAGCAAATCTAAGTCCGGTAATGTACGAAGGCTTAGAACCAGGAGGCCAATTAACAACCACAACCGAAGTAGAGAATTTTCCTGGTTACCCCGAAGGAGTTACTGGTCCGGTATTGATGCAAGACTTGAAAAAGCAGGCACAGCGTTTTAGTACCGATGTACGTTTTGGTATTGCTACAGCAGCCGATCTGTCAAAAAGACCGTTTAAAATTACTATCGATGAGAAAAAGATCATCGAAGCTGAAACAGTTATTATTGCCACAGGAGCAACAGCAAAATATTTAGGACTCGAATCTGAAAAGAAGTTTATGGGACAAGGTGTTTCTGCTTGTGCAACCTGCGATGGATTTTTTTATAAAGGTAAAGATGTTGCTGTTGTTGGTGGTGGCGATACTGCTGCCGAAGAAGCTTCGTACCTTGCCGGAATATGCAATAAGGTTTATCTGATAGTTCGAAAAGATTATTTAAGAGCATCCAAAGCCATGCAGGAGAGAGTTTTTAATACTAAAAACATCGAAGTACTTTTCGAGCATCAAACAAAAGAAATTGTTGGCGACATGAGTGGGGTAACAGGCGTAATCTTAACAAATGCCAAAGGCGAAGAGGTTAAAAAAGATATTCATGGATTCTTTGTTGCTATTGGACATACACCTAATTCAGATATTTTTAAACCATATATCGATACCGATGAGGTTGGATATATCAGAACTGAATCTGATAGCACCAAAACCAAAGTTGATGGGGTTTTCGCATGTGGCGATGTTATGGATCCTCATTACAGGCAAGCTATCACTGCTGCCGGTTCGGGTTGTAAAGCCGCAATTGATGCTGAACGATTTCTTACCTCACATAAGTAATTAAAAAGAGGCTGTCTCAAAAGCAAGATTGTTGTATGTTTTTCGACAGGGTCAAAATGACAACAATCTAATAATCAACGTGTCACACTGAGCTTGTCGAAGTGTGAATACAAAAAAAAGAGGCTGTTTTAAACAGCCTCTTTTTGCTCTTTATTTATGAAACTTTTGCAATTGAATCAGCTTGATACTGACCTGCAAGAAGTTTCTTATGAACAGCTTTAAATGCATTAATTGTATATTCTACATCTTCCAATGTATGCATAGCTGTAGGTATTAATCGTAGTAATAATTGTCCTTTAGGGATTACAGGATAAACTACTATCGAACAGAAAACATTATAATTTTCTCTTAGATCCATAGTAATGCCTGTACCTTCAGGAATACTTCCAGAAAGATAAACCGGAGTAACAGGTGATTCTGTGTTACCAATATTAAACCCAGCTTCTCGTAAGCCTTTTTGTAAAGCATTAACAACTTTCCAAAGGTTATCTCTTAATTCTTTTTGAGTTTGAATAATTTCTAATCGTTTTAAAGAACCTATAACCAAAGGCATTGGCAATGATTTTGCAAAAGTCTGAGAACGCATATTGTACCTAAAGAAATTAATTACTTCTTCGGTCGAAGCTACAAAAGCACCAATACCAGCCATTGCTTTGGCAAATGTGGCGAAATAGATGTCGATGTCTTGCTGAACACCAAAATGTTCACCAATACCAGCACCAGTTTTACCCATAGTTCCAAAACCATGAGCATCATCAACCAATAATCTGAATTCGAATTTCTTTTTAAGGGCTACTATTTCTCTTAATTTACCAAGGTCTCCAGCCATACCAAAAACACCTTCGGTAATTACCAAAATACCTCCACCCGTTTCGTTAGTAAGTTTTGTTGCGAAGCCAAGCATTTTTTCGCATTTCTCCATGTTGTTATGAGGAAAAACAAAACTCTTTCCACCTTTTGCCTTATGAAGGAAAATACCATCCATAATGCAGGCATGGGCTTCAGAATCGTAAACGATAACATCTTTTCTGGTAACAATACTATCGATGATAGAAACCATACCCTGATATCCAAAATTTAACAGAAAAGCATCTTCTTTTCCAACAAATTCAGCTAATTTGTTTTCAAGCTCTTCGTGTTTACTGGTTTGGCCAGACATCATTCGCGCGCCCATAGGATAAGCTAATCCGTATTCTTTAGCTGCTTCGGCATCAGCTTTTCTAACTTCGGGATGATTTGCTAATCCAATGTAATTATTTAAACTCCAGGTTAGAACTTCTTTGCCACGAAATTTCATTTTAGGAGAAATTTCACCTTCCAATTTGGGAAATGAAAAATAACCATGGGACAATTTCATGTGCTGACCTATTGGTCCCATGCTTTCTTTTATTTTGCTAAAAATATCCATTTGTTGTAGTTAAATAAATTATGGGCACAAAAGTAGTCTTTTTTAAAAATATAGCAAATGGATCAAAATAATTTAACTATTTGGCACGTTTTGACTAATTATATTTTAACATTTTAAACAATTGTTGTAAATTTGCAAAATATTTTTGAAAATGAAACGAATAATACCATTATTAGCAATTATTGCAATTCTCAG
>JAVEZW010000049.1:0-18722 GCA_034002805.1 Bacteroidales bacterium | reverse complement strand
TAAAATCGCTGCTTTACCAGATCGACTTGAGCGAAAAGGAGTTAACCAAAACTGACCCTGATTTGCATTTTGCGAGTATATCAGAACTAGTGACACACAAAATTCTTGAGCGCGAATTAAAAAAAGTTTTAATCCGTACCTATTTTAAAGAGAAAGAAAAATAACTTTTATACAATTTTGTAATCAATGTACTCATAACGTTGATTTCGAAGTTGAGGAGTGTATCCGGCTTCACGAATTGCTTTCTGAATACCTTCTGCATCGAATTTATAGCTCGCTCCAGCTGCCGAAACAACATTTTCCTCAATCATGATCGAACCAAAATCGTTGGCTCCGGAATGCAAGCAAACCTGTGCAATATCATTTCCTACAGTAAGCCACGAAGCCTGAATATTCTGTATGTTGGGCAATAATATACGGCTTATCGCAATTGTTCTTATATATTCTTCAGAACTAACTTTGTTTGTAACACCAAGTTGAGTATTTAATGCAGTATTTTTATCCTGAAAGGGCCATGGAATAAAAGCTAAAAATCCGGGAGCATGAGTTGGTTTCTCTGATTGAACATCTCTTATTGAGATTAGGTGATCAATTCGCTCCGATCGGGTTTCAATGTGTCCAAACATCATTGTTGCCGATGTTACAAGGTTTAATTTATGGGCTTCACGCATCACATCAAGCCATTGCTGTGCACTTGCTTTTCCGGGAGAAATGCTTTTACGAACCCTGTCGCATAAAATTTCGGCTCCTGCACCGGGTAGGCTGTCTAATCCAGCTGCAATCAATGATTCAAGTATAAATTGATATGATTTTTTTTCGAGTCTGGCTAAATGAACAATCTCAGGTGGACCCAAGGCATGTAACTTTAGATCTGGATAAAAAGACTTAAGTTGTTTAAACAGATCAGCATAATACGAAAGCCCTAGTTTTGGGTGTAATCCGCCCTGCAATAACAACTGATTACCACCCAACTTAAGCAGTTGTTCAATTTTATTTTTGTATTCGTCAATTGAAGTTATATAAACTCCGTTATCGTTGGGCTTTTTATAAAAATTACAAAATTTACATTGCGAGATACAAGCGTTTGTGATATTTACATTTCGATCTATTTGCCAGGTAACAATTTTACCAGGATTGTGCCTTTGTCGTAATTCATTTCCTAAAAAAGTCAATTCCTCGAGAGCTGCATTTTCGTATATAAAAAGACCTTCTTCTTTAGTCAGAAAATCCAACGATAATGCTTTTTTATATAAAGATTTTAAATCCATTGTTTCCAATTTGAATTTGTAAAAATAACAATTAAGTTGAGCAAATGTTAATCTACTTTGGAATGGTTATAAACTATTTTTTCGTTACTTTTGTTTGTTAAATAAACGCTAATAAGTAGATTAAAATATAGTAATATATGATTCAGGATAAAATAGTTGTAGGTATATCGCAAGGTGATATTAATGGGATTGGCTACGAGATCATTATAAAAGCACTTATGGATCCAAGGATCTATGATTTTTGTGTTCCGGTGGTTTATGGATCGGCCAAGGTAGCGGCTTATCATCGCAAAGCATTAAATATTGCTAACTTTAGCTTTAATAATGTTCGAAATGCCAACGAAGCAAATGTTAAGCGCGCCAATATTGTTAATTGCCTTGATGATAATATTCGCGTTGAATTAGGTAAATCGACACAAATTGCAGGCGAAGCATCGCTCCTGTCTTTGCAAACCGCAATAAAGGATCTCAAAGATAAAAGCTTGGATGTTTTGGTTACTGCACCAATAAATAAAGACAATATACAATCCGAAAACTTTAAATTTCCTGGTCATACAGAATATCTAACCAAAGAGTTTGGAGCAGATGAATCGTTAATGTTAATGATTAGCGAAAATCTAAAAGTAGGTGTTGTTACCGGGCATATTCCTATAAGTCAGGTTCCGCAAGCAATTACCGTTGATGCTATTCTGAAAAAGCTACGCGTAATGAATAAAAGTTTAATTCAGGATTTCAGGGTTCGTAAACCCAAAATAGCAGTGCTTGGATTAAATCCTCATGCAGGCGATAATGGTTTGCTCGGAAAAGAAGAGGTTGATATTATTATTCCGGCCATTGAAAAAGCCAAAGCTGAGAATATTCTTGCTTTTGGCCCCTATCCTGCCGATGGATTCTTTGGCAGCGACAGCTTTAAAAAGTTCGATGCCATTTTAGCTATGTATCACGATCAGGGCTTGGTTCCATTTAAAGCACTTGCATTTGGAACAGGAGTTAATTTTACTGCAGGACTTAAGATTATAAGAACATCACCTGGACATGGTACCGCTTTTGAGCTGGCTGGCTTAAACGAAGCATCAGAAGATTCGTTCCGTAATGCATTGTATATGGCTTGCGATATTTATAAAAACAGAACTGAATACCTCGAGATATCAAAAAACCCGCTACAGCATCACGAAATATCTGAATCAGAATAAATTATAACCACCTTTATTTTAAGGGATTAGTTTAGCGACTAATCCCTTTTTATGTTTTACAACATAAATATCCGACTAATCAATTTATCCGATAATGGATTGTGGGTAAATTATTTCTTATTTTTGTTTAGGTGCCATCATTATTAAATCCCAAAATTAAAAAACAGGAGGTTCTTATGTCAACGATTGATTTATCATTAAAAAAACTGGAGGAGCTTTTTCCGTCTGATTTTTCGCCCGAGCAAATTGCAAAAGCAAAAACTATCTTTTTAAAAGAACTATCGCTGTTAAGTCATCAATTTTATGGCGGCAAAATCCAGACATTGCCCAAAGCAGGTTTATATGGATTTAACTGGTTTAATGTTTATTATACACCTGGTGTTTCTAAGATATCGACAACTATTCGTGATAATAACGATACATCGTTCGACTTATCAAATCGTGGAAACCTGGTAGCAGTTGTATCTGATTCAACACGTGTTTTAGGTGATGGCGATTGCACACCTCCTGGCGGATTAGGCGTTATGGAAGGCAAAGCTTATTTAATGAAGTATTTAGCTGGTGTTGATGGTATTGCATTATGCGTTAACAGCTACAACAAAGAGGGTAAGCACGATCCGGATAAAATCATTGATTTTGTTAAAATGCTCGAACCCAGCGTTGGAGCAGTAAATCTCGAAGATATTTCGCAACCAAATTGTTATAAGGTTCTTGATACGTTACGCGAAGAATGTGACATTCCTGTTTGGCACGATGATGCCCAAGGCACAGGATCGGTTACTGTTGCAGGATTAATCAATGCACTCCGAATAGTAGAAAAAGATATAAGCAAAGTAAAAATAGTAATGTATGGTGCAGGAGCTGCAAATGCAACTATATCACGACTAATTCTGCAAGCAGGTGGCGACCCCGAGAATATGATTATTTTCGATTCAACTGGCGGATTGCATAAAGACCGTGATGATATTAAAGCTGATAAACGGTTTTACCGAAAATGGGAGTTGTGCGAAAAAACAAATCCAAAAAAGATAAACGATGTTGAGGAAGCTTGCAAAGGAGCTGATGTGTTAATTGCAGTTAGCCAGCCAGGCCCTGATGTTGTTAAACCATCGTGGATTAGAGCTATGGGATCAAAACCAATTGTGTTTGCCTGTGCAAATCCTGTTCCTGAGATTTATCCTTATGCAGCCAAAGAAGCAGGAGCTTATATTGTTGCCACAGGACGAGGAGATTTTCCAAACCAGGTAAATAACTCACTAGGGTTCCCCGGTATTTTGAAAGGCGCATTACTTGTTCGTGCACGCAAAATTACCGACGAGATGGCAATAACTGCGGCTTATTCTATGGCTAATTATGCACAGAAAAAAGGAATAAACCCTGATTATATTATGCCAAAAATGGACGAAACAGAGATGTTTGCTTACGAAGCTGCTGATGTTGCCATGGAAGCTATTAAAAACGGAGTTGCTCGTATTAAGCTCGATCATGCAGCTGTGGTTAAAAAAACATTGGATGATATTAAACTAACCCGCGATACCATCGATATGATGATGGTAAACAATTTTATCCATCGTCCGGATGTTAAGATTTTGGAAGAAGCTCTTCAGAAAGCTGTTGAAGCTGTAAAAAAATAACAGACTTAATTATTACAAAGTCCGGAAAGCAGAAATCTTTCCGGACTTTTTTTTAAAATGAGTTAGTTCCGTAATCCTTTTTATTATTTTTACCGGATTATTTAATTGTTAAAGTATGAAACAGGAATTTAAAGCCACAGAATACAAACTGGAATCAGTAAAAACAGGCAATCAATTCGATGATCAGGGATGGACACTCGATGCTCCGGGCGAAACAGATCCTACACTTGTTCGTGCTGTTTATGCAAAAAAACAACTCGATGTAAAAGATGATTCGTATGGTATTTACAAGTTTGCAGACTGGCTTCCTGTAAAAAGAATTCTCAAAGGATCATGTGCTCCGGTAACTTATAAGAGCGAAGGACTTTCAAAATGCCTCGGGCTGGAGAATCTTTATATTACTTTTAGTGGATACTGGCCCGAAAAAGGAGCAAATTTTCGAACCTGCTCTTTTAAAGAAACTGAAGCTTATTCAGTTTGTGGCCGAATGAATTCAGATATGAATAAGATTCTTGTTGTTGCATCGGCTGGAAATACTGCACGTGCATTTGCAAGAGTTTGCTCTGATAATCATATTCCTTTATTGCTTTGTGTTCCTGAAGATAATTTAGATGCTCTTTGGTTTGGAGAACATGTTCATGATTGTGTAAAACTGATTGTCACAAAATCAGGAAGTGATTATTTCGATGCAATTCATTTATCGAATTTAGCTTGTCAGGTAGAAGGGTTTATTGCCGAAGGCGGAGCAAAAAATGTAGCTCGTCGCGATGGAATGGGAACAACAGTTTTATCAGCAGTAACAAAAACTGGACGAATACCTGATTATTATTTTCAGGCTGTAGGAAGTGGAACTGGAGCTATAGCGGCCTGGGAAGCTAACCTTCGTTTTATCGAAGATGGTCGTTTCGGGAAAAACAAAATGAAACTCATGGTTTCGCAAAATCATCCTTTTATACCTATTCATAATGCATGGAAAGCCGACTCAAGGCCAATGTTACCTTACGAAGATGCTGAAGCACGAAAACATGTTGAAGAGATAATTGCAAAAGTTCTGTCGAACAGAAAACCTCCTTATCCAATCGCAGGTGGACTTTATGATGCGATGAAAGATGCCAGTGGCGATGTTCTTCTAGCTAACAATACCGAATTAAAAGAAGCAGCTAAATTATTTAAAGAAGTTGAAGAGAATGATATTCATCCGGCGGCTGCAGTGGCTGTTGCAAGCTTAATAAATGCTGCAAAAACAAACAGCATAGAAAAAGATGCATTTGTTATGTTAAATATTACTGGTGGTGGCGAAGAGCGTTATAAAAAAGAACATAACCTCCATTATTTAACACCCAAACATGTTTTTGACATAAACCCAACCCTCGAAGAGGTTAAAAAGGTTTTACAGAGACTGTTTTCTTTATAAGAAATAGATTTTTATTAAGTATTTAAATTGATGTCTACACTTCGACTGGCTCAGTGTGACATCATAAAAAGTCTATCGTTGTCATATTGAGCTTGTCGAAATATGAACAACACTATTGTTTTAACTATAATTTAAAACTTATAAGTTAAACCAACTCCAAATACCTCTTTAAACTGAACTTTGGCTGATTTTGGTAATCCGCTATCGTTAATAAAATCAATATCATCATCAAAAATAAGATGAGTATTAAGATTTGCTGACAGATAATTATTTATCTTCATATTAATAAATACTTTCCAATCAACATCGATATTTTGAGGATTATCAAGATAATTGGTAAATAATCCTAAAACTGTATTAAAGGTAACGTTTTTAAGCACTTCTTGTTGATAACCAGCATTTAAAGCAGCACCAAGCTCCATTCTTGAATTTTTACCCGGATCAACTCCAAAAGAACCTTTTGCTGCAAGAGTGTCGTCCATTACCATGGTTAATTTGCCAGCAAGTGGCGACAACACAGCATAAAAATTATCATTTGGCTTATACTCCATACCTAATGAGGCTTGCAAATAACCAGGAGCCATAAACTTTGAAATTGTATAACTTGTGTCTTTGTCGTATTTAAATCCATCGGTAAATTGGGTTTTAAAATTTAACATCGCACTTACGAAGAACGACTTAGAAACTTTTCGGCCATACTTTGAAAGGAAATCAATCTGGTCATCGGTTTTTCTAACATCTTGATCTTGTTGCTTTTGCAAACCATAACCCAAGTTTAACGTATTTAACCAATCATTTTTATCTTTCGAATAATTTAAAGCCAGATTTATTAGGCCATTTAGTGCATACGAATTCTCACCACCTGCAGCCCAATTTGATAGAGAAACTTGTGTGAAATTTAACGATGAAACCCCGTTAAACTTCCAGTATTTAGTAGTATCAGCTGGTTGCTGGGCAAACATCGCAAAGGTTATACATACCAGTGCAATTGATAGCGTAATTTTTTTAATCATTGTATTTATTTTTAGTTTGACATTTCGTTTAATCATTATTATAGTACGAATTTACAAAAATAATTTATTAATAATGGTGCATCAATTTAGAGAAAATCATAAATTAACTTTTTGCAATTGGCTGACTATATGATTTCTTGCATTTAATCGTTAATTTTGACTTCATAATTTAAAAACAGGAATCATGAATTTTAAATCAACCCAATACATTGCTTTCGATGGATTAAAACTTTCAGGATATTTATGGGAGCCAGCAAATAATCCCAAAGCGGTTATAAACCTTGTTCATGGTTTTGGCGAATATAGCGAACGATATGGGTATTGGGCTAAAAAGTTTACCGAGAAAGGTTTTGTTGTGCATGCAATTGATTATCGTGGCCATGGAAGATCCGAAGGAAGGCGAGGGCACATCAATAAATTTGATGATTTTTTAAATGATGTTGATACTCTGGTCATTGAATCAAAAAAACTTTACCCCAACTTGCCCCAATTTATTTATGGACATAGTTTGGGCGGAAATATTGTTACCAATTATGTTTTAACACGAAATAATGATTTTAAGGGAGCAGTATTTTCATCGCCCTGGTATAAGCTATCCTTTAGTCCTTCAACAATAATGCTTGTTTTAGCTCGTGTGATGAACAAAATTTACCCAAAATTTACCCAAAACTCCGATCTGGACGTAAAAGGATTGTCGCATGATAAAAGGATTGTTGATTTGTATATTACTGATCCATTGATTCATGAAAAAATTTCTGCTCGTATGTTTTTCGAAATTTACAATGCCGGCAGTTGGGTTTTAAAAAATGCAGATTTACTTAGTTTGCCTGCTCTTATTCAACATGGTAGTGGAGATAAAATTACATCGCATAAAGCATCGAAAGAGTTCGCTGATAGAGCAATTGCATTGGGTCAAGAAGTTGTTTATAAAGAATGGCCAGGGCTTTATCACGAACTGCATAATGAGCTTGAGAAAGAAGAGATTTTTGAATTTGTACTTAATTGGCTAGAAAAGAAGGTTTAATGGAACACTGATGACACAGATTATTATGATTTTCACAGATAAAATCAGCGCAAATCAGCGCTACTTGTATCTGCGTTCCCGATGGCTATAGGGACTGCGTTCTATTATATAGTATAATATGAAAACTTTTAGAACAATAATAAACCCACAACCCTCACCAAACAAAATTGGTTATCAAACGCCTGTTTTGTTTATGGGATCATGCTTTACCGAAAATATCGGAAACAAAATGACCGAATTAAAATTTCCGGTTATCGTTAATCCTTTTGGTGTGATGTATAATCCTGTTTCGGTTCAAAAAGGGTTGGAAATACTTATTGAACAGAAGAAATTCGATAAAAGTGATTTAGGTTATTACAATGAACAATGGTTTAGCTTTTACCACGATACCGAATTCTCTGATATCGATCAAAACAAATGCCTGGTTAAAATAAACCATTCAATAGAGCAAGCTGCACAACTTTTGCGTAAAGCTAATTTTCTCTTTGTAACGTTCGGAACATCATGGGTTTTTAAAAATGTACAATCAGGCAACATTGTTTCGAACTGCCATAAAATACCAGCAAAAGAGTTTGAACGAAAACGGCTCGATGCTGCTGATATATTTGTTGAGTGGGCAAATCTTTTAAACAGGCTGACTGAATTAAATAAAGAGTTGAAAATAATTTTTACGGTAAGTCCAGTAAGGCATTGGAAAGATGGTGCTATTGAAAATCAATTAAGTAAATCAACGCTTATTCTTGCAATCCATCAGCTTAAAACAAAATTCAAAAATGTTGAATATTTCCCTTCCTACGAAATAATGATGGATGATTTGCGCGATTATCGCTTTTATGCCGATGACATGATCCATCCATCAAAAGTGGCAATTGATTATATATGGGATCAATTTTCGCAAACTTATTTTGAGAAAGATACAAACGAGATCATCAAAGAGATTGAAAAGATTATTCAGGCAAAAAACCACCGGCCAATAAATCCAGATGCTAATAGCTATAAAAAGTTTATCGAAAATCAGATTAAATCAATTGAAGTACTTGAAAAAAACTATCCATATCTCAATTTTTCTGAAGACAAAACTTTTTTTAGTTCAAAAAATCAGCCGAGGAAGTAAATCTTTTTTTAGAAAATTGAACATTTAAATAACATCCTTGTTTAAATGATGTTCCTAAAAAATAAACAAGGATTTATGATAAAAAATTTCTTATATACACTACTATTTATACTCATTATTATTCCGTCTTTTGCTCAACGGCCAGATAATGGAATAATTCAGGGTACAGTTTTAAATAGTAAAAACAACGAGCCGGTAGCATTTGCAAACATTGTAATTTTTCAAACGACTATAGGTTCTGCATCGAATTTTGATGGAGAATTTAAATTAACCGGTTTAAAACCCGGCTTTGTTAAACTGCAGGTTTCGGCAGTTGGATTCGAAACTTATATTTCGCCCGAATTAATGGTTACTAATTCAAAACAGGTAAATATCGATATCCCATTAAATGAAACCTCAATTACATTGGGAGAAGTAGTTATAAAGCCATCTGCTTTCAGAAAAACAGAAGAAAGTCCTTTGTCGTTGCGAACCATAGGATTACAGGATATAGAAAAGAGTCCGGGCGGTAATCGTGATATTTCAAAAGTGCTTCAATCGTTTCCAGGAGTTGCATCAACACCTGTTCAGCGCAACGATGTTATTGTTCGTGGCGGTGGACCAAGCGAAAACTCATTTTACCTCGATGATGTACAGATTCCAACAATTAACCATTTTGCAACACAAGGTGCTTCGGGTGGACCAGTTGGAATTATAAATGTCGATTTTATTCGTGAGGTAAATTTTTATTCTGGTGCTTTTCCTGCAAACAGAGGCAACGCCTTAAGTTCAGTGTTGGAATTTAAGCAAAAAGACGGTAACAATAAAAAAACAGAAGTACAGGGAACGCTAGGAGCATCTGAGGTTGCTCTTACGTTTGATGGCCCGATTGGTGAAAAAACTACCTATATTTTATCTGCACGTCGTTCTTATCTGCAGCTATTATTTTCGGTATTGGAGTTGCCTTTTTTACCAACTTATAATGATCTTCAGTTTAAAGTAAAATCGAAACTGAACGAAAAAACGGAATTAACATTAATTGGTTTGGGCGCTATAGATCAGTTTGATTTAAATCTAAAAGCCAACGAAACTGAAGAACAACAATATATTTTAAATTATCTTCCGGTAATTGAGCAATGGAGTTATACGGTTGGTGCGGTTTTAAAACATTACAGAGAGAAAAGCTACGACACCTGGGTGCTTAGCCATAACTACTTAAACAATAATTCATATAAATACCAGGATAATAACGAGGTTGATTCGCTAAAAACCTTTGATTATTTATCAACTGAATCGGAATACAAGTTTAGATACGAGAATACAACCAGAACAGACAATGGATATAAAATAAATGTGGGCGCCGGGCTCGAATATGCCATGTACACAAATAGTACATTTAGAAAGGAGTTTGTGGGAACAAATCCTTTTACTGTTAACTATAACACTGATTTGAATCTCTGGAAATGGTCTTTATTTGGACAGATTAGCAGAGAATATTTTCAAAACAAACTTGCTTTGTCATTGGGTGTGCGAACGGATGCAAATAATTATTCGTCGAGCATGTCGAATTTGCTTGAGCAGGTTTCGCCGAGGTTTTCAGCATCGTATAAAATACTGCCCGATTTTTCGTTAAATTTTAATACGGGTAGATATTATCAGCAGCCTGCCTATACAACACTTGGTTTTAGTAACGGAACAGGATCTTTAATAAACAAAGATAATGGACTAAAATACATCTCGGTTGATCATTTAGTAGCTGGATTTGAATATCTTCCAACAGATGAATCAACAGTTTCGATAGAAGGATTTTACAAATATTACCGTAATTATCCCTTTTCTGTAAATGACTCCATCGCATTAGCGAATAAAGGAGCTGATTATGGTGCTTTTGGAGATGAAGAAGTGCTTTCAAAAGCCGAAGGGCAATCGTATGGAGTAGAGTTTCTTGCAAGACACCGCGACTTATGGGGATTTAACCTGGTGCTTTCATATACTTTGGTTCGCAGCGAGTTTAAAAAGTTCGACAACAACCTAAATCTGACAACAGACTATATTCCAACCACATGGGATAATAAGCATCTTTTAAACCTTGTCGCAACCCGCGAATTTAAAAAGAACTGGCAATTAGGTTTTAAATGGAGATTTGTTGGCGGATCGCCATATACTCCTTTCGATGAAAACAAAACGAGTTTGATCTCGGCCTGGAATGTTCGTGGGCGCGAGTATCTCGATTATTCGCAGTTTAACTCATTGAGGTTAGATAACTTTCATCAACTTGATATAAGAGTTGACAAACAATATTTCTATAACAAATGGTCGTTAATGATTTACCTTGATATTCAAAACGTATATAACTTTAAATCAGATGAGCCTGACAAGTTTGTTCCGCAAACAAATGCAGATGGGACATTTATTGTAGATCCCGCAGATCCTGATCGATATTTGATGAAAACTATTGAGAGTAATGGAACCGGAACAATTTTACCATCAATAGGAATAATAATTCAGTTTTAAAAAACTGAAACTATAAAATAGCCAGAACTTTATTAGCGATATATTATCAGTAAACCTATTTACAATTAAACGCTTAAACTAGTTTACCAGTTTTAGTTCCAGGTAATAACTATTTCGGTAAGATTATCGCCTTTTGCCAAAGATTTTGTTATTCGTGCTCTTACAT
This sequence comes from Bacteroidales bacterium, assembly GCA_034002805.1. Taxonomy (GTDB): domain Bacteria; phylum Bacteroidota; class Bacteroidia; order Bacteroidales; family UBA12077; genus UBA12077. The sequence continues at coordinate 7,403 of JAVEZW010000049.1, read as the reverse complement.
TCTTGCAGTTTGTATATTCGAGAGCTCTTTCGCACCAACCTGCGATTCGATATTCAATTACACTTTCGGGCTCAGGAAATTTGGTAATATGCAAGGTTAATCCTTTGTCATGATTGTCGGCAACAGTAATATCCGAAGGACTATAATACGAAGTAAACACACGACCGGCACGTTGCATAATATATTGAGGCTTTGCGATCATCACAAAAATCTTATAAACGCCTTTAAGTCCAACTTCTGCACTATATCTGCCTGATTCGAGTGCGGCTTGTTTAAAATCATTATTGTAAAACAGCTTGGCTAAAGCCATGGTGGGTTCAACGGCTGCAGCTTTCATCGGATACCAGTTATTGGCGAAAATTCCACTTTTCATAATCACCTGCGATTCTTCGGGCATCGATTTTAACCATTTGGTATAATCATCCTTAAAACGAGTTTCAACAAATTCTTTTATTGATTTAACTGCAGTACCTTTTACTTCCATATATTTTTTGTTTTTAGGTTGTGATTTTTCAACAATGAAATTACAATTTCTTTTTTAATTATCAATAGGTTTTTGTTTAACCTTATGTTATTTGTCAAAAAAATTATTCGAAACAAAAAACGGTGCTAAAAAAGCACCGTAAATTTTAATTAATCTCTTTTGTTAATAGCAGATACACTGGAAAATGGTCGCTATAACCATTCTGATAAACACCTCCTGCATGCGTTCGCTTTGGATAACCCTTATATTTTCCACTTTCGTTTTTGAGAAAATCCTTATCAAAAACGCGTGTCCTGTAAAGTTTAAATCCCTGTTGATCTTTTGCTATTAAGGGATACGAAACAATCAATTGATCAAAAATATTCCATGCATCACGATAAGCCAGTGTACCAACTCCTTTTTTATATAAGTCGTACATACAATTATACAATTCGCCTGGCTTTGTTTCATCAATTGTTTTCTTTGCTTTTAAATGTTTAATCAGGCTTTCATTGTGCGGGTCGTCATTTAAGTCGCCCATAACAATAATTTTAGCATTCGGATCGGTTGTCATAATCGAATCAACCAATGATCTAGTTAAATCGGCAGCAGCATTACGAAGCGGACGGCTTGTTTTTTCTCCACCAGTTCTCGATGGCCAATGGTTTACAATAAAATGAATTGTTTCGCCATCAATAATACCCGAAACAACCAATTGATCTCTTGTAAAAAACCCATCCTGACCTTTAATTTTTAATGTAGCTGATCTGGTATTAATCACCTTCATAACAGATGGTTGATATAGAAGAGCAACATCAACGCCTCTTCTGTCGGGCGATTCGTAATGCACAATGTCAAAATTGTAGTTTTTCAGCAAGGGCATATTTACCAGATCTTCCAACACTTTTCTATTCTCTAATTCACTCACACCAATTACTGATGGAGCACTTTTGGTCACATCAGCTCCAATCTGAGCGATTACTTCCGACATTTTTTCGAGCTTACTGTTGTACTTTTTTGTATCCCATTTATAATCTCCATCGGGCAAAAATTCAACATCGTTTTTATCGGGAGTATCTATCGTATCGAATAAATTTTCGAGATTATAGAAAGCAACGCTTACTACTTTAAATTGTTTTTCTTGAGCCTGTATGTTTTTCTTCTGAATAAAAGAAAAAACAACTATAAATAAGGCGATAAAAATAACATTATTCTGTTTCATGACGCGGGTTTAAAATAAGTTGGTAATTGTATGAAAAAATTTCGGAAGTTAAAAACATTGTATGTATTTTTACCTCCATTTCTTTAAAAATAATTACTGTAAGAATCAGATAATTAAACTGTTTAAAGAAAAGTAATAAATTTTAAAAAATAAAGGACCTAAACGCATGAGACATTTTACACTTACACTTTTCGTCATGCTTCTTTCTGTTTTCGCTGTTTTTTCACAAACCGGCAGTATTAAAGGGCTGGTAATCGATGAGAAAACAGTAGAACCGATCGAGGGCGTGATTGTTGCAATTAAAGGTACTACAGAAACAGTTGCTACCAATGCTGAAGGGAGATTTACTCTTGTAAATATTCCTGCTGGTGAAGGCATTCTTGTTTTTACAGGTACAAATTTCGAAGTAAAAGAATTGGCATATATCCTGGAGCAGGGTGCCGCAATCGAAATCGGAACTGTTACAATGAAATTTTCAGGTATAGCTGTAGCACAATTAGACGCTTTGCCTATTATCGTTTTAGAAGAAACCGAACTTGAGGAGGAAGGTTCTCAAGGAATGAGCGGATTGCTTTTTTCTTCAGGTGATGTTTTTTCATCAACAGCAGCTTTTAACTGGGGCTCGGCACGTTTTCGGGTTCGTGGTTACGACAACGAAAATGATTTGATCTACATGAATGGTATTTTAATGAATGATCTGGTAACCGGTCGTCCAAATTGGTCTGACTGGGGTGGATTAAACGATGCTGTTCGTAATAGCGAGACACTATATGGACTTGGCTCTAACAATTTCTCCATACCATCTATTGGAGGTGTTTCAAATATAATAACCCGAGCTTCACAGTATCCCGAAGGAATAAAAACATCGTATGCAAATTCGATGGGAAACTACAAAAACAGACTTATTATTACCTATTCAACAGGTATGATGAATAATAACTGGGCCATTACAGCATCTGCATCACGGCGATGGTCAGAAGAAGGTTATGTTGAAGGTACTGATTATAACGCATATTCTTATTTCCTTGCTATTGAACGTAAAATAAATGCAAGTCACAGCATCGCTTTTACCGCTTTTGGTGCTCCACAAAAACGGGGTAAACTAATTGGTTCAACTCAAGAGGTATATGATTTGTACGGAAGTAATTATTATAATGCTAACTGGGGTTATCAAAATGGAGAAGTACGTAATGCACGTGTAGCAGATAATCACGAACCAATGGGTATTTTAACACACTACTGGAACCTTGACGAAAAAACTACGATTACAACTTCTGCTTCCTATGCATTTGGATATAATGGAGGAACAGCTTTAAACTGGTACGGGGTTGCTGATCCAAGACCTACCTATTACAGATATTTGCCTTATTATAATGCAGAAGAACCATTGTATTTAGGTTGGGAAAACAAACATATAGACTGGGATCAGTTTTATTTTGTAAATGGTAAAAATCTTGATAATGTTCCTGATGCATTTGGAATCGAAGGTAACTCAATTACCGGCAATCGATCAGCATATATTGTTGAGGATAGAAAAGTTGGTCAGCATAAAATTGTTGCTTCAACAGTAATTAGTCACGAGCTTACAAGCAATATCAAGCTTAAAGGCGGATTAGACTACAACTGGTTAAAAGCACGCAATTATAAAGAGATTGAAGATTTATTAGGTGGTGACTTCTGGCTCGATATTGACCAGTTTGCCGAAAGAGACAACCAAACAAATGATTCAACTTATATTCAAAGTAACTTACTAAAACCAAACAGACTGGTTAAAGAAGGCGACAGATTTGGATATGATTACTATGCAAATATCAGCAAATTTGGATTTTGGGCACAAGGTGATTTTGTTTATGGAAACTTTGATTTTTATGGCGGTGGTGGCTTATCATACACAAGTTTCTATCGTACAGGCAATATGCAGAACGGCCGTTTCCCTAATGATTCTTATGGTGATTCTGAAAAACAATCTTTCCTTAACTATCAATTAAATGGTGGTGGAACGTATAAAATTACCGGACGACATATTGTTACTGCAAATATAGCTTATCTTACAAGAGCTCCTTATTTCGAGGATGCATATATCTCGCCCAGAACAAGAGATCATGTTGTTGAGGGATTAACAAACGAAAAGGTATTTAGTGTTGATGCAAACTATATTATTCGATCTCCATATATCGATGGTCGGTTAACAGGTTATTACACCACCTTTAAAGATCAGGCTGATGTTCTTAGCTTTTATCACGACGTTGAAAGAACTTTCGTTAATTATGCTATGTCGGGCATCGATAAAGAACATATGGGTATGGAACTAGGTTTATCAGTTAAGCCAACTTCAGAGATATCAGTAAATGGGGTAGTTGCATTAGGACAATATATTTATACTTCACGACCAAAAGTTACTGTAGGATCTGATAACGAGATCGAACTTGAAAATGAAAACGATGTGGTTTACTATAAAAACTATTATGTTGAAGGTACTCCACAAACAGCAGCATCATTAGCGTTGAGATATAACTCACCTAAGTTTTGGTGGGCCGAATTCAGCGGCAGTTATTATGATCGTAACTATTTAAGTATGAATCCTGCCCGCAGAACATCAACTGCAATTGCAGGTCTTGATCCAAATACAGAGTATGGCAGCAGTTTAATCAATAAAATTACGAGCGAAGAAAAACTTCCAGCAGATTTTACCCTTGATTTTTCAGGTGGTAAATCATGGAAAATTAAAAAATACTATATAAGCTTGTATGCCCGTGTTAATAATATACTCGACAATCAGGAGATTAGAACAGGTGGCTATGAGCAACTCCGATTCGATTACGTAGAAAAGGATATAGATAAATTTGCTCCAGTTTATTATTATATGTATGGAAGAACATATTATGTGATCCTTACTTTAAGATTTTAAAAAAATAAATAATTATATATCATGAAAAAAATGAAATTTTTTAAAGGCATAACACTCCTTGCAATTGCTTTTGCTGCGATTCTCGGATCATGTGTTGATAACGATTTTGATACTCCTGCTGCACGCGAAATTCCAGTTGGAGATGTTGTAACTATTGCTCAGCTTAAAACATTCTTTACCGATAGCGGAGCTGTTAATATTAACTCTGCAGTAGGTGTTGCTTATGAATTTAAACGCGACATATCTGTTTATGCCACAGTAACAATGGACGATAAAACAGGTAATTTATATGAGATGGCTTATATTCAGGATCCGACAGGTGGCATTGCTCTTAAGTTTGATGTTGCTGGAGGAATTCAGGAAGGTGATACTATTCGATTAAATGTTAAAGGATTAATAATTAATCAGTATGCCAAAGCTTTCCAGATTAATGCAATACATGGCGAAGGATTTAAAAAAGAAAACTACATTACTACAATTAATGTAAATAAATTCAGAACACCCGAAATAGCAACTATTAGCCAGATAAACACAAATAAACCATATTATCAGGGAAGATTAATAAAAATTGAAAATACTCAATTTGTAGCTGGTGATACCATGCAAACCTATGCTGACGCTGAAAATTTCATTACCCGAAATTTAAATATTGAACAGGCTGGTGGCACAACTTTAATTGTACGTACAAGCGGATACGCAAGTTTTGCTGACGAAAAATCACCCAAAGGTAGTGGTTCTATAATAGGTGTTATGGGTCAGTATAATAACGATATGCAGCTGCAAATACGAAAAACAAGCGAAGTAGTAATGACTGCTGATCGACTAGGTGGCGGTGGCGGAGGAGCAGGAACCGGTACCGGAACATTTGATGATCCTTATGATGTTGAAGCTGGTATTTCAAACCAGGGACAGAATGGAGTTTGGGTAGAGGGCTATATTGTTGGAGTTTATGAAACTCAGGACGAATTGGGTCAAAGTCTTGCAGAGTTTGCTCCTTCTTTTACAGCTCCTTTTAATACCCCTTTTAATATCATTATTGCAGACAATGCAACTGAAACAAACATAGCTAATTGCTTAATAATTAAGCTTCCTAGTGGAGATATAAGAAATAATCTTAATTTAGTTGACAATGTTGGTAATAAAGGTAAAATAGTAAAGACATATGGTGATTTAATGTCCTACTTTAGTAAACCAGGCCAGCAAAACGTAACTGGATATTGGTTCGAGGGTGCTGGAATTAATCCCGATGAGCCTTCTGATGTTGTTGTAATTGGTACATCAACAGTTGTATCATCACTAAATGAAACTTTTAATAGTGCAACTAATAATGCTAATTATTTAACAAATGGTTGGTTAAATGCAAACAAAGTGGGAGAAAGATATTGGCAAGGAAAAGATTACAATTCTAACAAGTATGTTCAAGCAACTGCTTTTGGATCAACATCTGCAATTATGGAAAGCTGGTTGGTAACACCTGGTGTAACTTTAACAACTCCTAAAAAATTGAACTTTGAGACTGCTACAGGGTATTATAAACATGCTGGATTAACGGTTTGGGTTTCTACTAATTTTGATGGTAATAGTGCAAACTTATTTACAGCTACATGGACCCAAATTAATCCAACAATTGCAGCTGGTCCTGCTGATGGTTATAGCTCGTTTGTTGGTTCAGGAGATGTTGATTTGTCTGCTTATTCCGGAACTATTTATGTATTATTTAAATACACCGGTAATAATACCACACAAACAACAACATTTCAACTTGACAATGTAAATATTGTAGATTTATAGGAAAAGCTGATAATACAAAAGCCCTTGATAACATTTTATTGATCTGCCCCCAAAAAGTTGGACGGATTAATAAATAAAAATTAATTGGACTGAGTTCGGAACATAACCGGGCTTAGTCCTTTTAGTTTAGTCTTGATTCTGTGGTTGTTATAATAATAAATATAGTTTTTAAGTTCAGATTCAAAGTGTTCAATACTGGAAAACTTCTTCAAATATAACAATTCAGATTTGAGAAGTCCAAAAAAGTTTTCCATTACAGCATTATCTAAACAATTTCCTTTTCTGGACATACTTTGAGTTATACCTGTCTCTCTCAATGTATTTTGATAAGATGTATGTTGATAGTGCCAACCTTGATCAGAGTGCAAGATTAAATCAGTATTTCTTTTGATATTTTTAATTGCATTTGTAAGCATGCTGGTTACCATTTGTAAATTTGGTCGTTCACTTATGGTATAACTTATTATCTCTCCATTGTATAAGTCCAATATGGGAGATAAATACCTTTTCTGCCCAAATAAAGCAAACTCTGTTATATCAGTTACCCATTTGCTGTTTGGAATAGTAGTTGCAAAATTACGGTTCAGTAGATTGGGTGCAATTTTACCTTCCTGGCCTCTGTAGGAGCGGTATTTTTTAAGTCTTACCTGACATTTAATTCCATTTTCACGCATAAGCCTCTCTACCGTTTTGTGATTGATTGCAATGGATCTGTTATGAAGTTCCAGAGTAATCCGCCTGTAGCCATACCTGCCCATATTGGACGTAAAAATATCACTTATCTGCTCTCGCACAGAAAGATATTTATCAGGGATCTTTTGGCGTTGTAAATGATAATAGAATGTTGCACGTGCCATCGATGAAGCTTTCAGTAAATGTGAAAGTTCATGTGTAAGCCTTAGTTCTTCGATGGCTTTGGCGGCTTCCCGCTTTCGCGTAATAGCCGTTCCTGAACTAAAGCTCTCACTTTTTTTAAGTAGGCATTCTCCGCTCTTAAGTAACGAAGTTCTTCTTCTAAC
>JAVEZW010000048.1:0-18850 GCA_034002805.1 Bacteroidales bacterium | reverse complement strand
AAAATACATGCGATGAAAATTGTCCTAAAGGAAACGGTTTTTTAGCTGATGTTTGCGAGAAATGGGAACAGTCAACTAAATCGGTTATAAATTTTGGTATTCAGCGATCAGTTATACGAACAGGAATCGTTTTCGGAAACTCCGGTGGCATAATCCCAAAATTACTCCTGCCCTTTCGTTTTTATATATCGGTGCTGCTTGGTAATGGAAATAACTATTTACCGTGGATTCATATAGAAGATGAAATCAGAGCAATTGAGCATATTTTAACAACACCTAATCCGGAAAAAACCTATAATCTCGCTGCTCCTGAGTCTGTTACCATGAAAGATATTATAAAAGAATTATCAAAAACACATAACCCTTTAATCCGAATAAAGATTCCTAATAAATTATTAATTCTGATTTTGGGAAACCTTGCAAAGGAAATGATATTGGCCAACCAAAGAATAACTCCAAAGAATCTGATAAATGAAGGGTTTAAATTTAAATACGTCTATCCAAAATCGGCGATAAATAATCTTTAAAAATAAAAAAGGCCACTTTCTTCAAGTAGCCTTTCATTTAAAAGTATTTAGTATTAAATATGTGCGATTGGATCTGGTTTTCCATCAGGATCGCTAAGAACATATCCGCTTGTTTTTGGGTTTCCATTGGTCATTAACAAAATTCCGCACATGTGAGGAGCAGCCATTGATGTTCCACTCATAGTTGTATAACCACCACCTTTGTATGTTGAATAAATATTAACACCTGGAGCGCAGAAATCAACTGGAGGATTGCCATAATTTGAGAAATATGCAAATTTATCAGCACTATCCATTGCAGAAATTGTCCAGATATATGTTCCGTTAACTCGGGCAGGTGAATGATTATTTGCGTCATCTGTTTCGTTACCAGCAGCTAATGCAAAGAATATCCCTTTATTTGAAGCAGCTAAAACAGCATCATCAATAGGTTGATAAACACCACCACCTAAACTCATATTTACAGCATCACCAGGAGCAGCATTTGCACCAACAAAATCGATACCTGCAATAATAATTGAATAAGCACCACTACCTCTTCTATTTAAAACTTTAACAGGGATGATCGTTGCTCCAGCAGCAACACCAATAACTCCAATTGTATTATCGATAGCTGCAACTGTTCCTGCACAATGCGAGCCATGTCCATTGTCATCATCGGCTAAAGCATCATTATTAATGAAATCATATCCTCTTGATGCGTTTACATTTAAATCAGGATGATCCAAATCAACGCCTGTATCAATAATCCATGCTACATGTGTACCTGTGTAAGTAGCTCCTCCACCAACTCTTGTAATTCCCCAGGGTTTTGATTCAGCGGGTGGTTGAGGGGCAGGTTTTGCCATAACATACATTCTATCAGGTACAATATATTTAATGTTGTTGTCATTGCTTAATTTTTGTGCATCTTCATCAGAAATTTTTGCACAAAAACCCTTTAGTGTTTCACCGTAAATCTGTTTCAGTTCATAGTTTATTCCTACAGATTTAAAATAATTGTCGGCAATTTGTTTTACTTCATTTTGTTTTTCAGCATAGCTTACTGCCTTTGATGATGAAAACTTAAATGACGACTCATTAAAAACAACTACATACTGTCCTGGGATTACATCACCATTTCCAGCATTGTCTTCGAATAGAGCTAACTCATCAGTCTTAACGATTTCGATTGATTCGTCTTTTTGGCAACTGTTAAAAGCCACCATTCCTGCCATAACCAATAGGAAAAATAAACTTTTTTTCATGGGTAAATGTTTTGGTTAATAATTTATTAGTGTAATAATAACTAATACCAATTAACAAAAAAAAACGTAACGTATAATGGATTATAAATATCTGACAATTAGTTTGTTATCGATATTCGATATTTCTGTTTTTTCAAACAACCATTAAATCAACACATTAATAATTATTTAGAATGATTCCAAATTTTAATTATTTTTGATTATTTTTGAAACTCTATTAGAAAATTAACGTTTTGTCACCTTTTTCTTTACAAAATTTGCTCGAGATAAAAAAAACATCCGATGGTTCATCAACCTTGTTTAACTCTGAACTGAACGAGCATTATCATTCAACTTTCGGAGCTTATACTGAGTCGATGCACATATTTATCAGTAATGGCTTACTTACCCTGAATAAAAAAAACATTAAGATTCTGGAAATTGGATTTGGCACAGGATTAAATGCTATTTTGAGCTACGAAACTGCTTTAAATAATAATCTCAAAATTGATTACACCGGAATAGAACTTTATCCTTTACCTTTTCAGTTAATAAAGCGGCTTGGTTACGAAAATTTTATAAAATCAGAAAATCTTGATTTATTTTACAAGATGCACAACGCTGAATGGAATGAGGCAAATCAAATAACCACAGAATTTAATCTGAAGAAAATACAAGGAGATTTTAATGAATTGCTCTTGGACCAATATTACAACCTTGTATATTTTGATGCGTTTGGTCCGGATGTGCAGCATGAAATGTGGAGTCTGAAAAACTTCATTAAGATCTATAACGCGCTTAATGATAAAGGCATCCTGGTAACATACAGCTCCAAAGGCGATGTAAAAAGAAATCTGCGCTATGCCGGATTTTTAGTGTCAAGATTACAAGGCCCTCCGGGCAAAAGACACATGATTCGCGCAGAAAAAACAAATAGATAAATTTTAACAAAATTTAATCTTTCCCCTTTTTGACAATCAAAATAATTTCATCACCTTTGCAATTCTTAAAATTAAAACTAACATTTAATTAGAAAAATATGAAAATCAGACATTTTTTATTAACAATTGTTGCTCTTGCAATTATCGCTACTTCTTGCGGTCAAAAAGTTAAAACAAACTTAAAACTTACCAACTCAGTTGATACTTTAAGCTACTGCCTTGGTGCTGATGTGGCAAACAAGTTAAAATCTTCGAGTGTTGAAGACATCAATTACGATGCATTCATTAAAGGTTTTGATGATATATACAAGGACAAAGAACTAATGTTGAAGAAAGATACTTTAGGTATCCTAATTAATAAATACATTATGGAAATCCGTATGAAATCATTCGAAAAGAATCTCGAAGAAGGTAAAAAATTCTTGGAAGAGAACAAAAAACGCGAAGGCGTAATAACTACTGAAAGTGGTTTACAATACGAAATAATTACCGAAGGTACTGGCAAATCTCCATCTGCAACTAGTATAGTTAGAACTCATTACAGAGGAACTTTACTAGACGGAACTGTTTTTGATAGTTCTTATGAAAATGGTACTCCTATTGAATTTCCTTTAAACGGAGTTATTAAAGGATGGACAGAAGGTTTACAATACATGAAAGAAGGTGGTAAATACAAACTTTATTTACCAACCGAATTGGCTTATGGAATGAACGTAAGACCTGGAGGTAAAATCCAACCGAATATGGCGCTTATCTTCGAAATCGAACTTATTGAGGTAAAAGAACAACCTGAAGCTACAAATAATTAAATCATAACAAAGTTTTGAAACAAGCACGTTTTACACGTGCTTGTTTTATTTTAAAATTTTAAAAAATGAAAGCAGAAATAATAACTGAAAAAGGCACTATGATGGTGAAATTCTTTGAGAAAGATGCTCCCGGAACAGTTGCTAATTTTGTTGAACTATCGAAAAAAGGATTTTATGATGGGTTAACATTCCATCGTGTAATTCCAAACTTCGTTATTCAGGGTGGTTGTCCTAACGGAACCGGTGCTGGTGGCCCAGGTTATACAATTAAATGTGAATTAACAGGCGATAATCAATATCATGATCGTGGTGTTTTATCAATGGCTCATGCCGGAAGAAATACTGGTGGTTCACAGTTTTTTATTTGTCATAACAGAGAAAATACACAACATCTTGACAGAAACCATACTGTATTTGGCAAAGTGTACGAAGGACTCGAAGTAATCGATCAAATAAAACAAGGCGATATTATTGAAAAAATAATTATCCACGAAGAATAACACAACCTGATCACTATCAGGCATAATACCTGATAGTGATTTTAACAACTACTTTTATGAGCTTTGAAATTACAGGAAAACTAATTGAAAAATACGCCATCGTTCAGGTAAACGATCGTTTTAAAAAACGTGAGTTTGTTATTGAAAGTAAAGAATCAAATAACGGTATGGACTTTAAGGATTTTATCAAGTTCCAGCTTACCCAAGATAAATGCAACCTTATTGAATCAATCCAAACCGGTGAAGAAATAAAAGTTAGTTTTAACATCAGAGGCAATAAGTGGGAGAAAGATGGCAAAACGAGTTACTTTAACAATCTTGATGCCTGGCGCATTGAAAAATCTCAAGGAAAAAACAAAGCTTTAAATGAAGAAAGTATTCCTGCTCCTTCAATTGAAGATATGCCAATTGAAGACGAATCAGATGATCTACCATTTTAATTGTTTGGCTATTGATTTTTAGGAAATTAAGCTAATTGTTTTCAATGCCGAACAGGGCATTTACTTTTTCTATACCTTCTTCTGTATCAGATAAAACAATCAGCAAATCGTTTGTGTTAATTATCGTTGATCCATTGGGTGTTAAATATTTATCACCCCTTTTTATCATTGCAATAATTGTGTTCTTTGGAAAACCTATTTCAACAATTTTTTTACCTATCCTGGAACAATCGTTTCTAATTTCAATTTCCCGCATGATCGTTTTTGGAGGGTCGTACAAGAACTTTTCGATTAGCGACATAGGTTTTACTTTTAAAGGAAGTGAAACTCCTAACCAATTTGCAACAGTGGTTAATGAAGTTCCCTGAACAAGAACCGAGGTTACTGATATAAAGAAAACAATATTAAAAATCATATCTGCTTTTTCGATGCCAGCAATTAGCGGGTAGGTTGCAAACACAATAGGAACAGCACCTCTTAATCCAACCCACGAAATATAAAACCTCCTTCGGACATTCATTTTAAAAGGTATAAGGCTGATAAAAACACTTATTGGTCTTGCAATTAAAATCAGGAAACCAGAAATTAACAGTCCAATGCCGATTACCGGAAGTATTTTGGTTGGATATACTAATAATCCTAAAGTTAGGAAGAGTACTATTTGCATCAGCCAGGCAAAACCATCAAACGCTTTTATAATTGCTCTTTTATGAATGATTTCTTGGTTACCCAGGTAAACGGCACATATATAAATTGCCAGAAATCCATTTCCTCCAACAAAATCAGTAGTAGAAAATGTAATAAACATAAGAGCAATTGCCAGTACCGGGTACAATCCCTCAAAATCAAGCTTGATTTTATTTATTATTTCTCTGCTTATTTTTCCGAACAAAAATCCGGCTAAAGCTCCCAGAATCATCTGTTTTAGAAACAATGGAATTATACTATAAAAACTAAGATCCTGATTTACAACCAGACTGAGAAAAGCAATAGTTAATACATAAGCCATTGGATCGTTACTCCCACTCTCAAACTCAAGAGCAGGCCTCAAATTTGGTTTTAATGCAAGATTTTTAGAACGTAATATGGAAAAAACAGCTGCTGCATCAGTAGAAGAAACAATAGAGCCTAATAGCAGGCTTTCGTAAATAGTAAAATCAGTAACAAAATATACGAATACACCCATTAATGTTGCAGTAAGCAAAACTCCTAGTGTTGAAAGAGTTAAACCCTGCCATAAAATTGGTTTAACTGTTGACCAGTTTGTATCTAACCCCCCTGAAAACAATATAAAGTTAAGTGAAACAATCCCTATAAACTGTGCTATTTTTGGATCATTGAAATAAATACCGCCCACACCATCGGTGCCTGCAAGCATTCCAATTGCAAGAAAAAATATAAGTGTTGGGACCCCAAATTTATAAGAGGTTTTACCAGCAATTATGCTTATAAAAAGCAATAATGATCCAATCAATAAGATGTTTTCGATAGTTAAAACCATACTTCAGAAATCTAGTACAAACAAATATAACTAAATATCGCTAAAAGAAAAGTATGTATTACTTGCAGATTATAATCGCGTATTTTGATCTGAAAATAAAGGAATAGAAAAACGATGAATAATTCGATTGCAAATCATTCATCGTTCATTCAATATAAATAAAAATTAGTTTGTACAATCTACATCATTGCCCAGATTATCCCAGCAATGCCAGAAATTATCCTGGTAAATATGATATGCTTTTATGTGGCCATAAAACTCATCTGAGTTCCATTCGATGTCAGTATCAGCAAATTCTGAAATTGATGTTGCATAGGCATGAACTCTGTAATAAAAGTCGTAATATCCATCCTGAGTTCCATAGGTTAAATAACTACCGTTTAAGTTATCTGTTTCGCGATTATCATCTAAATCTCTAACATAGGTATAGGTTATTTGTGAAAACTCGCCATTAATGCGCAACCAATCAATAACGAGCAGTTCTTCGGGAAACTGAGGGCTATGATACAAAGTCCACTGACCAGTATTTCTATCGAGAGATGATGTGCCTTCGAACCATTTGAATTCCGCAAAGGCTCCTATTCCAGTCTTTGTAATATACATCTCCCATTTTACATCGTTGGTTCTTAATTCGCCGGTTAATCGGGCTGTGTAATCACTTGCAAATCCACTAACAGAATAAGTCCATTGCCATTTATTATTCCCTAAATACTTAGGTGTATGATTAAACGAATTCGTATATGCAGCAACAGGAACGGCTATAACAGAGCCAACAGAGATATTCCAAAAATAAACAGTTAAAGCAGCCCACCCATAATTTGCAGAAGATATTAATTCAGTGGTTGATTTTGAGGTCCCTGAAAAATTACTGAAATCAATCACCATAGATTCTAAAGGAGGCAATACAGGTGCCTTTTCGGCTTCATCTTCTTCACAACTCCAGAATACGGGTATTAAAAGAGAAGCCATGAATAAAATTATAAATGATCTTTTCATATTCGATAATTTAAGTTTATAACAAATTACATAACCAATTATTGTACCATAATAAATTAAGGTAAAAGTATTGTTTATACGTATAAAAAGAATTAAAGTTTCTGATTGCTTATAACAATGCCGTTCCCGTCGAGTAGTAGTTCGAAACGCACCAGATCATTATCGCGAAGTATGATTTCATAAAAAGTTTCAGAAACATTGCTGATTAAAATAGCATTCATTATTTCACCAAAGGATTGTGCACCATCAATAACTTTTTGCGGTAACTGATCAACAGGGATATTCGTTTTTACATTTATAAAATTGCCTTCGGTATCGTATTTGGCAATTTTCTCAAGATCATCTTCGTAAAATATAGCTTCATAAAAATCGTCCTCGCTGTGCCAATCGATATTAAATGGGCTAGTAAAAAAACTAAAAAAATGGTTTTTTACCTGCTCAGGAGGATTCGTGGACTTATCGCTTAATATGTTTTTAAAAAAGATATTCACAACATTAGTTATTTTTTACCTATTTTGACGTGAAAAACTATTTAAGTCACAGTAAATTAGGCTTTAAATTTCTGTTTATACAAAAATACAAGCCTTGCCTTGGCTCTTTTAATTCTCATTTTTGCAGCACTTTCGCTAACCCGAAGTGCCTCGGCAATATTTTTAATTGAAATATTATCATTGTACTTCATCAACAGAAGTGCTTTTTCTTCGGTATGCAACAAATCAAGAATTTCCATAAGTCGGTCGTAGCTGATATCACTACTTAGCTCCTCCGATTCATCAATAATTTCTGGTATTTCATTCTCCCGGTTCCATTCCGGATAATGTAGTTTCTTTTTATTTCTTAAATAATCGATACAATAATTATAGGTAATTGAATATAACCATGAAGAAAAAGAAGATCTCCCTTTAAATGAATCGAGATTTTCGTAAACCTTGGTAAAAATATCAAGAGACGTTTCCCGCGCTAATTCCTTGTTTTTAAGCAAACTATAGCACTTATCATTAACTCTAGAATGGTACTTATCATATAAAATCTGGAACAGTTCAGATTTTTTCTCAACAGTAATCATTGAGATTATTTCTTCATCTTTAAGTGTTTTGTATAGATCTAAATGCATTAAATGCAGAATGAAGTGATGGTGTAAAGATAAAAATGGTTTTAATATCCCGAAATTATTTGAATTATTATTTTAAGTTGTTAAATCATTTTAGGAATAAGTTTTACAACGTTTTTTTATTAGATGCTTTTATATTTTAAATTTTTTTTGAAAAATGTAGTTACTTTACTATAAATTTGCGTCTTAATAACAAATTTTGAATTATAAAAAGTCAAAATCACTTGTTTTTGAGCTGTTTATATTCGATATTTGCAACAATAATTAACAATTTAATCCAAAAAACAATTATGAAAAACAAATTATTCTTAGGTTTAGTAGCAATTATGTTTGTTACAGTATTAGCAAGTTGTGATAAAATTCCACAAGCAGAAATTGATGCAGCAAACGCAGCATTAACTGAAGCTCAAGCTGCTGGTGCTGAAATGTATGTTCCACAAGACTATTTACTTGTGAAAGATTCATTAAATGCAATTTTAGCTAAAGTTGAAGTTCAAAATTCAAAATTCTTCAAAAAATTTGGCGAATGCAAAGAACAATTAGTAGGCGTTACTACATTAGCTAGCGACTTAAAAGGTAAAACAGCAACCCGTAAAGAAGAAGTTAAAAAAGAACTTGAGACAGCTTTAGAAGAAATAAAAGTTGTTATGGAAGAAAATAACAAACTTTTTGCAAAAGCTCCAAGAGGTAAAGAAGGTAAAGAAGCTTTAGAGCAAATTAAAGCTGAATTAGGCGTTATCGAAACTACAGTTGGTGAAGCTACTAACATGTTAGCAAGTGGTGACTATTTACCAGCATTAGATAAAGTAAAAGCTGCAAAAGAAAAAGCTAATTCAATTCTTGATGAATTAAAAGCTGCTATTGCAAAAGTTAGAAGATAATAAAAAATTTATTTCTAAAATTTAGAAATAATGATTTAGAGTGTCTCAAATTGTATAAACTATTATTTGAGACACTCTTTTTTTTAAGTTTTTTTGCCACCTTATTTTATGAACAAAAACATTATAAAGTCTATACTTGTTTACTCTCTAATAGCCATTGCATTATTCGGAATGGTATTAACCGTTTTAATTATTACAAGAGACGAACCTCCTGCCAAAGAAATCGATGAAGCCCGAAGAGCCATCTTCGAAGCAAAAAAATCCGGAGCCGACCAATATGCCATTTTAAAATTTAAAGATGCCGAAACTGACTATGATTCAGCGTTGTATTACCTAAAAGCTGAGAATCAAAAGATATTTTTTAAACGAAATTATAATTCGTGCCGAAAAAGCGCACGTAACTCTTATACCAAAGCAGTTGAGGCCAAACAAGATGCTATTTCTGTTTCTAAAAATTTTAAAAAATACCTCGAAGAAAAGATAGATTCTATTGATAGTTTTCTTAATCATTTTAAAGATATTTTTATTAAACTGCCTCTTGATACTGAGATTTTTACAGATTTTACCAAAGGAAAAATGTTGCTGGCCGAAAGTAAATACGCCTTTAAAAATGAGAATTATAAGGGTTGCAGCAATAAACTCGAATTAGCCTATCAATATTTAAACAAATCGTACGAAGTCGCTAAATCGCTTTTAAACAATTACTTTGCACTTTATCCTAAATGGATATCATGGGCTGATGAAACCATTGATTATTCAAAAAGGCAAAAGACCAACGCCATCGTGGTGGACAAATTTTCGAAGAAACTATACCTATATAATAATGGCAAACTAAAATATTCGACCGAAATTGAATTAGGTAAAAACTGGATTGGGTTTAAAGTTTTTCAAGGTGATAAAGCCACTCCTGAAGGCAGATATACCATTGTAAAAAAGAAAAACCATCCACAAACCAAATATTATAAAGCGTTATTACTAAACTATCCGAATAAAGAGGACAGGCAGCGATACAATGAGTTAAAAACTCAGGGACAAATACCCGGCAACAAATCTATTGGTAATCTTATTGAGATACATGGCGGTGGAGGTCAGGGTGCCAACTGGACTGACGGTTGTGTTGCTCTATCAAACAAAGATATGGAAAAACTTTTCCAGTTGGTTGGTGAAGAAACGCCGGTTACCATTGTGGGTTCGCTATTGAGTCTTTCAGAAATTATGAAATCAAACTTGTTATGAAAAATGAATTAACCGATTCGTCAATACCTGAAAAAGAGTTGGAAAATATATCGATTAGTACAGAACAAGAAACTACTAATCGGGATTTTAAGTTGATTATTAAGCAGATTTGGCAAAAATGGTTGAAAAAACTAACCCTTTTTGTGACAATTACTTGTTTTATTGTACTGGGATTATTCTGGCTACTGCTATATTTTATTCCTTACCTTCAGGAAATGTCGTTTGTTGTGATACCCGAAACCCATAAGGAATATATTACTGCAGACTCAAAGGTTTTTGATAAATTTAAAGATAACCTAATTAAAAATACAGTTAAACTTCAGCGAAAGCTGGATTCAAGCACACCAAATTCATCATATATGGTAATAAATACAACTGAAAACACTTTTCATTTGTATTCAGGAAAAAGACTTGTTCGCAAAGGTTCTTGCTCCACTGGAAGTTACACGCTATTGCAAGCCAGTGATGACAAACAATGGATTTTTAAAACTCCACGCGGGGTAAAACATATACATGGCAAAACAACATCTCCTGTTTGGAAAAAACCAGACTGGGCATTTATCGAAGAAGGCTTACCTGTTCCTCCGCCAAATGATAACTCGAGATTTGAATACGGAACACTTGGCGATTATGCATTAAGTATTGGTGACGGTTATTTGATTCACGGCACTTTATACCAGCGACTACTTGGTTTGCCTGTAACTCATGGCTGCGTTCGTCTAAATGACAAAGACCTTGAATCCGTATATCATACCCTAAGTGTAGGCTCAAAAGTTTATATTTATTAACCACATTAAAATGGAAAATTTGTCAAACAATACCTTACCCTCCAAAAGAAGATTTACCCTTTTCGGATTGCTTAAGATCATATTTGTCTTAGCAATTTTATACCTGGTATTCTTTTCATTTTATTTTCCGGTAAAACAGCTTAAGGTATTTAACAGCGCTTACTCTGATTCTTTATTATTTAAAGGTGAAGAAAAAGAAATTATAAAAGATGATTCGATTGCTGATTTGAAGATAAAGGAAGCTTTTCTTCAGTCGCGTCTCATAATGGCAAAAACAGACTCAATAAGCTTTTCAGTTGATTTAAAAGACAGTTTATTGTTGCTCGAAATAAGAGGTGTTATAGTACATGAGGCAAAAATCAGTAAGATTGAAATAAGCCGTTTCTTCTCAAGAGTTGAGAATGATGCCCTGATCAACTATTTATCGAAGCCATTAAAAGTAGATCACAAGTTAGCTACAATTGAAAAAGAACCTATTTTTATTAAAAAAGCACCTAAAGATACTATTGAAGCTGCGACACAGATATTTACACCCGACACACTTGCAAACGAAGTAATTTGCATAAATATGGAATTTGATAAAAACTTATTTCTTGAGATAAGCCAATCTGAAGAAAAGCCACAATTTAATAACCTTTGGTTTTTAATTAATAAACGTTCAAAAAATGTGGTTCAGGTTGCTAAAAATTCAATTTCATTTCAAGAACCCTATTACACACCAAAAATTCTGATTGAAGTACCTAAAGACGATATTAAATCGATATACCGAGCTTTGCCATATAAACCTCAAATGGCGTTAAATCTTTAAAATAAAATTGATCAAATGACATCTGTTAATAATATTACTGATAAAGAACGAAAACTTGCCAGATACTCAAAAGCACTGTCGCATCCAATCAGGATACGAATTCTTGAAATACTCTCTAGTCAATCATGCTGTTACAGTGGTGATTTAACTGAGATTTTACCAATCGCAAAATCAACCTTATCGCAGCATTTAAAAGAACTGAAAAATGCAGGACTAATTCAGGGTGAGATTGAATTACCCAAAATTAAATATTGCCTTAATAAACAAAACTGGGAAGAAGCAAAAAAAATGATGACCAGTTTTTTTGAGAAATAGTTTTTTTTACTACCTTTGTTCGTATTTTTACGAACAACGAAATATAAAACAATATGGAAATAAAAGTATTAGGAACAGGCTGCCCTAAGTGCAAAACACTTGAAAAACTTACCAACGATACAGTACAAAAATTAGGAATTAATGCAGTTGTATCAAAAGTTGAAGACATTGTTGAAATAATGAACTATGGTGTAATGCGAACACCTGCACTGGTAATTGATGGAAAAGTTGCTATAAGCGGAAGAATTCCCTCAGAAAATGAATTAGTTGAACTATTAACCTCAAACAAATCATAAAATGAAAACAATTAAAACATTATTGTTAATCTCATTATTTATTCCTGCAATCTTTGCTTGTAGTGCAAAAAATGCTGAAAATAACACCAATACCGAATCAGTTAGTACCAATGAAATAAATGTTTATTACTTTCATTTTACCCGTAGATGTGTAACATGCCAGGCAGTTGAAACTACTACCCAGGAAATTCTTAAAGAGTTATATGCCAATGAAATAGAAGAGAAAACCATTAGTTTTAAAGCAATAAACCTTGATGAAGGCGATTCGAAAGAAATTGCCGAGAAATTAGGAGTATCAGGTCAGTGCTTGCTGTTTGTTAAAGGCAATGAAAAAATTGATTTAACAAGTGATGGATTTATGCATGCACGTTCAAATCCAGAAAAATTAAAAGAAATAATTAGAGAAACGATAACCACTCTTAAAGCAATAAGCAACTAAGCATGGATTTTTTAACTTCGTTACTTGAAAATAACAATTTACCCATACTTTCGGCATTTATATTAGGACTAATGACCGCCATTAGCCCCTGTCCTTTGGCTACCAACATTACGGCAATCGGCTTTATTAGCCGCGATATTCAAAGTCAGCGAAAAGTATTTATAAACGGATTAATCTATACCCTAGGTCGTGTTATAACATATACTGGTCTTGCATTTGTACTATACTTTAGTGCAAGCAAATTTAAAATCTCAGGATTCTTTCAGCAATACGGAGAAAAATTTTTAGGCCCACTTTTAATCATCATCAGCTTGTTTATGCTTGGTGTGATAAAAATAAACTTTCCCGGATTTGGAAAATTATCTGAAAAAATGCAGCAAAAAGAAAAGACAAGCCGATGGGATGTACTATTAATTGGTGTTTTGTTTGCACTTGCATTTTGCCCTTATAGCGGAGTATTGTATTTTGGGATGTTAATTCCAATGACGATCTCAAGTGCATCAGGATTGTACCTGCCAATCTTTTTTGCAATTGCTACAGGATTGCCTGTTATTTTATTTGCATGGGTTATAGCATACACAGTATCAGGAATTGGCAGTATTTACAATAAATTAAAAACATTTGAGCTATGGTTTAGACGAATAATCGCTGTATTGTTTTTAATCGTTGGTATTTATTATGTAATCATCGTATTCTTTTAAAAAATTTAATAAAATAGTTCGTCTTTTTACGAACAACCAAAAAATTATGGAAACAAAAAAAGAAATAAAAATCCTTATTTGGATTGCAATTATATTTGGAATCGCATTTTTTTTACCTATTGAAAGTGCACGATTTAATACAGCCATTGCTGCAACCTTTGATTTAGTAAAATGGTATGCCCGTGAGCATGTTGTGTTATGCTTATTACCAGCCTTTTTCATTGCAGGAGTAATATCAATATTTGTTAGCCAAGGATCAGTTTTAAAGTACTTTGGAGCCAATGCAAAAAAATGGTTGGCTTATACTGTGGCAGCTGTTTCAGGAACAATATTAGCAGTTTGTTCATGTACAATATTGCCATTATTTTCAAGTATTCATAAGCGTGGAGCAGGTTTAGGCCCGGCAATTGCTTTCTTGTATTCTGGTCCTGCAATTAATATCCTTGCAATTATTTTAACAGCTCGCATTTTAGGATTCGAAATGGGTGTTGCAAGAACGATTGGCGCTGTTGCATTCAGCGTTATTATTGGAGTAGCAATGTCTCTAATCTACAGAAAAGAAGAAAAGGTTAAGCGCGAAGAACAAATGAATATCCAGTTGCAACCCGAGAAACGACCTATGTGGCAAACATCCTTTCACTTTTTTACACTTGTAGTGATTCTTGTATTTGCAAATTGGGGCGCACCATCAAGCGGTGATACATCAAGTGCCTGGTATTACATCTGGGCTTACAAGTGGTATATTACAGGATTTTTCAGTTTGTTCCTTGGGTTTTCATTAATCTATATTTTGAAAATTAAATGGCAGTGGGTACTATATGCAGCTATTGCAACGATTATTTCTGCTTTACTAGCTACAAATCTTATTGAAAATCAAAAGTTAAGTCCCCTGGTTCCAATGATTGTTGGTATTGCATCATTAAGTATTATCACACTTTTTGATAAGAAAGATGAAGACAACAAAGAATGGACAATTTCAACATGGGGGTTTGCAAAACAGATATTACCCTTATTGGCAATTGGAGTAATTACAGCAGGGTTTTTATTAGGCTCAACACATGATGGACAAACAATTGCCGGAGTAATTCCCAATGAATGGATTTCTGCATTGGTAGGTGGAAATTCAATTTTCTCAAACCTTTTTGCCTCAGTCGTTGGTGCATTTATGTATTTTGCCACATTAACTGAAGTACCCATTTTGCAAGGTCTTATTGCATCTGGTATGGGTAAAGGCCCTGCATTGGCCTTGTTGCTTGCAGGCCCATCGCTATCCTTGCCTAATATGCTTGTAATTCGTGGTGTTATGGGAACACAAAAAACGGTTGTTTATGTTACACTGGTAATTGTGATGGCAACTATATCAGGATTGATTTATGGTGGATTGTTCTAAAAAACATTGAATTAATTATAAAAAACAGTTATTAAAAACCATTGAAAAAACATTCCGGATTATTTAGAAAAAGCAGACAAATTCTAAACCTTGTATTTTTAGGTTTAATCATTGTGTTTTTTGTTGCATTGTTCATGTTTAAAGGCAAGTTGAATAATGCAGCATCTACCATTGTATTATCACAGGCAACACCCGAAACTATAAGCACAGTTGCGGCATATATCGATTCGGTTTATAATTACGAAGAAAATTCACAATTGTACGAAATTACATTTCTTGAATTCGGCTCAACCGGTTGCTCAGCTTGTAAACGTATGGAAAAAGTATTACAGGATATTAAGGATTTGTACCCAACTAAAGTGAATGTGGTTTTTATTAATGCTACAATGAAAGAAAATCACGACCTGCTCAGGTTTTATGGAATAGCAGTTATACCCACTCAGGTTTTATTGGATAAAACAGGTAGAGAGTTTTTTAGGCATACAGGGTTTATTTCTTCAGATGAGCTAAGAATGCACCTGGAATAATAAGCCTTTTGGCCAGCTAGAAATTGATATTTAGTTTTAACTTAATCGGTTATATTTTGCAAAACAACAATCCTCTGATTTATTATTTGTATTAATCTGAAATTAAAATGATTAGCAATATAAGCAAAGGTTTTGGAGTGATAAAAAACAACATGAGTAAAATCTCTCATGTACCACCAGTTTTTAAAATCAGCTATTTCATCCCAAAGCTCTGTCATCACAATTAAATATCCATTATTTTTTAGGTGAGATTTTATTATCTGCAACTCCCTTACCGGGTTAAAAAAATGCTCAAAACACTCTGTAGCGAAAATAAAATCATATTTTTTATCGGATAATTGTGGAAAAAATAATGGATCATAATTATCACAAATAAAGCCATCTTTATTTAATAATAAACTAAGTGTTGGGTTTGGCCCACAACCATAATCGAGGCAATGTGATTCAGGTTTAAGATTTAATCGGATAGGATCAATAGCCTGATTTAAGAATTTAACATATTCATTATCATGAATACTGTTTTTGTGATTCAGGTACCTCTCCTTTTCTGCATCTGGCTCAGGCCAATAATCTTCTGATGTAGAAATAAGATTGCAGTTTTCACAGTACCTGTTTTTGCCGAGTAAAGTGATTTTAACTTTGTTATCATTTATTACATTAAAACAAAGTGGGCAAGTAATCATAAAACTAACCGCTTTTAGAATTAATAGATCTAATACATATTGTGTTTGTAATGAATCCATATCAAAATAATCAATATAAAAAGACTTAACAAAAAATTAACGTTTAAATTTTTTATCTCTCAATTTTATGTCGTATGTTTACGTCATTAAACATAAATTGAATGACCTATAAAAAAACTGAATTATTTGATAAAGATTTGCAGCGAATTGCCGAGATAGCCAAAGTAATGAGTCATCCTGCAAGATTGGCCATACTTCGTTATTTGGCGAACTGTAAAACCTGTATTTCAGGCGATATAACTAACGAGATCCCTTTGAGTCGCACAACAGTTTCGCAACATTTACAGGAGCTAAAACGAGTTGGATTAATACATGGAGAGATAGATGGACTTAAAGTTAATTATTGTCTATGCAACACCTGTATCGCTGATATGAAGAAAGGATTTATTGATTTTTTAGAAGAACTCTCAGTAGTTGACTCGATAAAATGTTAGGTATGGAAAATCTCTTTAAGAACAAGGGTTTATTTTCGTCAGGCATATTGCATGTTTCGGCACACGAAGCATTTGAGTTATGCAACCAGGGCGCGATACTCGTTGATGATCGCGAAGAATTTTTAGTTATGTATAAGATGTTTGAGGTTAAAGAAACGATATTTTGTCCGAAAAGCATTCTTGAGGAAAAATACCTGGATTTACCAAAAGATAAAGCATTGATTTTTGCCGATGCAACTGGTATTCATAGCAAAGAAGCTGTATTGTTTTTGCTCGAAAAAGGCTTTAAAAACATTGCCAACTTAGCTGGAGGATTGGTTGAATGGGAAAGAAATGGAGTACCTATAAAGATTGATAATTCAGAAATGTTATCAGGCTCTTGCACATGTCAGTTAAGAAAAAGAAATATAAATAAAAAATAATAAAACCATGAAAATACTTATTCTGTGTACCGGAAACTCGTGCCGTAGCCAAATGGCAATGGCCTTTTTGCAATCATACGATAAAAGTTTAAAAGTTTTTTCGGCAGGTACAGAGCCTGCAGATAAGGTAAATCCTTTTGCTATTGAGGTTATGAAGGAAGTAGGAATTGATATCAGCAAAAACAAACCAAATCATGTTGACCAATACCTGAAAGAGGAATGGGACTATGTAATTACTGTTTGTGGCGGTGCTAACGAAAGTTGTCCTGCTTTTATTGGGAAAGTAAAGAATCGTTGGCATCTGGGATATGAGGATCCAGCAGAAGCCAAAGGAACTGATGAAGAGAAAAAAGTAGTTTTTCGTAGAATCAGGGATGAGATAAACCTTGGCTTTAAATCTTTTTATACCAGTCAAATACTTGGAAAGCACGAATGCGGCTGTTGTTCATAGTAAAAATCAGCAATAAATAATGAAAGATCAAACAATGAAACGAAGCGAAAAAGCTTTGGCCTATTTTAATAATAGCTTTAACTGTGCTCAATCTGTGCTTACTTCATTTGGACCTGAATTAGGGCTTTCGGAAGATGATTGTCTTAAAGTTTCATGTGCATTTGGCGCAGGCATGGGAAAACAACAACATACATGTGGCGCCGTTTCTGGTGCCTTAATGGTTCTTGGGTTGAAATTTGGGAAAGCCCGAAATGATTCGGAAAGTAAAAAAGAAAACACTTACGAAAAAGCAGCCGATTTCTTAAAATCATTCGAATCACAAAATGGATCAATACAATGTTTCGAATTACTGCAAGGTCTAAACATGAATGACCCGGAAGATCTGAAAAAGATAAATGAACTTAGGCTCTTCGAAACATCGTGCGAAAAATATATCAGCAATGCAGTTGAGATTACTGAGAAATTACTATCCAAAGAATAAATTAAATTACTAATAAAATGAAAGATTTAAAAAAAGTTGTACAAGAAAAGTACAGTTACATAGCAAAACAGCCAAAACAACAAAACACTTCATCATGTTGCGGATCATCAGGTTGTTGTGGTGATTTAGAAATAAGTATGATAGGTGATGAATATAAAAATATTAAAGGGCATAACCCAGATGCAGACTTAGGTCTTGGTTGCGGATTACCAACTGAGTTTGCAGGAATAAAAGCAGGTGATTCTGTTCTAGATCTTGGTTCTGGTGCCGGAAACGATTGCTTTGTTGCTCGTGCCATAGTTGGCGAATCCGGAAAAGTAACCGGAATCGATTTTACCGATGCCATGCTCGAAAAAGCAAAGCTAAATAACCAAAAACTTGGTTACACAAATATTGAATTTGTGAAAGGTGATATTGAAGAAATGCCTTTGCCCGAAAACACCTACGATGTAGTAATTTCGAATTGCGTGTTAAATCTTGTACCTGACAAACAGAAAGCATTTAAAGAGATTTATCGCATATTAAAACCTGGTGGTCATTTTTGTGTCTCTGATGTGGTAATTCTAGGGATTCTACCAGAAAAAATTAAGCAGGATGCCGAGATGTACGCAGGTTGCGTATCAGGAGCAATTCAGAAAGATGAATATTTGAAAATCATTAACGAAAATGGATTTAGAGAAACAATTATCCACAAAGAAAAGGAAATTGAAATTCCAAACAGCATTCTTCTCAATTACATAACACTTGAGGAGTTAAGGCAATTCAAGAAAGAAAAAACAGGTATTTACAGCATAACAGTAACTGCTACTAAATAACCTTTACTGATAACTAATTTACAATTTTACCGATTTACCATTTTACTAATTTACCAATAAACCATTTTACTA
>JAVEZW010000047.1:0-19031 GCA_034002805.1 Bacteroidales bacterium | reverse complement strand
CAAGCCCTCTTAGATAGTCAATGTTTTTAACGATCTCATCAGCTAAAAAAGGATACGACTTCATTAGTTCCTTGTATTTTTTAGGAATCTTCCCAATTCTCTTTTCTTCAAGTTGTTCCTGGACAGCCCTGGCATTTGTAGCATAATTGTGATAATTTTCCATGTATCCTTTAACAGTAAAGGTGTAATAGGTTATAATTCCAATATCATTTAACACCTTTCTCAATTTATTTGTATGTCCCCTTCGTGATGCTGCGACAGTAAATACCAATTGATTAGTAATTGTCCATCCAGCTTTTTCAATTTTTTCTACTGCCGCTTTAACTTCTGGAGTAATTTCCATTGCTGTTTCGAAGTGCGTTTGAATAACAAATTGTTTTATCCCAATATTTGATGCCTTTTTTCTGAATTCTAAAAGGATTTCGATCAATTCATTTGTAATTCTTTGTGGAAGATAAACGGGTAATCTTGTACCTAGGCGAACTCGTACAATTTCAGCATATTTTTCTCCATTTTTACGATTTTTATTTTCCTCCTTCTTTTGTAATGCCATATCATATACAGCGTCAAGAATTCTTTTTATGGTTGTATCTGAACTCATTAAAGCATCACCACCAGTAATTAAAATGTCGCGTAGCTGAGTATCATTTTTAAAATAGTTTAATAATCTTTTTAACTTCTCAGGCCAGGTCTCATTAGGCAAAAGTTTTTTAAGGTCAAAATTCAGATTTCCTCTTTGAAAGTCATACATACGTTGACATGAAGAGCATAATCCTCCACAAGCCCTGCCCATAGAGTCGGGAATAAATATGGCAACCTCCGGGTATCTGCGATGAATATTTTTACTGTTTGGCAACAACCATCCTGCAGCATTGGGTTTGCCTGGCTCAACAACATCTTCTTTTTCCCAGGCTACAATATGCCCAAATTCGCTAACTAACTCTTTCGAATAAATTATATAATCACGAATTGCTGCATCGGCATAATTATTAGCTTTTCTATCAATGTTTAATAACGACAAGTAATAGGGGTTAACAAAAAACGGTATTCCTTTCTTTTTTGCTTCATATAATACCTTCATTGTTTCTTCTGTCAATGATAAATTAAGCATTTTGTTCAGTAAATCCGGATCTCTGATTGCAAATTTTAACTGAAATTTCTTATGATTCCACCATTCATTAACCAATATTTTTTTATCGTTTTGCGATGTATCTTGATTAAAGAAATACGTACTACTTTTTATTAACCCAGAATCAATAATATCAATTAATATTTTTATAATCCTTTCTTTATTTTTTGCTCTTTGTAGTATGATATTTTCATCAAGCCCTGAAGGATGCTTATCCATCCAGGACATTACTTTATTAGAGCTTGGTTTCTTATACTCTTTTTTCCCTGTAAATTGCCTGAAAAGTTCAAGCATGTCCATAAAATAATAATATCGACCTTCTCCTGTTTCATGTTTTGCAGCTTGCCAAAGCATCCTAAAAGGAGTGTTTTTCCTGTTTTTTTCTTTTAGATTTAAATCAACATAATCCATATTAGTATGATTTACATAATCTAATATTCTTATTGTGCCAATATCTTGCCAGGTTAACTTTTCAAAGGCTTTTCTTCCTTTTTCAATTTCAGAAAAATAGTTGTAAGCATCAGGCTTTTTAGCTAGTTCTTCTTCTGCCCATAATTTTATTGCTTTATATACTTCATATTCGCTCGATGAGTTGAGAAGTATTTCTTTTAATCTTGGATTTTCTTCTAAAATGAGCTGAACAATTTTTTTTGATCGATGACTTAACCTATTATTCTCTTCTTGTTGCTTATTTTTCATACTTATTCCTTTCTGTCAGTTTATTCCCAGCTTGTTATGAAGCTAAATTAGAAATGTTGATTTGCAAAAATGAGCCAAAATGGCTAGAGGGATTTAAAATTGCAGAATCTGAATTTGCAATATATAAAAAAAATCATTAAAATGGGAAATGGTATTAGCTATGCTTGATTGATTTTTATTTCTATACCATGCGTATTCTTTACATAATATATTATTTCTGCAAAGAAGGTAAAAAAATTCTCTTCTAATAAACTGTAGTTTTCTTTTAAAGTAAGTATCGCAAATTCTGAATAATCGGGCAATGAAGTAAATGTTGCCATGGTGCTGAGCACAGATTGAATGCCCTCAATAGTTCGGTAAGAATAAAGCCTGTTGTTTTCGATAAGTTTAGGAATAAAAATCTGGATGTCCGTAGGCATCATGAATTCGTACTTTAGTAATAAAGAATAGAAGTTTTGTGAATAATCATATAAGGGAGTATCTGAAAAACGGCTCCAGTTATTTGCTAAAAAATGATCGTAAAGAATGTCAGTAACAATACCTGCATACTTATGATATTGAATATAAAAAAGCTCTTTAGCTTTAATAACGGTTCTGTTTTTATCTGTAAACCAATCTATGTTTCTGTGCAGACGAATACCTTTTTGTATTTTGTCGGGGTAAATCTGATAAGCATTACCTTTAATGTAATCGCCCATAAAATTGCCCAATTTTATTTGGTCATCATCACCCGATAAATATATGTGCGCCAAAAAATTCATTTAAGTTATTATTGAGCTTTATTAAAGATACAGGCTTTGTTCAGATTTAATCTATACTAAGTTAAAGGTTGTTTTCATGAAATTGTTCATTTGACATTGCGAAATAAGAACCAATTTTTATGTTACTTAACATATTATTTCTGCAAACCACAATATTGTTGCGTTTTAAAGGTATTGACTGATAGTCTGTATGTTTCGGCTAAAACTTTATAATCCAAGGATATTGATTTTTCGCTCTAAAAATTAACTTTGTTCTCCTAAAATATATAATTATTAAAAAGGAGGAAATATGGCTAAGAAAAACGTGATTATTATCGGAGCCGCTGGAAGAGACTTCCACAACTTCAATACGTATTACAGAAACAATGCAAATTACAATGTTGTAGCTTTTACAGCTGAACAGATACCAGGTATTGACACCAGAGTTTATCCAAAAGAGTTAGCTGGTAAAGATCTTTATCCAAAAGGAATTCAGATTTATCCTGAAACTCAGCTTCCTGAGTTAATTAAGAAGCTTAAAGTTGATGAATGTGTTTTTGCATATAGCGACAAACCTTATGAATATGTTATGAGAGTTAGTGCTATTGTAAATGCTGCAGGAGCTAATTTTATTTTAATGGGTCCAAAAGACACTATGATTAAATCTACTAAGCCTGTAATTGCTGTTGGTGCAACACGTACTGGTTGCGGTAAATCTCAAACTTCACGAAGAATTATTGAGGTATTAACAGGAATGGGTTTAAGAGTAGTTGCTGTTCGTCACCCAATGCCTTACGATCAGGATATGAATAAACAAGTTTGCCAACGTTTTGCTATTGTTGCAGATTTGAAAAAACATAACTGTACTATCGAGGAAATGGAAGAATACGAACCTCATGTAGTTTCGAAACGTAATGTTATTTATGCAGGTGTTGATTACGAAAAAATTCTTCGTGCTGCAGAAAAAGATCCTGATGGTTGTGATGTAGTTCTTTGGGATGGTGGAAATAACGACTTCCCTTTCTACGTTCCTGATTTATTCGTTGGCGTTGCCGATCCATTACGTCCAGGTGCTGAGGTTAGTTATTATCCTGGTGAAGTAGTTGCTCGTATGGCTGATGTTATTGTTATCAATAAAATCGACTCTGCTTCTTTGGAGAATATTAATAAAGTTAGAGCAAACCTTGCAAGCATTAATCCAAAAGCAACAATCGTTGATGCTGCTTCAATTCTTACTGTTGATAAACCTCAACTAATCAAAGGTAAAAAAATATTGGTTATCGAAGATGGACCAACCTTAACTCATGGTGAAATGAAAATTGGTGCTGGTACAGTTGCTGCTATGAAATTTGGTGCTGCTGAACTTGTTGATCCAAGACCATACACTGTTGGTGAGATAACAACTACTTTCAAAAATTACCCAAACATTGGTACATTATTACCTGCAATGGGTTATGGCGACAAGCAAGTAAAAGATCTTGAAAAAACAATCGCTAAAACTCCTTGTGATGCAGTTGTTATTGCAACTCCAATTGATTTACAACGATTTGTAAAGATTAATAAACCTTGCGTAAAAGTAGGATACGAATTACAAGAGATTGGTAAACCAACTCTCGAAGAAATTCTGAAAGATTTTGTTGCAAAACATAAATTAGACAAAAAAACTACTGCAACAAAAGCTGTTAGCAAACCAGCAGTTAAAAAAGTAGTTGCTAAAAAGCCAGTTAAGAAAACAGGTAAAAAATAATACTACATTTTATAAATTAAAGACTGTCCGATTTATCAGGCAGTCTTTTTTTTTACTTTATTATTTAGATAAAATAAAAAAAACTGCTCTTTATGGAGCAGTTTTAATTATCATCTATTTTAATTTTATCCCAAATACTTTTTAAGTAGTTTATTCTTTGATGAATGTCTTAAACGACGAATGGCTTTTTCTTTAATCTGTCGAACACGTTCACGTGTTAGGTTTAGCTCTTCACCAATTTCTTCCAATGATAATTCAGTACCGCCAATTCCGTAGTAATACTTAATTACCAGTTTTTCTTTATCAGGAAGTATGCTCAAGGTTCTTTCAACCTCTTTTGTTAACGATTCATCCAAAAGATTTGAGTCGGCAGTTGGAGAGTCTGTATTTTCCATAACATCAAGCAAGCTTCCTTCTTCGCCTTCGGCAAAAGGAGCATCCACAGAAAGAGGTTTACCTGATAGCTGAAGTGTATCTTCAACTTTATCTTTTGGTAAATCAACATAAACAGCAAGCTCATCGGCGGTAGGAGAACGGTCGAATTGTTGCTCTAATGTAGAGTATGCTTTATGTATTTTATTTAATGATCCAACCTTATTTAATGGCAATCGAACAACTCTCGATTGTTCTGCAATTGCCTGAAGTATAGATTGACGAATCCACCACACAGCATATGAGATAAATTTGAATCCTTTAGTCTCGTCGAAACGCTCAGCAGCTTTAATTAAGCCTAGATTTCCTTCGTTGATTAAATCGGGTAAACTCAACCCTTGAAACTGATATTGCTTAGCAACGGAGATAACAAATCGTAAATTTGCTTTTGTTAATCGTTCTAATGCCGCACGATCACCTTTCTTAATACGTTGAGCCAATTCAACTTCCTCTTCGGCCGAAATCATTTCTTCTTTACCAACATCCTGTAAATATTTCTCTAAAGATGAACTATCGCGATTAGTGATAGATTTTGTAATTTTTAATTGTCTCATCTAAACTTCCCTTTATATCTTACTTTAATAAAATTTGCAGAAAACACATAATTCAGGCAGGATACCAACGATCGTCGACTTATAAAGTTCTATGTTATTTACCCTTAACCCTAAAAAAGAATACTAATTACAAAAAAGAATGCAAAGTAGCAACTTTTTTTTCAAAAATAAAAACTTTTGTTGCTTCTTCTTTAACGTAGAATATTAAAAAAAGTTTTATCAAACCTGAAAAAATGATCTACTCAAGAATATGTTTACCGGCAGTAAATAAAAATCTGCTAGCCTCTTGAATGATGTTATCAGGGAAATCATAGCTGGGATTATGCAGATTTGGGTGATCTATTCCTGCCCCAATTCCGATCAAAGCTCCAGGAATATTTCTGGTAAAATGGCCAAAATCTTCCGACCATTTAAAAGGATTTTCCAACAGACAAAAATCAAAATCATTTGATTTCGCAATTGATGTAAGCATGTTAATACAATCAGCATTATTTTCTGTGGATGGAAATTCTTCCACATAACTTACTTCATATTCAATTTGTTGCTCCGAAGTTATTTCGTGTATTTTTTGATTGGAAATGCGAATTAACCAATCCATATCACTGTCGGAAAACGATCTTAGCGTAATCATAACTTCTGCATAACCGGGAGATGTTCCAAAAGCAATTTCTCCAAGGCGGGCATAAACAACGGTTGTAAGTATTAAGCTATTAAAGGTTGATTTATTAAGGTTTACCTCGTTAAAATAAGTAATGATTTCAGACATCGCGATTGCCGGTGAAATGCCTTTCTCTGGCTCCGAAGCATGTGATGTTTTTCCATAGAGTTGAATAATCATTCCTTTAGATGCTGCAGCAATTATCCCCGGTTTTAATAATATTTGGTTTTCCTTAAATCCAGGTATATTATGAATTCCAAAAATAAAATCAGGATTAACAAAGTTTTTGTCATTAAGAACATTTATAGCTCCTTGTCCGGTTTCTTCGGCTGGTTGAAAAAGAAACATAATGTTTCCGCTCGTTGGTCTGTTTTCTGAAACTAAACGAATGGTGTTTGCAAGAATTGCCGAATGTCCATCGTGACCGCAAAGATGTGCTATATTTTTATTTATTGATTTATGTAAGAACTCCGATTCTTCATGTATTGGTAAAGCATCTATATCGGCTCTAAACATAATTGTTTTACCAGGTTTCTGTCCTTTAAAAGTTACAAGTAATCCATTTCCACCAATATTTTCGACGATATTATCGGGGTTAAAACGCTCGATATAATTTTTTATTCGTAATGCAGTATTTTTTTCATTGCCCGAAAGTTCGGGGTTTTGATGTATTTCTTTTCTAAGAGTTATAATAGTTGGATCAACTTTAAACGGTAGACTCATTTTTTGGAGTTATTGATAATACAAATTTACCTCATTATTTCCTTTAACATAATTGATTTTAAAATATTATCATAACTTCGCTGGCAATTAAAATTTAAATTTGTGATAAAGAAAAGCACCCTTACAGCATATATAGCGGTTTCGCTGGCAATGATATTCTGGAGTTTCACATTTATTTGGTACAAAGAAGTATATCATTTTTTTAACCCGGTAACCACTGTATTTTTTCGTTTAATTATTTCATCGGTGTTTTTATTTGGATTAATGTATCCACTAAAGAAACTCCAGAAAATTGAAAAAGGTGATTTGAAGTATTTTGTAATGGTGTCATTTTTTGAGCCGTTTTTATATTTTATTGGTGAAAGCTATGGTATTAAATATGTTTCATCAACCTTAGCGGCTGTAATAATTGCAACGATTCCTTTATTCAATTCTTTTACATCGTCGTGGTTTTTAAACGAAAAAATTACGCGAATGAATCTTTTTGGTATTGCTTTTTCAATTGTAGGAGTAGGCATTATGATATTTAACAAAAGCGAAGGTATTGATGCTTCTGTTTTTGGTATCGGAATGTTACTATTGGCTGTGGCAGCAGCCATTGGGTATGCTTTTGTAATTAAAAAACTAACTGTAAAGTACAATCCAATTAGTATTGTAACTTACCATAATTTTATTGGAATTTTTCTTTTTGCGCCCTTGTTTTTCATTCTAGATTTTAAAGAATTTCTGGTAACAGGCTTTGCTAAAGAGGCCTGGATTCCGTTACTTAAACTTGCTATTTTTGGTTCGTCGTTCGCATTTATATTTTATACTTTTTCGGTTCAAAAACTGGGAGTTGCTAAATCAAGCGCATTTACCAACTTAATACCAGTAATAACAGCACTTATTGCATTTTTTATACTTGGAGAAGTATTTAATATCAATAAGGTTTTAGGTATTTCTTTAGTTATTGGAGGTTTGTTTTTATCGCAAGTAAATATGACGAATCTTCGTAATCGTTTTCGCGATTATATAAGACCAAGCGAGTAATGAGTATTTTAGATCAAATAGCACTATCTGAATTACGCGACAGAGCATTGAAAATAGCTCCTGATACTAAAATCTTTTTTGCCAGATTAAAAAGAAAAAAACCAAATAATCTTGATGATATTGTTCATCAAATTCATGATGAAGTTTTCGAAGAGGTTGATTGCTTAAAGTGTGCAAACTGCTGTAAATCAATCAGTCCTACCCTTTATGAAAAAGATATTGAGCGACTGGCAAAGCACTTAAAAATTAAACCGTCGCAACTGGTTGATGAATATCTGCAAATTGATGAGGAAAATGATTATGTCTTTCGCAATCAACCTTGCCCATTTTTATTACCCGATAATTACTGCATAGTTTACGAAGCTCGACCTAAAGCGTGTCGTGAATATCCTCATACCGACAGAAAACGTTTTTACCAGATTCTCGATTTAACCCTTAAAAATACAGAGGTTTGTCCTGCTGCTTTTGATGTGGTGGAAAGATTAAAAGAAAAATACAAATAATTGCAATTTCCTTAACCGTTTGCAAAAATATTCAGTCCTTTTGGGATAATCTTGATTTTTAGCTCTTGGTCCATTTCTCCTGGTTCTCCATCAAAATGAATAATAGAAGGGTTATCTTGTTTTATGGTCAGCTCACTGCAATCAAATGTTTCGACATACTTGCTTTTATGAATATTTTTTAAGAATAATCGAGCCCCCATAACAGGAGCGGCTATCACTGGAAAAGGCTTCATAACAGTTACTTCCATTAGTCCATCGGTTACAATGGCTTTTGGGGCAATATATGCATTATTCCCGTACTGCGATGCATTCGCTACAGTTATTAAAAAAGCATCGCGATAAAACACCTTGTTATTAATTTTTAGTTCATAATGTGTTGGTTTATATCTAATAAACTCAGTAATGGTGGCTTTTATATAATTGATGAACCCTCGTCCTTTTGTAGTTGAAAAAACATGACCAATGTGCGCATCAAAACCAACTCCTGTTGTACAAAAAAACAGCTTGTCATTTATCTGGCCATAATCCATTTGCATGGTTGTGCCTTTAACAATTAGTTGAATTGCTTTCTTTGGATTAAGAGGTATTTTTAGGTGTCTGGCAAGTCCATTTCCCGAACCAACCGGAATAATTCCCAGAATTGCATCAGTATTAACAATTGCACTGGCTACTTCATTCACCGTTCCATCACCACCAACGGCGACAAACCTTTTAACTCCTTGTGCATATTTATCTTTTACTTGCTGATGAGCATCTCCGGGGAATCGGGTATAAATTATCTCAAAATCCTTATTAGTCCTTGCAAAATACCTTTTGATTAAATCAACAATATGTTCTTTTTTCTTTTTCCCCGAAATAGGGTTTATAAAAAAGACAATTTTATTTTTAATTAGTTTTTCCGACATCCTGTCTTTATTAAGCACCTCAAAATTACTAATGATTCATTACTTTATGAAATCTTTTATTAAAATTAGCTATATGCAACAAGGCAAATAATATGAGCAAGAATAATTCGTTTTGTGAGAAGAAATTTCTTTATAAAACCATTATTTGTATTTTTACCTGATGATTCGGAGATCCTCAATAATAGTGATTTTTATTTTTCTGAGTGCAATTTCTTTTGCCCAGATTGGAGGAACTCACACCTACGGTTTTCTCGATCTGGTTAATTCGGCCCGAGTAGCTTCGCTTGGTGGAAATATTAATGCAATTAACGATAACGACCTTAATCTGGTAAGTTACAATCCTGCGATTTTATCAACCCAAATGGATAAAAATCTGGTATTGAATTATGTGAATTACTTTACCGATATTAATTATGGATTTGTTTCGTATGCTCATAATTTCAATGATTTTGGCATGTTTGCAGGTGGTATTCAGTATATAAACTATGGCAGATTTATCGAAGCTGATGACAAAGGACTAATAACTGGCGAGTTCAAAGCCTCTGAATATGCAATTCATCTTACTTATTCAAGATCTATTGACAGCTTGTTTTCTTTTGGAGTAAATCTTAAACCAGTAATTTCGACACTCGAAAAATATACATCTGTTGGTATAGCCGCAGATTTTGGAGCTTTATACACCAATCGCTCCGGGTTGTTTTCAGCAGCATTAGTTATTAAAAACCTGGGAATCCAATTAACCAGCTATACGAGCGAAAGAGAATCATTACCACTTAATATACAAGTTGGTATTTCACAAAAATTGAAACATGCGCCTTTACGGTTTTCTGTTGTGTTTGATCATATCGAAACTCCCGACTTAACCTATAGCGAGCCCAAAGATGAATCTGATCCGGTTTTTGAAAATGAGGATTCCAAATCGAATATTGATATTCTTGCCGATCAGATTATGAGGCATATTATTATAGGAGCAGAGTTTAGCCCAATCAATAATTTTTATATCAGAGCCGGATATAATTACCGTCGGCGACAGGAAATGATTATTGATACAAAAACTGGTATGGTTGGTTTTTCATGGGGATTTGGGGTGAAAATCTCCAGATTTCATATCAGTTATGGTCGTGCTACTTACCATCTGGCTGGATCAACAGATCATTTCTCTGTTAGTACTGATCTGGGTAGCTTTTATAAAAAGCAATAAATTCATCAGTATACATTTTGCCAGAAGCATAAAATTAAAATACCTTTGGGATTCAAAAATTGAGTTTTAATGGATAAAAAAATAATTATTGCAATTGATGGGTATTCTTCGTCAGGTAAAAGCACAATAGCTAAAGCTACTGCAAAACATCTGGGTTATAAATATATCGATAGCGGTGCCATGTATCGAGTTGTTACGTTGTTTGCAATTAGAAATAATCTTATAAACAAAGTAAATTCTTTGGTTAATGAAGAGGAGCTTAGAAAACATCTTGATTCAATCCATATAAATTTTAAAATAAATCCTGATAAAAACCGACAGGAGATTTATCTGAACAACGAAAATGTGGAGGATGAAATTCGGGAGATGGAAGTCTCAAACTATGTCAGTTTTATAAGTAAGATAAAATTTGTACGCGAAAAGATGGTTCGCATTCAGCAGGAGTTAGGAATTGAAAAAGGTATTGTTATGGATGGCCGTGATATTGGTACTGTTGTGTTTCCTAATGCTGAGCTTAAAATATTTATGAATGCTAAAGCTGAGGTAAGAGCCGAGCGACGCTATAAAGAGCTTATAGAGAAAGGTGTTACGGTAAGTTATGAGGAAATTCTGGCAAATGTAAAAAGCCGCGATCACATTGACGAAACCCGAACCGAGAGCCCACTAAGGAAGGCAGAAGATGCTATCGAA
Source organism: Bacteroidales bacterium (assembly GCA_034002805.1). Classification (GTDB taxonomy): domain Bacteria; phylum Bacteroidota; class Bacteroidia; order Bacteroidales; family UBA12077; genus UBA12077. The sequence goes on along the minus strand of JAVEZW010000047.1, from coordinate 8,021 downwards.
TTGGATAATAGCAATATGACAGAGTCTGAACAATTAAACTGGGTTATTGGTTTAATAGAAAAACTAAAGTAATTATAAGCTAAAATGAAAGTTGAAATTGACGATAATTCCGGATTCTGCTTTGGTGTTGTAAATGCTATTCAGCTTGCCGAAAAGGAACTTGAAAAATCTGAACTCTTATATTGTCTTGGCGACATTGTTCATAATAGTGCCGAGGTTGATCGCTTAAAAACAAAGGGATTGGTTACTATTAATCACGATGAGCTTAAAACGCTAAAAAATTGCAAGGTGTTGTTACGTGCTCATGGCGAACCACCCGAAACATACAAAATTGCTCTCGAAAATAATATTCAGCTTATCGATGCCTCATGCCCTGTGGTTTTGCGATTGCAGAAGAATATTAAAACAGGTTTTGATGATATTCTTGACAAAGGTGGTCAGGTAGTGATTTATGGAAAAGAAGGACATGCCGAAGTAAATGGCTTGGTTGGTCAGACTAATGGAAGAGCTATAGTAATCGGTGGTGAAGAAGATCTGATAAAAATTGATTTTTCAAAACCAATCAATCTGTTTTCGCAAACAACAAAGAGTATTGAAGGATTTTACAAGATCGAAAAGGAAATTCGTAAAAGAATGATCGAGGTGCAAGGGAATGATGATGTACTGCTGATTTCAAATGATACTATTTGCAGGCAAGTATCTCACCGACAACCACAGCTTCGTGAGTTTGTTAAAAACCATGATGTTATTGTATTTGTTAGCGGCAAAAAAAGCTCAAATGGCAAAATGCTTTATCAGGTGTGTAAAGACGAAAATGAAAATACGTATTTTGTTTCAGATGAAACAGAGCTCGATAAATCGTGGTTCATAAAAGCAAGCTCTGTTGGAATATGTGGTGCCACATCTACTCCACGATGGTTAATGGAGAAGATAGCTAAAAGGATCAACGATTTTTAAACCGATGACTTTTATTTAATCCTCTTAATTACCGAAAAAGCCCGGTCAATATCTTTATCTTTTAAAATTAGCGTAAACTCATTGGTTGTTGATATAACCTCAAGTACATTTATTCCTTCCCAGGCTATTCGTTTAAAAATGTAATAATATAACCCTGGTTGTTCTGTGTTTTCTGCTGGCAGCTTTATTGTTATTGATGATAATCCTGAATTATAGGAAATAAGCTTTTCACCTTCAAAAATATCGGGTATTTCTTTACTTGCAATATCACTTAAAACAAAGGTAGTTTCATAAACACCCTGCGACAGTGTATAAAAAAAATCTTTTTTAGCACTTAAAATGGCAATTAGCTTTTTTTGTTTCTTTAATAAGGTTTCAGAGTTTTTAAACGTATAATCAGCCAGATTCGACCGAACGATAATATCACCAAGCTTTTTAACTAGTTTCTCAAGTTTTGCTGTGTTTTGTACTTTGTTTGCCGAAAAATATCTTCTAAGCGACATCACGATGGCTCCTTCATTTACCTTTTTGCTTAAGATTAATTCCACATCAGGTTTAATGCTTTTTGCCAGAGCCGAGTAATTAACCAAACCCTCATTCAGAAGATCTAATATAAATACACGCTGATTTATAATAGCTTCAACAGCTTGCGAAATAGTAATCATATACTTTAAAATAACAAAATGTTAAAAATATAACAAAATGTTAAAATAATGTAATAAACCCCGGTTATTTTTTGTGAGGTTATCTGCGAAAAATAGATTTGCAGTAGATTTAAAATCATTAATTCTATGCAAGTATTAAAGTTTGGAGGTTCATCAATAAGCACTGATGAACGAATAAGAAGATTAATTTCTTTGGTTGATTTCTCAAAGAATACCATATTGGTTTTTTCAGCTATTGGAGGAGTAACCAACCTTTTAGTGCAGTTCATTCAACAAGCTAAAAATGGCGAAAAGGAACGAAGCCTGGCTTTGATTAAAAACCTACGAGACATTCATTCCATAATGATTTCCGGCCTATTTGTAAGCAATAATTTTAAAATGATTGCAGAAATGAAGGTTGAGGATTCACTAAAAGTAATTTCTGGTTATTTAAATCGAAGAATAAATGAAAATGCCGAAAAAGAGATTTTGGCCCAGGGGGAAATCATTTCAGGCTCAATAATTTATTTATATATGCTTGAGCAAGAGATTGATGCAGCCTACGTTCCTGCAACCCGGTTTATGTACACTGATAAACATAATGAGCCAGATTACGAAAAGATTTCATCAAAGCTTACTAAGGAGATAAGTAAATACAAAGGCTGTAGGGTTTTTATTACCAATGGATATATCTGTTTAAACCACAAAGGCGACATTGATAATTTAAATCGCGGAGGAAGTGATTATACAGCAACAATTATTGGGAATGCCATAAATGCATCTGTTATTGAGATTTGGACTGATATTGACGGATTACAGAATAATGATCCCCGATATGTTGAAAAAACCTATCCGATACGAAACCTCTCGTATGATGAGGCGGGAGAATTAGCTTATTTTGGGGCAAAGATACTCCATCCGCTTTGTATCATTCCTGCTCAAATCAAACAAATACCAATTCGTTTAAAAAATACATTATCACCTGATGATAAAGGAACGTTGATTACAGAATATGAAAATAACCAAGGAATTACTTCCATAGCAGCAAAAGATAATATTACGGTAATAAAAATAAAATCAGGGAGGATGATGCAGGCTTACGGATTTTTAAGCCGAATATTTAAGGTTTTCGAAGATTACAGAACACCTGTAGATATGTTAACAACATCAGAAATATCGGTTGCAATGACAATTGATAACGAGATTAATTTAAAACCAATTTTAGCTGAACTCAAATTACTTGGTGAGGTTGAAGTCATCAGAAATCAGTCAATAATTTGTGTGGTAGGAAATTTTAATAACACTCCAGATGAATCGATTTCAGAAATTATCTCTGGATTGAAAAATATTTCGATTGGAATGATTTCATATGGTGCGAGCAAAAGAAATATTTCGTTTTTGATTAGTTCTTCTGATAAGATTGAAACACTAAATCTTTTAAATCAACTAATATTCGAGAAAAAGTCATGTTCAATAGAGGTTTAACAGCACAATTTGAACAGATACGAACACCTTTTTATTACTACGATTCAGATTTATTAAAAAAAACGCTGTTCATGGTAAAGGAGGCTGCTGCCTCCAATGGCTATATTGTACACTATGCTGTAAAAGCAAATGCGAATAAAGAGATATTGAGGACTATTGCTGACAATGGTTTTGGAGCAGATTGTGTCAGCGGAAACGAAATAAGAATTGCCATTGATTGTGGCTTTAAACCTGAACATATTGTCTTTGCTGGTGTAGGAAAATCCGATGAAGAAATAAATTTTGCTATAACAACTAGGGTGTTCAGTATTAATTGCGAATCAGTTCAGGAGCTTGAAATAATTAATCATTTTTCGGGTCTGTTAAAAAAAAGAACGCAAGTTGCTTTAAGAGTAAATCCTGACATTGATGCTCATACACATAAAAATATTACCACTGGTACCCGGTTTAATAAGTTTGGAATAACTGAAAATGAATTATACTCTCTTTTTGATCATCCTAACAGATATCAATATATTGATTTTACTGGAATTCATTTTCATATAGGATCGCAAATAACAGACAAACAGGTTTTTATTAGCCTGTGTCATAAAATTAACCACATACAAAATAAATTACATGAGAAGAATGTTTATTTACCTCATCTTAATGTTGGAGGTGGCCTTGGAATTAATTACGAAAGTCCTGTAAATCAGATTCCTGATTTCAGGACTTATTTTTCGGTTTTTAAAAGTCACTTACAGATAGGGAACAACCAAAAGGTTCATTTCGAACCAGGTAGATCGGTTGTTGGTCAATGTGGAATACTTATAACCAAAGTGTTGTATGTAAAAGAAAATCGTGGCCGTAAAACAATCATCTGCGATGCGGGATTTACCGAATTAATTCGTCCAGCCTTATATAATTCGAGCCATAAGATTATCAATCTTTCTTCCACATTTGGATCGCAGGTTTATGATATTGCAGGACCTATTTGCGAATCATCAGACTATTTTGGGCGCAAAGTACCTTTGGCAGAATCCAAAAGAGGTGATTTATTGGCAATTTTCTCTGTTGGTGCCTATGGCGAAGTTATGGCTTCGCAATACAATTTAAGACCTCTGGCTAAAAAGTATTTTTCTGAAGAAACTATTGTCTTTGAAAAGGTTAATTAACATGTCGACTTTTTGATGATTATTTTTTAAGAACAATCTAATTATCAGTTCATCACACTGAGCGCAGTCAATCTTAATTTGTTGATGATTGTAAAGGAATGGGTAAAAAAAGAGACTGTTTTAGCAGCCTCTTGTAAATATCTACATTAAATAATTAATAGCTTTTAATTTCAACGCCACCAAAAACTACATCTGTTTTAATATACAAATAATTGCTGTCGGCGCTAAAAGTATTTGATTTATATTGGGTTGATCCGAATGATGCGGTATTTCCGTTAGGCATTCTTGCAGATCCAAAAACTGATTCAGCTTTAATCTTTACAGGTGTTTTCTCACTGATTTTTATATCAGTACTTCCGAAAATTACATTTACTTCAATTTCTCTTGAACCTTGCGATAAATCTACATTGCGAAGATCAATCATATTGCTTCCAAAAATCACATTGAACTCCTTATGATCGTTATCTAATCCCTCAATTCGTCTTTCGCCAAACATGGTGGTGTTTTCGTCATGACGAATATTTTTTGGTCCGAAGTTGCCTATCAGGATCTTAATCCCAAGAAAAATAAAAAAGAAAGCCACAATAAACTTTACGATAGGGAAGTCGATATTAAAAACGACCCGAATTACTATTCCTAAACCAATAAGAATTAGTAAAATACCCCAAAACATACCTGCGCCCATTTTCATAGTTTTAAAATTAAACATAAATAATTAGTTATACATGGTTCTTAAAGGTTAAAGCTTTTGCCGTTCAACCTTGGTAATAAAATACTTTGTTTCACCACGCCAAGGAATGGTTAAATACCGCTTTTTAAAATGAAGGTTTACTCTTTCACCGCTTAATGATACTTGCTGTAATTGCTCAATAACCTCGGCTTCATCCTTTTCTACAGAAAAATTAAATGATTCAGCAATAGGGCTAGCGCCTTTAAGTGCGCCAAAGGTTTCGAGGTTTAACTTGCCTTCGTAAGTTTTAAAAACTATTCCTTTTTCGGTAATTCGTAAGACTTTACCTGCCATTACACCTCGCTCATAAATAGCCCAGTAACCAAAGGCAAGATATCCTAAACCGAGTAAAAGTAAAATGAGTAAAATGCGCTTAATAAATTTCATTTTTTTTAAATAGATAGTTAATAAACAAATGTATCAAATAAACAAATACATGGGATTATAACTTAACCGCTTTTTTCACTTTTTCTTTTAATAAAGAGATATGAAGAACTTCCATAATATCTTTAACATAATGAAAAGTTAATCCTTCGATATAAATATCCTTAATTTTACCAATATCTTTTCTGTTTTCTTCAGAAATTATAATCTCTGTAATTCCGGCACGTTTAGCAGCAAGAATTTTTTCTTTTATTCCACCTACGGGCAATACTTTACCACGCAAAGTTATTTCTCCTGTCATGGCAAGGTTCTGTTTTACTTTTCGCTGTGTAAACAACGATGCTATTGAGGTTGCCATAGTGATACCTGCCGATGGTCCGTCTTTTGGAATTGCTCCTTCAGGAACATGAATATGTATATTCCATTTTTCAAATGATTCATCAGCAATTTTAAGATCTGCTGCATGCGATTTAATATATTCCAACGCAATTACGGCCGATTCTTTCATTACATCACCCAGGTTACCTGTAAGTGTTAAGGTTCCCTTACCTTTACTTAAGCTGCTTTCAATAAATAAAATTTCGCCGCCAAAGGCTGTCCAAGCCAATCCGGTAACAACTCCAGCATATTCATTGCCCTGATATTTGTCTTTCGAAAACTCAGGAGGTCCTAAAATCGTTTTAATATCCGTTATTGCCAGATTTTTATTTAATTTTTCATCAAACGCAATTTTACGTGCTACATTACGAAAAACCTTAGCCAGTGTTTTATCAAGTGTTCGAACACCCGATTCGCGTGTATGGTTCTCGATAAGATATTCAATCGCTGATTTACTTAATGTAACCTTAGATTTATCTATTCCATGTGCTTCGAGTTGTTTCGGAACCAGATGTCGTTTTGCAATTTCAATTTTCTCCTCAACGATATAACCGCTAACATCAATCATCTCCATACGATCGCGCAATGCAGGATTTATTGAAGCAATTGTATTTGCTGTTGCAATAAACATAACATTCGAAAGATCATATTCTAATTCGAGGTAATTATCGTGAAAAGCGTTATTCTGCTCTGGATCAAGTACTTCGAGTAAAGCTGATGCTGGATCACCATGAAAATCTTTGCCTACCTTGTCAATTTCATCCAATATAAAAACCGGGTTTGATGATTTTGCCTTTTTAATATTTTGAATTATTCTACCTGGCATCGCTCCTATATAAGTTTTTCTGTGACCGCGAATTTCGGCTTCATCATGCAACCCACCCAGCGACATTCGAACATAGTTACGACCCAGCGCTTTGGCGATAGATTTACCTAATGATGTTTTTCCAACACCCGGAGGTCCATACAAACATAATATAGGAGATTTTAAATCGCCTTTGAGTTTTAAAACTGCCAGATATTCTAAAATTCGATCCTTAACTATTTCGAGCCCGAAATGATCTTCGTCTAATATCTTTTGAGCACGTTTAAGGTCAAAAATATCTTTTGTATATTCGCCCCAAGGCAGATCGAGTAATGTTTCAAGGTAATTTAGTTGTACCGAATACTCCCCTGATGCAGGATTTAGTCGTTGTAGCTTTTCAACTTCTTTATTAAAAGTGTCACCAACTTCTTTGGTCCATTTTTTCGATTCTGCTTTTTTCCGTAGTTCGTTTATTTCCTGATCTATTGGACTACCACCAAGCTCATCCTGAATGGTTTTCATTTGTTGATGTAGCAAATACTCTCTTTGCTGTCGGTCTAAATCATTTTTTACTTTGCTCTGAATATCATTTTTAAGTTCGAGCAATTGTATTTCACGTGTCAGAAATTCGAGTAATTTACTAGCTCTGTCTTTAAGATTGCTCATTTCGAGCAAAGCCTGTTTATTTTTTAAATCAATATCGCTATTTGAGCAAATAAAATTGATCAGGAACTTAGGATTTTCGATATTCTTAACTGCAAATGAAGCTTCAGGTGGAATATTGCTCGATAATTTAATAATTCGTAATGAAGTATCCTTAAGCGAACCAACAATAGCCTCAAATTCGCGATTTTTGTCAATAGGTGTTTTATCTTTTAACAGTGTTACTTTGGCCTTGTGGTAAGGTTCTGACTGAAGTACCTGATTGATTTTAAATCGTTGTCTGCCTTGTATAATTACAGAAGTACTGCCATCGGGCATTTCTAATACTTTTAAAATATGGGCAACCGTTCCTGTTTTGTAAAAATCATTTTCCTCTGGTTCATTAATCTGAGGATTGATTTGAGCAACAGTACCAATTATTTTATTGCTTCGGTATATTTCGTTTACCAAACGAATAGATTTTTCTCTTCCTACTGTAATTGGCAGAATTACACCAGGAAATAAAACGGTATTTCGTAACGGAAGAATTGGTAATTCTTGAGGGATATCCTGCTTTTGTAAATTTACATCATCTTCATCATCCGAAATCAGAGGGATAAACTCGCCATTGTTTTCCATTTCTCTTCCAACAATTATGCTTCCAATTATTTTTGAATTTCTGTTATTTTCACTCATTATTTTTTTCTTAATAGATAATTTTTCCGACAGATTGTCATACAAGTAAAAAAATCAGTCGGAATTACATATTGGCAATAGATGTGCCAAAGAAATTTAAAAGAATTTAAAAGACATTAAAACCAAATAAGTTTTTAGTGATGATA
>JAVEZW010000046.1:0-19105 GCA_034002805.1 Bacteroidales bacterium | reverse complement strand
TCAGAGCAGCTAGCCGAATTGAGCTTCAAAATATTATTGATTTATGGCAATTGCCAAATGTTGAGATTATTGCTGCATCAGCAAAACGAAAAGAAAATCAATCGTTTAGAAAAGATATTGAAAATACCATTTTAGAAACTATTTCGCGTAGGCCATGTACATTAGAAGATCTGCAAAATATACTCGGATTGCATGTTAACGAAATAAACAAATACCTCGATGTGCTCGATGCTGATGGAAAATTAACAACCTATCGTCAGGAACGGGGTGTGTTTTACCAAATAAAGAAATAAAGATTATTTCAAAGGTCAGAAAGTTGTATATATTTCGACAGGCTCAATATGACAACTTTCTTTTGCAAACCAATCATATTGATTAATGTCACTCTGAGCTCGTCGAAGAGTGTTGAAGTGTAGATCTTGATAAACTTAATGTGAAGCAGCTTTTTTACTCTGAAATATTTTTCTTCTCCAGTTTTTTATGTACCTCAGGTACAAGAAGTAATGCAGCACTACCGTACCATGGTTTTAGCTCCATAACTAGTGTTCCAGCCTGAATTGCAGGATCTGTTTCGGTAAGTTTCTCGGCTTCTTCAATGGTTGTTACATCAAAAATGTAGATTCCACGCACATCATCATTATCCATAAACGGACCAGCAAGAATTAATTTACCTTCGTCAGCCAGACGAATGATATTATCAAGATGTGCCTTCTGCAAATTTGCAGCTTCGGTGGAGTCTTTTGCCTTATTCGGGCCTCTTTTTAGAAAAGCAATAACATATTGTTTCATTCCATATTCATCGGCCTTAAGCTTTTTTATAAGTGATGAATCTATTACAGGCTCAACAATAGCTTGAGTTTCGTTTGCTTTAATCTCAGTTTGTTTCGGCTGACACGAAAAAGCAACGATTATAGCAAGAAAAGGAATTATAAACTTTTTCATATTTTGATTTTATGTTAAACTTTTTTGGGTATCCTATTAATTAACTTTAAAATCGAAATTTACAATAATTCGATCATAACTAAAAATACATACTAAAATTTTGGAGTTTTGATTTTAAGGGATTAATCCATTTAAGTGGGAAACTAATTCGATTTGCAATTGTAATTTGGACTCCGATCTTACAAAAAAACCTGCATTTGTAAATAATCTTTGAATCAATATGGGAAGTTGCAAAAAAGTAAGCAAAATGGAACGCGGATAACGCTGATTAAGCAGATTTGTTATGATTTTTAATCAGTGATTATCATAATCATCATAATAATCAGCGTTCTATTTTTTAATAGAAATGCGAGTTATAATTATTTCTGAATATGACATTGACTCAACAATAAAAAACTTATTTGTTTCTTCTGAATCAATAATTAAAACATCTCCTTTTTCAATTGAATATGAATGATTTTCTGTTTTAAAATTTAAAGGTCCTTTGTAAGCATACAAAATTAAAAAGTCAAGGTTTTTTGATTTCCAGAACTCGTATCTTTCTCCCTTTTGCAATGTTATGGCTTCAATATCTCCAAAAGTATTACCAGTAGTCATTACATTAAAATCAGTTGCTTTTCCATGGCTTTTTGTATCCCAATCGCCCGAAAACTCATCTTGGTCAAATTTCTTAAGCGTTTTAGAATGTTGATTTTTATGTTCAATTCTAATTTCACCATCCAAAATCATTAGTTTTCTTAAAACTCCTGGTAATCGCGTGAATGTGGATTCTTCGGATTCAACTGTTGCAGTGCTTATTCTGAATTGGAAGTTTCTCTCCTTATATTCAGCATTTTTTGGGTAAATAGCAAGATGTGTTGTTGTACCACCCGACCATTGGTTCGTGGTGAGTTTAGAAGCTTTTATATGTTCAATTTTCATGACATTATAAATAAAAATCAGGCAAACTTACTAAGAATGCCTGAAAGAAATAGGAATATAAAATTATTCTTTTATTAGATTCCTGAAAATAAACCAGATTAATATAGTTATTAGAAATAAAAAGAAAGAATACAATGGGGCAATTAGAGAAACTCTTAATCCACCAACTAATAGAGTTGGAGAAATATCTTGAGCAACCTCTATTGCTGCCAATGCGCCATAAATACCTGCGGTTCTGTAAAAAAACGAAATAAGTAATCCAAAAACACCAATAAAAATAATGGTCTGGTTAAATTTCTCAAGTTTCTTACTATTTCTGTTTTGCGAATAGTAATTTCTTAAAAACCTGATTGTAAAAAGTATTACAAGAATCCACATGATGTAATGAAGTGTCATAAAGAATGGTCCGCCTTCGATGAAGTGTTGTGCTAATAAATCTGCTACTGACATAATTAAAGTTTTTAGTTTGTAAAATATGAGTTATAAAAATTCATTTTATTTTTCATTTGTTTTTGCTAATGAAATTAAACCACCCATTGCTCCAAGATTCATTGAATCTAATGCAGAACTAGGAACTATAACCATTGAACCTTTTTCCTTCAATCCTTCAAACAGCATATTCATACCTCGAAGATGCAAAGCAACAGGGTTGTCGCGATACTGTTCACTGGCTTTAGCAAATTTCTCCGCTATTTCAGTTTCTGCTGTTCCCAGAATAACTCTTGCTCTTCGTTCTCTTTCAGCCTGAGCTTCTTTACTCATTGCATCAGCTAATCCAAGTGGTATAATAATATCTTTTATTCCAACAGTTTGGCATGTTATTCCCCATGAATTAGTATTGCTGTCAAGTACTCTTTGTAAATCTTCAGCAATTTTATCTCTTTCTTGCAATAAATCTGATAACTCATGCTTTCCTATAATATCGCGTAACCCGGTTTGTGCTATATATGAAATAGCCTTTTCGTATTCCTGAACCTCGAGTGCAGCTTTTTCAACATCCCAAACTGTCCAATACACAATGGCATCAACATTTACAGGTACTGTATCTTTGGTTAAGGTTTGTTCTGCTTTAAAATCAGTGACACGAACACGCTGATCAATATATAAGTGCACTTTATCGATTATTGGAATAATAAGAAATAATCCCGGACCTTTAAGACCTTTGTATTTTCCCATCCTTAAAACAACACCCTTTTCCCATTGGTCAGCAATATAAATTGAACTGGTTATGAAGAACGAGATTATTAGGAGAGCTCCTAAAAAAGGAATGTTAATTATTCCAAGTAAATACAACCCAATACTTACACTTAATAATACAATTAATAAAGTAAGCGAAACAGGATTGAAAAAGCCTTTTGTAATTGTAGTTGTTTTCATTTAGTATATATTTTTAATTAGAGTTTTGTTTTTGAAGTTGATTTATAAGATCAGTTACTGTAAATCCATAACTAAAGGCTATAGTTGAAAATTCATTACAGATATCCTGAAGTTTTTTATTTCTTTCTTTTTCAGATATCTGGATTTCAATTTTGTTGATGAATGTTCCTGTACCTTGTTGCGTTTCTAAGATTTGCTGTATTTCTAGTTCTTTATAGGCTTTTGCAACCGTGTTTAGATTTACTTTTAATTCAACAGCCAATGCTCGAACTGTTGGTAATTGCTCCCCAATTTTAAGATTGCCTGATGCGATACCGAATTTAATCTGGTCAATAATCTGACGATAAAAAGGAGCACCTGCTTTTGGATCTAAAATAAAATGTATCATTGTCGTAAAGAAATAATGTACTAAAAGACTAGTACAAACATACAATGTGAATTTGATATTTCAAAATAAATTATAAATATTTTTAAATATTTTTTTAGTTTTCCCTATTAATAGGGTTTTAGAGAGTGGGTAGATTTTTCTTAAAACAACAAATTAAACTTCGAATTGTACTATTCAAATGAATAAAGATTAAAAAAAATCAAGCAAACTTACAAAGATTGCCTGATTCTATTTTCGATAGAAAGATTTATTTTTTTAACAGATTTCGGTTTACAAACCAGATGATTGCAGATACAAGCAATAATGCAAATCCATAAATAACTGTAATTAGCGTTACTCTTAATCCCCCTGCAATTAGAGAAAATGCAATATCTCCTTCTCTATGAATAACATCTAGGATTTGAAAGAATCCAATAATTTGTCCGAAAATTCCGAACAGGAATGCGAAGCTTCCACTAAATAAAATGATTGAATTGTACTTTTCTAGCTTTACTAAATTTCTTTTGTCAGAAAAATAATTTATCAAAAGTTTAGCAGCAAAAAATAACACAACAATCCACATAATGTAAATAAGGAGCATTAAATAAGGTCCACCTTCAAAAAAATGTTTTACGATCATAATTTTAAGTTTTTGATTAATACTGATTCAATAATACATCCGATTAATCAAGGTAAAAAAATATTTATGCCAAAGTACGATTTTATCATCCAGATAACAAAAACGACCTGGCGAACGTGCTATTTCCGTTTAGGGTGATTAAATTGTTGTTTACATAAATTAATGAAGAGTCGGATACTGCAGAAAAATTATATACTATCTTTGAAACAATCTATGGAAGATCAAAAAATATACAATCTGGTAATAAAAAAAAGCAATTGGATTGCGCAAATTATATATTGGTTAGTTGCTGCTTGTTTACTTTTTTTTATTTTTAGTAATAGAGGTTACGATCATACCATTCGTTTAGTATTCGTAAGTTTCATTATTACACTAAGTTATATTGTTACTTATATTGTAAATAACTATTTAATTCCAAGGTATTTGTTTACAGGTAAATTATTGGTTTTTATTTATTTAATTGTTGGTGTTTTTGTTACGATTTTATGGTTGATTTTATACTCATTAATTTTAATTGTTATCTATAATGCATATAATCCGAATATTATGGTTCCTCAAAAGGATGATATTATTATTATGGTTACAGGTAGCTATTTGATTATTGTGTTTGCAGCAGTTATTCATTTTGTCAAAGAGTCGTACAGAAAGTTAATTGAAAAGAATGATATTAATAAACAAAAGCAAATAGCGGAAATCAAACTAAATGATGCAAAGCTAAAATTATTACAAGGACAGATTCACCCGCATTTTTTGTTTAATATGCTTAACAATTTATATGGGTTGGTTAAGGAAAGCGCCGATGAGTCGAGAAATGTAATTGTTAAGCTTTCCGATTTGCTCGATTACATGCTTTACAAATGCGACAAGCCAGAAGTGCTTTTAGCTGATGAAATCCAATTTATCCAAAATTATATTGAATTGGAACGTGTACGCCACGATGAGCAATTTAATGTAAAAACAAATTTTTCGGAAATTCCAGAAAATGCGCAAATAGCGCCGCTTATATTGTTTCCCTTTGTTGAGAATGCATTCAAACATGGATTTCATAACCCTACTGAGAGTTTTATTAGAATAGATTTGCATATTAAAGATCAGCAATTGATTTTTAACATTGAAAATAGTACTTCAAAGCTTTCAAATGATAAATATTTAAAACAGGAAGGTCAGGGAATTGGGTTAAATAATAGTAAAGAAAGGCTTGAATTGATTTATAAAGATAGTTATCAATTAGATATTGTGGAAGATGCTGGATGTTTTTCAATTAAACTAGTAATTGAATTAAAGTAAAAATGGTAAACGATAAAAAATACAATTGTGTAATTATTGACGACGAACCTATTGCCATTCGGGTTATTCAGGATCACCTAAGTAAGTTCGAAGATTTTAAATGTGTACAAACTTTTACCAAAGCTCTTGATGCTATTCAATTGTTAAATAAGGAGAAAATAGATTTGTTATTTCTCGATATCAACATGCCCGGTATTTCTGGAATAGAATTCTTAAAAACATTAGCAAAACCGCCCAAGGTGATTTTTACTACTGCCTACCGTAATTTTGCAGTCGATGCGTTTGATCTCGATGCCCTGGATTATTTGGTTAAACCTATTTCGTTCGAACGGTTTTTAAAAGCTGTAAATAAGTTTCTTTCTGTTTCAAATCCGCCAGAGGCCTTAAGCTCAGAACAAAAACAGGAGAAGTATTACATTATTTTAAAATCAGATAAAAAAAATTATAAAATTCAATTTAAAGATATTTTATACATTGAGAGTTTAGACAATTACATAAAAGTGCATACATCCGAATTTTCAATAATTTGTTACGAGCGTCTATCTGCTATTGAAAAGGAATTGCCTGCATCAGATTTTATAAGAATACACAGATCGTTTATAATAAATTATTCTAAAGTAGATTTGTTTACATCAGCATTTGTAGAGATTGCCGGTCGCAAATTTACAATCGGACGAAACTATAGGGACGAAGTACTTAATAGGTTCTCCTAAAGTTTTAATTATCTCATTTATAACTGTACAATATTCTTGAATGTAGAGTTTAATAGATGTTGTTAATATCATTTGTAAATACCTCGAAAATAATTATTTACACATCATATTTTGGATTAATTTGATGACGAAATTAATTCTGTTTATCTTATTTTAAAGATAATATAAACAAAGTGTTAATATTTTTTATTCAGGAATTGTAACCTATTAAAAGTTGCAGAAAATCAATAAGATAACATGGTTTTAATGTAACTTTCTATTTAACAGATACAATCTTACCTGTATGTTTTTTGGGGCTTATCGATAATCGATATTGCTTATCAAATAAATTAAAAAGATATTTGGTTGTTATTAAACAAAACTCTAATTATTAAACCTAATTAAACATTATGAAAACACAAAAATGGACTAAACTAGCGTTTGTTGCGCTTTTTGCTGGATTGTTATTACAAAGCTGCTCTCAGGAAGAAAGTATTATCCCTCAGGAAGATCTTACTGTTGAGCAATCATTTACAGTTCGTCCTGATTTTGCTACAGTTGATAACAGACCCGAAAATGTAATTGCACAATTTCAGGTGATCGAAACTCAACCAGTAAAATTAAACGAAAGCATGGCTAAAGGTGCAAAGTATGCTCTTGTTATTGGTATTTCTGATTATGCAGGTACAGCAAATGACTTAAATTATTGCGATGATGATGCTATGGATTGGAAAGCCCAATTACAAGCCGAAGGTTATAGTGTAACTATTTTAACCGATGGATCTGCAACTAAAGCTGCTATTGAGAATGCAATTAACACACTTGCCAGTCAATCAGTTGCTGGTAACGAGATTGCTTTTGTTTATTCTGGTCATGGAAGTAAAGGAAATATTATTTCATCTGATTTGTATTACATTAATTATTCATGGTTTAAAACCAAATTCTCTACCGCCAAGAGTACAAAGATGATGTTTACATTCGATGCTTGCCAGATAGGCGCTATGGCTTCTGCTCTAAAAGCTACTGGTAGAGTTCTTGCTGTGGCATCAAGCACAAACACTTATTCATATGATGGCGATGCTACAATGAAAAATGGTGTTTTCACCTACTATCAGATGATCGGTCTTGATCAGTTAAATTACATTTATTTTGAACCTGATTGTGCTTACGCTGTTACAAAAATGAAAGAATGGGCAAAGAAAAACAGAGTTCGGGTTGCTCCTTCATATGTTGATTCTTATACAGGTGATTTAGATATTTAAAATGATTTTTTTAGAAATTGAAAGAGTGCTATTAAAACAGCACTCTTTTTTTATTTGTCTTTTCTGAATTTTAATCGTTCTTCTTTTGTCATTTTTTCTGTTGCATATTGAATAATCAGCCGGGCACAGTCGTTTTTCCATTTCATTAGAAATGCTTCTGTTTGCAATCTGTCTTTTTTCCAGCATGCACGCAAAAACCATCCTAATCCCTGGTGAACTTCACGCTCCGGATCCATCATCATAGAATCAATAAAAGCAAACATCTTTTGATAATCAGTGCAATGTTTTAAGTATTTAATCATGGCAACGGGAACACAACGTCTTTGAAATTTGTTTTTTGCAGTTCGCCAAGGCGATAGGTCTTCGAGTTTTATTAGTACCTTTTTCCATAACGTAGGAAAAAAATACATCACCAAACCATCGGTATGAGCCCAGTTATTTATACCTAGCGAAAACCATTCCTTTAATTCGTTGAGTGTATCTTTTGTAAATTCTTTCGAAAATTCATTTAAAATCAGCAACGCAAAACTGGGTATTTCGTATTCTTTTTCTTTAACCAGAATTTTGCACAAAGCATAAGCAGATTTTATATCCAGGTTATATTTAGCCACTATTTCTTTTGATTTTTCTATAATCAACCCCGAATCTAATCCATATCCAACAAACCCACCTTTAAAATAACGCGAATATTTTATAATATTATTTTGATCCTGGTTTTGTGCACAATAATCAAGAATCTCAGATTTAATTAGTTGAACATCCATAAAACAAAATTTAACAGGTTGATAATTATTTATGCAAGTTAAGAAATCATAGTTGTTTGAGAAAAAATCGTGATATTTTTTTAATTTGCAGATCTATTTAATATAACTCAAATGACAAGTTCAATTAATTATAAAAAAATGGCACAGGGCGTATTTGATGCCATGAATAAGCGCGATTTCTCTGAAATGCAGAAGAATATTACCGAAAACCTTGTTTTTGATTTTCCCGGAGCAGGAAAGATAGAAGGAGCAAAGCGTGTTGTTTTGTTTTTAACGGCTTTGCTGCGCAAATACTCTGTATTGCAATTTAATGTTTCAGAAGTTTTTATTGAAGGAGAAAGAGCTTGTGCTATATGGACAAATCAAGGCGAAAGTAAAGACGGTAAACCTTACGCGAATAGCGGAGTTACTATTTTTCAGTTTTATAATGGAAAGGTAAGCTCAATGAGTGATTATTTTAAAGATACTTCCTTTACAAAATTATAATTAAACAACTGTTTTGTGTTACTTTGAGTTTTAGTGCCTTAGTGGCATTTTATTTTTGCCACTAAGTCTCAAGATCACAAAGAGAAACAGCTTAATTGGATAAGAAATTATCAATTCGTTTTAAAATACAGCAAACATGAAAAAAGTACTTGTACTCGATGGGAGTACACGGAAACAGGGTAATACATCCATTCTTATTGATCACTTTTTAAATGGTGCAAAAATCAGTTCAAACCAAATAGAGCATGTTATTGCCAAAGATTTAGAAATAGATTATTGCAATGGCTGCTTACGATGTAATCTTATAAAAAGATGTTCAATTACAGGTGATGACTGGGCAAACTTGAGTCAGAAGATAGCCGAGGCTGATATATTGGTTTTCGCATCGCCTATATATTTTCATTACGTTACGGCTCCTCTTAAAAAAATTATTGACCGATTTCGCTCTTTTGTGCATGTTCAGATTACTGAGCAGTCAGTAAAACATACTCCCTGGCAAAAATGGAACAAAGATTTTGTCCTATTATTATCTATGGGTTCATCTGATGATAGTGATGCACAGCCTGTAATCGATTTGTTTGAATATATGAAAGATGTGATGGGCGAAGAAAACCGATTGCATGCCATTAAAGCAACTCGTTTAGCTGTAATCAGGCAAATTACTAAAAACGAAATAGAACTGAATCAATTGTATAAAAAACTTGGAATACCAGAACATCTTGCAAAAACAGATGTTGATAAAAATCAAAATATTCTTAAAGAATGCTATGATTTGGGTGTTTTATTATCTAAATAATTTATTAATGATTTGATTTTCCAGAATGGACATTTAGAATGATCAATTAATTTGTTTTAATATAAACTGTTGTGTATTCTTTGTTTGTGATATTAATTGATACTCTGAAAGAATGCGTTGAACTGTTTCCTTTGCACAGGGATTATTCAATTCTTCCGTGTTACCAATAATAAAGATATAATCAATTGGATGATGAGTTAAACTTGCAGAATTTGTTTTCCAATCAATACAAAACTCAGATTTAGATAAAATTCCAATAGTTGTATTCGGAAAATTATTATTCCATTTTACAGGGAAATAGCCTGTACCACATTCATAATTTTCGAGAATTATGATTGATTTATCTATTCCTAGGTAATTCGAAAAATGACCGTGCATCCAATTCGCCGAAAAATTTATAGGCAAAACAACTTTATAATCTTCAATAAACTTGCTTTGATTATTAATTTCTATTGCAAGTTTATTTAATTGTCGAACTTGTTTTATGTAATAATAGTTTAAGCAGGTATTGGCAATAAAAACTATCCCTATTGAAAAGTAAATTACCCATTTTTTATAATGTTGAAATGATAACCATGCGATATAAAAAAGAAACAGCAGTAAGCCCATACGAACTGTAAAATATCCCGAATAGCCATTAGAATCGGGCATAAAGAAATAAAGCAGAAGTAGTAAAAACGAAAAAATAAACCATAAATCGTTTTTTATAGCCAAACTAATTAATAGTTCACGAAAGGTGGTTTTTGTAATCTCTTTAATTTTATAAACTACTGCAAATGCTGTAAGTGCAACAATCAGATAAAAAATGATGTGAGTATAAACACTTTCATGTCCAAAATTAAAAACAATGGTTGGCCTAATATCCCGAATCCATTTAAGCAATTCAATTTTTGATATGAAAGTATAGTCTGTAGCTGTTCTCGATAGAAGAAATTTAGCACTTAAAATAATTCCTGCACCAGATGTTAAAACAACAATTGAGATTCTCAGCAAAAATAACCGAAATGGCTTTTTTATTTCTATGCTATTAATTTCAATAACCAATTGTTTTAGTATGATTATTCCAACAGCCATAATTGCAATTAAAAAAACGAATACATGCGAGAAATACAAAGTAGTAAAAAGTAAAAAAAACGTTAAAATGTTAACCCATGTTGGTTTTATTTGAGTTTTGTTCCAATATGCAAGGATTACAAATAAAAGGATTAAAGCGAAGCTAAAATTATAAAATCCAAGGAAAAAAGTAAATGAGTAACAGAAAGGAAAAATTAAAAAGTAAAGCAGGTAATTTTCAGGATTGATGCTCTTAACAAACCATCGAAAGCTTACAGGTAACAAAACAAGATAGGCTGCTATTATTACTTTATCTGCTATCCAGGCCGGGAGTACAGAGCATAAAATGGCCAGCATAAAATGGCCACTCCAGTTTGGAATAAACTCAGTATTTAGCTCATAAAATTTATGTAAAAAATCAGAATCCTGCAAAAACAGGTTTTTAATAAGATTTGCATTGTGCAAATGCGATGGTCCATCGAGTGTTGGTAGGAATTTGAAAAGCGCAATAGGTAATAGGTTAATTAATAAAAATGCAGCAAATAGCACTAATTCATACTTGTATAGTAAGCTATTTTGTTTTCTCATTAACAACAATCTAAAGGTTAACAAAGTATTAAGTAAGCAAATCTAAGTAAAAATTAATAGTAAAGTTGACGACAAGCAATGCAATTAGGTGATTATTTTTTTTAATTTATTGATGTTTTCATCAAATACCGGAGATAAATATGCTGGGTTATAATAGGGATTTGTAACAATAGCTCCATTCAAATAATTAAAATAACCTTTAATAAATTGTTTTGGCGACGTATAAACTTCTTCACCATTTTCGTCTGTTTGGTGGGCAATTTCGGTTAGGATTTGCTCAACGGCGATGTTTTTTGCTTGGAGCTTTGATAGCTCCTGTGTGTAGTGATTAAAATTCTTTTTTGAAATGCTGATAACAATAACATATTCTCCAAATTGTTTATGTTCATTGTGCCTATGCATTAAATAGAGTTTATCGTTAAATACAAGCTCGGCGGTTTTGTAAAATGAATTAACGAACTTAAATCCACCGGTTAATATTTCATTGGCAACCGATTTTTCGCGGGTATAATGCAGATAAATTTTTACATCATCGTTATCGTTAAACAAGAAACGGTAGATTTCATCGTTCAGGAATTTATCTTTAATTACTTTTTTACTTAAACTTTCTGTATTTATATTATATTCAGATCGTAAAAGGTCTTCTTCTTTTTTTTGTAAATTACTTAAAAATGACTCAATAATATGATTTTTTTTGGCTAGTTTTAATTGCAGAATAAGTATATATACCAATAGCAGTATGATGAGCAGTAACTCAAAATTGGTGGTTAAAAACTTATTTGCTATGGATAAATACATTTTTAAAAATTTTATTAAAGATATTATAAATGATCGATTTATAAAAATTATTATTTCAAATTATAGTAGTAAAGACTTAAATACTGGTATTTAAGTGCTTAATCATTTGTTATTAAATATAAACAGAATGGTTTGACAGGTAGAGGGTTAGGTCGATTTAAAAGATTCTGTAAGAAGCTCCAATGTTTAATCGAACATTGTACATTTCGTAATCGATATTATTAAAATCAGGTTTAAAAATGCTTTTAAAGCCTACCTGAATTTTTCCGAAAAGATTCATTTTATCGCCCAGTTTGTAACGATAGCCTATTAATAGACCATAATCGTAGTTGTCGAGATCATCGCTGAACGCATAATCTACATTTGCACCTGGGTTTTGAGGTAGTATTGCATTGTCGGTAATAGATTTATCGGCATTAATAACACCATTCTTAGCATCTGTATTAAATTCTCCTGCAAGAATTACAGAGTAATAAATACCAAAAAGGATTGCTCTGCTATCGCGTAACTGGTATATGCCAATCGCAGGAAACTCAATTAACCGCAGTTCAACATCGGTATATGTGTCGCCCGAAAAATACATGGTCGGTCCATCACCTGGATAATAGGGCTGACTAATTACACGCGCATCGGCTGTGAACGAAATAACCCGGTAATTCACTTCTGCTGCTATTTTCCAGTTTCCAACAATTGGATATTCGGCTCCTAATCCCAAAAAAACATAAGGCTCTGGTGTTCCCCCAGCACCATCAGGAATGTCAGAAAGAGGAAAAGGTATAGCTCCGCCAAGATCAGCTCCTATAGCTGGATAGATCGCTAATTTCCTTTCCTGTCCATAACTTATAGAAATGGAAAATAATATTAGAAAAAAACAAATATTAAACTTATTAATAGCTGTTTGTCGCATTAAAAACTAATATAAGAGTTCCAGATCATCAATAATTAGTTCGCTTCCTTGAGCGCCTGTCCATAAGTCACCATCTTTACTTGAGGTAAATACTACCGTTATTTGGTTAGGAATCTCACTACTTGAATACACAAAATCAATAGTTTGCTCTGCAAAATCGGCAGTAGTTCCTGAGATAAAATCAGCCCGTGCAATTAAAAGGGTGCCCGTGTCAGTAGTTTTTTCTAATATAGCATAAATATTGCACTGATCTGCACCAGCAATAGTATCTCTGTCGAATCCGCCAAAAAGATTTCCGGGATTACGTAAAGTGGCTTTAATATAAGTTTCTCCGGCAGTGTATTTAAATAAGAACTTCATAGAAACAGGTCTCCAGAAATAAGGGACACCAAAATCTGTTGCTTTTTTAGGATCTGTGGGATTTGTGATTGCACCAGCTAAATTAAACTTACCGGTAAATAATGTTCCTGCCGCGATTGGAATTTGGCCTGCCTGATCTGTTTTTATTCTAACTAATGTATCTTCGTCCAGAACATAAGGTTGGGTATTATAAACACTGTATGAACTTGTACCAGGATTGGCTGATGCCCAGATTGTTGAGTTTGCTGATAATCCAACCTCCTTATATTCAACTGATGAAGTTAAATTTATGGTATACCAGTTTTGGAAATCGGTATTTTGTAATTGCTTGTTTATTAATTGAACGGTCCAGGTGCTTTTTCCACCATCTTCGCTCGTTACCTCATAGGTAATAAAATCATCCGGGTTATTAAATGTAACTGAAGTGCCAGACAATGGATTAATTGTAGCTCCAGATGAAACGGTTATTTCAGGGGTAATGGTTAAAGGGAAAATATTATCTGTCTCAGCATTAGAAATCGCTATTATTACTTTCTTCTCAACGGTATTTATTTGTTTGGTTTCCTGATCTAGTCCTGTATAGCTCGAAGTTGTAATAGTAAAGTTTACAATGTCATTTTTGCTTGATTTTTCTTCATCGCATGCTGATAAAACAACCAAACCAGATAATAAGATTGAAATAAGCTTTTTCATTTTGCTGGAATTTTAATTTTATGTAAAAATAGAAAATTAATAGAACTTACAAAATGATGATTATGTCTAATCATGATTGATCTAATTATTCACTGGACTTGCCTTTCTTAGTATGATTTTTAAATAAACAAAACCAAACACAGCAGCCACGATAGATCCAATTAATATTCCAAGTTTTGATTGGTTTATTAATACAACATTATCGAATGCTAAGTTACTTATAAATAGCGACATAGTAAATCCTATTCCCCCTAAGATACTCGCCCCAAAAATATGTTCCCATTGAATGCTTCCTGGAAGTTCTGCTATTTTTAATTTAATTGTAATATATGAAAACATGAAAATCCCAATTATTTTTCCGAGGATTAAACTTACTGCAATACTTAAAGTTAATGTACTAAATGAAGCAAGTCCTACTCCGGTTAAAACTACACCTGCATTTGCAAATGCAAATACTGGCATAACTATAAAGGTAACAAATCGATGTAAGGTATGCTCTAAACTCTGCAAAGGGCTTTGTACCTTATGAATTTGCGATTCCATTGTATCAATTGAGGCAAGTTGCTCATGGTTTAAAGTAATTGAGTCTTCGCATGGATCATTGCAAAAATCTTTTAGAGAATGGCTTATAGTTTCATTAAACTCTTTTAGTCGTATTTTACGTGTCGATGGAATTGAGAAAGCAATTAAAACACCAGCGATGGTTGGATGTATTCCTGACTTTAAAAATAAGTACCATACAATCCATCCAATAATCATGTATAAAGGAATATACTGAATATTTAAATAGTTAAATAAAAACAGAAGAGCAATTAATCCTAATCCTATAAATAATAACGACCAGTGAATTTCGGCGCTATAGAATATTGCAATTACCAAAACAGCACCAATATCATCAACAATAGCAAATGCAACCAAAAAGACTTTTAATGCCAATGGTACTCTTTTACCAAGCAAACTAAGGATTCCTAACGAAAAAGCGATGTCAGTTGCCATGGGAATACCCCATCCATCTATTCCGGGGTCATTAAAATTGAATAAAATGAATAAAGCAGCAGGAACAACCATTCCTCCAATAGCTGCAATTATTGGCAGTGCTGCTTGTTTTGGCGATGAGAGTTCTCCTGCAATAAGTTCTCTTTTAATTTCCAACCCAACCATGAAAAAGAAAATAGCCATTAATCCATCATTAATCCATAAAATGATAGGTTTTGATAGGTTAAAAGATTCGGTTCCAATAGTAAAATACTGTTTCCAAAATAATTCATATTCACTTCCCAGCGATGAATTAGCAATGATTAAGGCAGCAATTGTTGCTAATATTAAAATGATACCTCCCGAAGATTCAATTTTTAAAAATCGTGTAAATGGTTCTTTAATTGTGTCGAATGAATCTTTTTTTACTGAGCTTGAATATGATTTTGAATGATCCATATTTAATTAAATTAATAAAATACTAACTGGTTTGTTTAAATAATTAATACAAAAATTTATTGTTCTTGTTCAATGTTATTTTAAAAAACTAGATCAAACTATAATATTTTTCTGCTTTTCTTAGATCATCAGGCTTTCCAACATCAAACCAATAGGTGTTTTTGGGTTGATAAGCCATTATTTTATGCTTTTTCGATAACTCCAGATATTTTGAAGTAATTGAAAACAAATTATCATTCTCAAAATAATCAAAAATTGCAGGATCGATAACATGAATACCACTAAAAGCTAGCTTATGACTTATTTTTCCTGATTTTGAAATGATTTTGACTTTTGTTTTACTGTTTTCCCAGCCACATAATTCAAGATTTTGATTTAACAGAAAATACCTGCTTGTATCTCTTTTCTCCATTGCAAGTGTAGCTAAACAACCTGATGCAATATGCTGCTGAATCATCTCATTTAGGTCAATATCACTTAAAATATCTACATTATGAACAATAAATGGCTTACTATCATTAAAGAACCAGGCTGCTTTTTTTAAGCCACCGCCGGTTTCGAGCAATAAATCTCTTTCATCGGAAATTTCGATACGGATATTAAATCTATTCTTCGAATCTAAAAAAGCAATTATTTGATCGGCAAAGGCATGTACATTTATAATTATTTCGGTTACTCCATTTGCAATGAGTTTATTTATGGTGTGTTCAAGCAAGGTTGTTTTATTTACTTCAACCAGAGCTTTGGGTTTAGAGTCAGTAAGAGGCTTAAGGCGCGTACCATGGCCGGCAGCAAAAATCATGGCTTTCATAAGCTTTTTTTTCTATCAAGTTCAACATGTTTTAATTT
Source organism: Bacteroidales bacterium (assembly GCA_034002805.1). Lineage (GTDB taxonomy): Bacteria > Bacteroidota > Bacteroidia > Bacteroidales > UBA12077 > UBA12077. The sequence continues at coordinate 2,889 of JAVEZW010000046.1, read as the reverse complement.
AACTATTACATTATCTTTTTTATTCAGATAACCAGCCAGTTTTTCTGCAGCATAAACTGAGCGGTGTTGCCCGCCAGTACAACCGAAATTAACCATTAAACTTTCAAACTCTCTAGTCAGGTAAATTCCTACCGATTGATCGACAAGCTCAAATACATTTTTAAGAAATTTTTGCATTTCAGGTTCACCATCTAAGTATGATTTAATTTCATTATCTAATCCGGATAATGCTTTATACTCTTCTACTCTTCCTGGATTTGGAATAGCTCTGCAATCGAAAACAAAGCCACCACCATTGCCCGATTTATCGTAAGGAATCGATCTTTTGTACGAAAAGCTATTTATTGTTATAGTTAATTTATGATTCATTTATAGTTATTTTTCGGTTATTTTATTAATTAATCTTTTTAATTCGGGTGTATGTGTTATAAATTCAACCTTGTTTTTTACCAAAGCCAGATTAGAAATTGCAGGAGCAATACTTTCGATAAAATGGCTTTTGCCTTCGACTAATCCGCGTAAGCCATATGCTCCAAGAGTTTGCAATATGCGAACCAGTGTAAAAGCATAATAAAACTCAGTAAATTTTTCGGGATTGATAGATACTAATTTCTGTACTTCGTTGATATAAAAATTCAATAGTTTGGTTCTTGTTTTCTCTGATAGATTGGCTTTGGCCTGATAAAGCAATGAAGCAACATCGTATTGCAAAGGTCCTTTGCGGCCACCCTGGTAATCAATAAAATAGGGTTGATTGTCATTTAGCAGTATGTTTCGCGCCTGAAAATCGCGATACATAAAAAAATCAGAATTCTCTCGAAGCAAATATTCGGCAAATCGATCAAAATCATTAGTCAGTTGGTTTTCGTCAAAATCAATATTACTTGCCCTTATAAACTGATTCTTAAAATAAGCCAGGTCGAAAAGTATAGCTTCTTTATTAAACGAACTAAATGGATAGCAAATCGAATAATCAAAATTCTGGTTGGCAATAGTCTGAAATTTAATTAACTCTTTTAATACGAGTTTATATTTGTTTGTAATTTCAGATTCGCGGGTTGGGCTGTTTTGCAGAGAGTAAATCCAACTTAGCAAGTCTAAATCACCAAGATCTTCGATTAAATAAATGTTATTCTGCAATTCTGTTGCATAGATACATGGAACATTTAAGTCAAAGAATTTAAAATGATTGGTAAATTTTATAAATGCATTATTCTCAATGATATTGGTGTTGTAAACGCTTAATGCTCGTGTGTTGCCTTTGGTTATTCTAAAATAAATACGTGATGATCCTGAATGAGGCAACTGATCAATTGCCTCAGGATTTTTTCCCGACCATTTTTTAAACAGATCGCCTGATAATTTTATGATATTACTTGTATCCATACATTTAGGCAAAAAAGTAAGCCAGGATAATAATAATTACTAATGCAGGTAAAAAATTTAATATTTTTAACTGCTTTATTTCCAGAATAGTAATACCTAGTCCAATTAGAATTATCCCGCCAACAGCAGTAAGCTCATTAATAATTGATTGCGAAAAATAATCTCCAAAATAGGTTGCAAGCAAGGTTAATCCGCCCTGATATATCAACAAAGGAATTACAGAAAAAGCAACTCCGTATCCAAAAGCTGCTGCCAGAGCAATTGACGAAACGCCATCGAGTACCGATTTTGCCAACAACAGATTAGGTTTATTGCCTAATCCTTCTTCAATAGCTCCGAGTATAGTAACTGAGCCCATACAAAAAAGCAAAAATGCAGTTACCAATCCTTCAGAAAACTTAGAATGGTCTGATTTTAATTTGAGTTTAATGCGATCACCTAACTTATTTATTTGTAAATCCAAATCAATGAGTTCGCCAATAATACCGCCAAGAACAATGCTAATTATAATTAAAAAAAGATTACTGGTTTTTAATCCCATGTAAAACCCTAAAAACAAGGTAAATAATCCAATGCCTTGAAAAACAATACGAACAAATCGTTCGGGTAGTTTTGAATGAGCCATCAACCCTATAATGCTTCCAACTATTATTGCTCCTGCATTTATTAATGTTCCGGTCATAATTAATTTTTTATAAAGATAATAAAACTAATAAACCAAAGCTATATATTATGATCATTGGCTTTTAAAAAATCAGCTAAAATCTTTTTATCTAATTATTTGTTGGTTTGGTTAATAATTGATATTTTTAAATTGATGTTTAACCGAAATTATTTCATATCCTATGAGAATTGAATTATTCGATTCAGATTATCTGAATATTGTAGAGCTAAACACAACCGGTGATGATGAAAATTACGTAAAAGGCGACTCTGAATCAAAGTTTGTTGAGGGTGAAGTGTTTAATATTTTTACCTGTTGTTTTGAAAATGCTAATAAATTATATGAGTTTTTTGGTGCTACAAAATATAATGTCCGCAAAATTGTACCTCTTAAGAATGAATTAACAAAAAATCTCGAAGCCCTTAGTAAAATTGACTCGCTAGAGTTATTTACAAACCATATTGATCAGATTTTTCTGGGAGCCGATTTTATTGAAGAGCTGGCTATAGAAGATCATGAGTGGGAATCGAAATGGAAGTTTTACCTTGATAAACTAATATTAGTAAATAAAGGTCTTATTGAACTTACCGATAAATGCATTGAAGAACAGCGTATTTTATGGGTTATAGGTTATTAGCTTTTTCGCGAACAATTTAAACTGTAAGTTGTTATAAAACATAAATACTAGAATTATTTTTTTTGCGTTTTAAACGTTGTATGATTTTATAAGTCATATATTTGCAATCTTTAAAAATGGCTATTATTTACTTCATATATATAGTAGCAAGGTTAATAAATTAGAGTGTTTAACATCCCGGGGGGCCGGGATGTTTTTTTTA
>JAVEZW010000045.1:0-19164 GCA_034002805.1 Bacteroidales bacterium | reverse complement strand
TTTTATATCGTTAAATGTAGCCTTAAACTCCGACGAAGTGCTGGCTGTTGCTTACGAGTATTTTTATAATGGCGATAGGTTTCAGGTCGGTGAGTTTTCTACTGATGGTATTTCGGGCGAAAATGTTCTGTTTGTCAAACTGTTGAAAGGAACAACGCTTACACCCAGCATTCCTACCTGGAGCCTGATGATGAAAAATGTTTATTCTATCGGAGCCTATCAGGTTAATAAAGATAACTTTATTCTTGATGTTTTGTATCAGGACGATAAAACCGGTAATGCTTTAAATTATATCTCCGAAGGAAAAATAAACAAAAAGATTCTTTTAAAGGTTATGAATCTGGATAACCTTAACAGTCAACTCGATGCCACTCCCGATGGGCGGTTCGACTTTATTGATGGTATAACTATAAACTCGTCGAATGGCCGTATCATTTTTCCTGTACTGGAACCATTTGGCAGAAACCTACGAAAAGCTTTTGGAGAAACTACTACAGACAGCATCATTGCTAACAAATATGTATTTCAGGAGTTATACGACACCACGCTTACCTATGCTAGGCTGGTAGCAGAAAAAAATAAGTTCTTATTGCGAGGTGAATATCAGTCGGCAGCAAGCTCTGAAATTTCGTTAAATGCAATAAATATTCCTCAGGGATCAGTAATCGTTACAGCCGGAGGAAGAAAATTAACTGAGAATGTAGAATATACCGTTGATTATAACCTGGGTAGAGTTCGTATTATTGATGCAGGGCTTTTAGAATCAGGCACACCAATACAGGTTTCTCTCGAAAGCAATGCACTGTATAGCGTTCAAACAAAGACGCTTATTGGCACGCATCTTAACTACAGAATTACTGATGATTTTAATATTGGTGGTACAGTAATTAACCTAACAGAAAGACCTCTTACTCAAAAAGTGGCTATTGGCGAAGAGCCCATTTCAAATACTATTTGGGGATTAAACACCTCATACAGAACAGAATCACAGTTCTTAACCACATTAGTTGATAAATTGCCATTTCTCGAAACAAAAGAAAAATCATCGATAAATTTTGATGCTGAGTTTGCTCATTTAATTCCAGGTCATTCGGATGCCATCGAAGATGAGGGAAATGCTTACATTGATGATTTTGAAGGCAGCGAAACATCATTCGATATACGCAGTTACAATGCCTGGGTTTTGGCAAGTATTCCGAAAGAAATGACCGATCTATTTCCTGAAGCTGATGCCGATGGAGTTATTTCTGGATATAACAGGGCAAAACTGGCTTGGTACAAAATTGATCCTTTATTTTTACGTAACACTACAGGCACTCCTGGACATATAAAAAGCGATCCACAACAACAATCCAATCATTTTGTACGCGAAATATTTGAACAGGAAATTTTCCCTAACAAACAACCCGAATCGCAAATTCCGGCAGCATTGCAGGTTTTAAACCTTGCTTTTTATCCTGATGAAAAAGGTCCATATAACTACGCATTTGAAAACGACGGGTATAACGATGGTGTAAATCCTGATGGAACACTTGTTAATCCAAGATCACGATGGGGTGGAATTATGAGAGATATGCCTCAGAAAGACTTCGAAGCTTCAAACGTTGAATATATCGAATTCTGGTTAATGGATCCATTTGTGTATGACTCACTTCAGGCAGGTGGTGAACTCTATTTTAACCTTGGTAATATTTCTGAAGATATTTTGCAGGACTCTCGAAAGAGTTTTGAGAATGGACTTCCACGAACATCAACTGTTGAAAATGTTGACACAACAGATTGGGGAAGAATTCCTACAAAACAATCGCTGGTTAAGGCCTTTGATGATACACAGCCAAATGCCAGAACATACCAGGATGTTGGTTTGGATGGATTGAGTGATGAGGACGAACAAACCTACTTCAATTGGTATCTTACAGCTCTTCAAGGTGTTGTAACTCCCGAAGCATTAGAAAAAATAAATGAAGACCCATCAAACGACAATTACCATTACTACAGAGGTGGTGATTATGACGCCCAAAGGGTTAGTATTTTAGATCGATACAAAAACTACAATAATCACGAAGGAAATTCGCCAACAGATGCGCAATCGCCTGAAGATTATCCTACATCGGCAACAAATATTCCTGATGGTGAAGACATTAACAATGACAACACGCTGAGTGAAACAGAAAGCTATTTTCAGTATAAGGTTGATATCCGCCCAGAAATGATGCGTGTAGGTCAAAATTTTATTGTTGATAAAGTTTGGGGACATGATGTGGATTTGCCAAATGGAGAGCAAAATGTAAAAATTGCCTGGTATCAGTTCCGTATTCCTATTCGCGAACCCGAAAGAGTTGTTGGAGCCATTCAGGATTTTAAATCCATTCGATTTATGCGTATGTTTCTGCGTGATTTCGAAGATAGTATCATTCTTCGTTTTGGTAAACTCGAACTTGTTCGCGGCGAATGGAGGAAATATAATCTGTCACTTTTAGAAGGTCAGGAAGCATTAACATCGCCCGAATACTCGAACGGAACAATAGATATTGCCTCGATAAATATCGAAGAAAACACCAATTATGTTTTGCCTCCAGGTGTTGATCGCGTTATCGATCCTACCAACCCCCAACTACGACAGCTTAATGAGCAATCGATGGTTTTGCGCGTTAAAAACCTCGACGATGGCGATGCCAGAGCTGCCTACAAATCATTAAACCTGGACATCAGACAGTATAAAAAGTTAAAGATGTTTGTTCATGCTGAACAATACGAAAATGAGGTATTGAACGATGAGGATTTACGAATATTTATCAGACTTGGAACTGATTATAAAGATAATTATTATGAGTATGAGATTCCTTTGGTAACAAGCGATTACGGAGACAATGACCGCTATGCTGTATGGCCCGAAGAAAACTACGTTGAAATACTCTTAGAGGATCTGTTACAAATAAAACTTGCACGAAATGAAGAGCTAAACAAAGCTAATTCGACCATTGCCATAAATTCAATATTTTCGATTTTTAAAGGTAAAAAAAGATACTCGATAAGAGGTAATCCAAACCTCAGTAATGTTAGAACCATTATGATCGGAGTAAGAAATCCGAGCAAGCAAAATAATATTATATCAGCTGATGATGGAATGCCAAAATCTGGCGAAATTTGGGTGAACGAATTGCGATTAACTGATTTTAAAGAAGATGGTGGATGGGCTGCCCGAGCCAGACTTTCGACTCGCCTCGCTGATTTTGGTACAATAAATCTGGCTGGTAGTATGAGTACGCCAGGTTTTGGAAGTATAGAGAAAAAAGTTAACGAAAGAAGCAAGGAAGAAGTTATTGAATATGATGTTTCAACCAACCTTGATTTAGGTAAGTTTTTTAGCGAAAAATCAAAAGTAAGTATCCCTGTTTATGCGGGATATGCCGAAGGTTTTACAAATCCCGAATACAATCCTTTGGAACCGGATGTACCACTTAATGTTGCTCTCGATAAGGCCGCAAACAAAGCCGAAAGAGATTCGATAAAAAATATTGCACAGGATTACACCCAACGTAAAAGCCTTAACTTTACAAATGTTAAGGTAAACATGCAGTCCGAAAAACCAACTTTTTACGATCCTGCAAACTTCTCTATCAATTATGCCTATAACGAACTGTTTTCGAGAAACATCAACACCGAATACTTTATCCAGAAGAGCTACCGCGGAGGAATAAATTATAATTACATTGGAAGACCTACTAATGTTACGCCATTTCGAACAACAAAAGTATTAAACAATAAAGCCTTTGCACTGATCAAAGATTTCAATTTTTATTATCTGCCATCAAGTTTCTCTTTCAGAACGGATATTAACAGAAACTACCAGGAAGTTAAGACAAGAAACATTAATAATCCGAATAACATTATCGATCCATCTTTTAATAAAGATTTTACCTGGAATCGCTTTTATGATCTGAAATATGATTTGTCAAGATCATTAAAGATTGAATATTCGGCACAAAACACATCGCGAATCGATGAACCTTATGGAATGGTTGATAAGCAGAGAGACAGAAACTCTTACGAACATTGGCGCGATTCAGTTTGGAGCAACATCCAGAATTTTGGCCGTAATACTCAGTTTAGTCAGAATATTAATGCTACCTATACAATACCGATTAATAAAATACCTTTACTCGATTGGGTAAACGCTTCAGCTCGATATAACGGAACATTTACCTGGGATGCAAGTCCGGTGTTAAAAAACAGCGACATGGAACTTGGCAACACTGTCCGAAACTCACGAACCATTCAGTTAAATGGCCAAACAAACCTCGTTACCCTTTATAATAAGGCAGGATTTTTAAAGAGAATCAATCAGAAATACAGCAGTGATGCAACGCGAAAAAAGAGTAAAAAGATTGAAACCGTAACTTATAAAGAAGAGAAAGTTTCGTTAAAAGCAGCCCGCCCAAAAGGGATTGATCATAATTTAGGCACCGAAACCGTAACCATAAAAGTGCTTGATAAAGATGGCAAAGAAATAAAAGGGGAGCTCGATATTGTATCGAAAAACAAAGTCCGTTTTAAAGCCGAAAAAGATATGGATGATGCTCAGATAATCATTGAAGGCAAAGTTGAAAAGAAAGATAATCCACTGATATTTATTGCAGAAAACACAGCCCTTTTGCTGATGTCGGTAAAAAACATTTCTGCATCATACACCATTACCGATGGAACTACTTTACCTGGCTATCTGGAATCAACACAAATAATGGGTATGAGCGATGCATTTGATGCAGGCTCGGCACCAGGTTGGCCATTTGTTTTTGGCTGGCAAGACGACGACTTTGCAGCAAAAGCTATTAACAATGGGTGGTTTACTGATGATACATCGATGATTAACCCATACCTGATGACTGAAAACAGAAACTTAAATATCAGGGCTACACTTGAACCAATTAGAGGATTAAAAATCGACCTGACGGCCAACCGAAGTATGTCTGAAAATAATAACAGATACTACTTGTCGGCAGTTTACGGAACAGAACCCTACAACGAACAGATTACAGGTAATTTCTCGATGACTTATATCACTATTTTTACAGCCTTTGAGAAAATCTCCGGCGACAACAATTACTATTCGCAGGCATACGAAGATTTTAAAAACAACAGGGTTGATATATCACGTCGTTTATCAGAAACACGTATTCCAAACAGCGAACATTTATACAACCCAAGCGATCCACATGCTTCAGATCCCGGATATTATGCTGGCTACGGAAGCCTTTCGCAAGAAGTTATGATCCCTGCATTTTTATCAGCCTACGGAGTTAGTGATAAAAACAATATCGCATTAGATATCTTTCAGAAAATACCTTTACCTAACTGGAATATCCGTTTCGACAGATTAAAAGACATTCCTTTTCTTAAAAGATATTTTAAATCGATAAACATTAGTCACGCTTACAGATCAACTTATAATATAGGTACATTTATTAATAATCTCGATTATACACCCGATCAGGATGGATATAGCTATATCATCGACAAACAATCCAACTTTATTCCGGAAAACAACATATCATCAGTATCTATTAATGAACAATTTGCTCCTTTAATTAATGTTGATATGACCTGGATTAACAATCTTACTACACGGTTTGAGATGAAAAAATCGAGAACTATAACACTCAGTTTCTCGAATAACCAGATTACCGATGTATATAGCGATGAGCTAGGCGTAAGTTTAGGTTACCGCTTTGATAATTTTAACCTGATTTTCGATTTTGGTAAACAACAGGAGAATTTTAAAAGCGATTTAAATGTACGAGCGAATCTTAAGATACGCGATAATATGACTATACTTCGTAAAATTGCAGAAGACGACGAATCAATTTCTGCTGGTCAGCAAACAATCGTTATTGGAGTATCGGCAGATTATCAGTTAAGCGACAGATTAACCATTCGTTTGTTTTACGATCGCAACTCCACTGAGCCATTTATATCCAGATCATATCCAACAGCAAACACCAGTTTTGGATTTAGCTTACGATTTACTTTAACCCAATAATCGATTTTATAAAAATTTTAATTAATTTTGACTTGAATTTGTAATTACTCAAATCTTAATTAAAAATAATTTATTATGAATATTCCACAAAACCTAAAGTACACAAAAGACCACGAATGGATTCGTGTTGAAGGAAACGAAGCCTATGTAGGGATAACTGAATACGCTCAAGGAGAACTTGGCGATATCGTTTTTATCGAAATCGAAACAGTTGGTGAAAACCTGGCTAAAGAAGAAGTTTTCGGAACAGTTGAAGCTGTAAAAACAGTATCCGATATGTTTATGCCAGTTTCTGGTGAGGTTTTGGAGGTTAATCCTAAACTTGAAGAATCACCTGAGGTTGTAAACAAAGATCCATATGGTGAAGGTTGGTTTGTTAAGATTGCTATTAAAAACACAGCTGAATTAAACGAATTATTAGACGCTGCTGCTTATTCAAAATTATTACAAGCATAATTTTACCTTATTAATATAAAAGGCAAAAAGAAAAAATATTGGTAAAACCTCCTAAAAAGGTTACTTTATTTAATTTTAGAAAAGTTTTATGAAACATGTTTCATAAAACTTTTTCTTTGTTTAAAAATGACCGAAAAACAAGATTTGTCTTATATATACGGATTATTTTATATGTTTTTTTTATTTAAAATTGATTGTTATTGATATTTTTGACAAAATAACAAGTTGTCTTCAAGGATAACTAAGAAGTTAATACTTATTAAAATCAAAAAAGAGAAATGAAAAATATCATGAGAAAGGTGAAGAGTTTATCATTTTTAATTATAACTAGTTTATTATTGTTAATCGGCTGCGAAAAAGAAGAAGAATATACCCTGCCTAAAGGCCTTACAATACCTATTGCTGGCAATACTGCTTTAGGTGATACTTTAACAATTAATTTACCTGAAGATGTAGATAGGAGCAAAGTTTCAATACAATGGATTAGATACCCTGATAACCAAGGAAATGGCTTTGATTATAGAATACCAAATGCTAATGAAACAAGTTATATTCTTACACTCCAAGATGTTGGTTCTTATTTAAAAGTAGAAATTTCAAACAACGAACGGTACGATCAAATTTATAGCCAGTTTACAAATGAAGTTTCCTGTTTAAAGGGGCGAGGAACATCTTCTAATCCATATAAAATATATTATATCGAAGACTTAGCATACATAGGATCACGCTTTCAGTTTTTCAATTATTTTTCTGAATACCCGAATTACCATTTTTCTTTAGAAAGGGATTTGGATTTTAATAATGAAGAAAGCTATAGAAATCCTAATGATACTAGCCTTGATTGGGATGATAATGAAGAGACTAGTAAAGGAATAATGGAAGCATTTACAACCGGCGAAGGGTTTATACCTATGCACGTAAAAGGTAAATTTGAAGGAAACAATCATACAATTACCGGATTATATTGTAATAGAAATGGTTACGCTGGATTATTTGAGGAAATTTATTCAATTCGTAACCTCAGATTAGAAGGAATTAATCTTACAGGAGGATATTCTGTTGGTGGATTAGCAACCAATCCAAGGCTTTTAACCAATATTGAAAATTGCTACGTAAGCGGGACTATAGCGGTAACTAATGGATACTATGCAGGAGGCTTGGTAGGTAATATAGATCCATTTAATATAAATTCAATAACTTTAAAAAACAATGAAGTTAACATCCAACTAACGGATTCTCTAGCTAATTCAGGACAACATATAAAAGTTGGCGGCATAGTAGGATATATTAAATTACAAGACAATACAAAAATTACTATTGAAAATAATATTGTAAGAGGACAAATTACATCAAAAAATTATAAAGCAGGCGGATTAATCGGACGAGTTAACACTTCTGATGCTGCATCCTTCATAATTACAAAGAATTATTGTACTGCCACTGTTGAAGGGCATACATCATCATCAGGTTTTATTGGGGAAGTTACTGCCTGGTTTGGAGGTACTTTTAACATAAGTGATAATTATAGTACAGGAGAAGTTAAATCAACAGAAAACGCAACAAAATGTAACTTATCTGGATTTATTGGATTCATTGATATCGTTGAATCATTCGCAACCATTAATATTAGAAATAATTACACTACATCAAAACTTGATGGCAATGAAACATCCATCGCCGGAGGAATAGTTGGGTATTTTGAAACAAGTTCCAGCTCATATAGTTTCAATATTTCCAATTGCATTGCATTTTCATCTACCATAACCGGATCTAGTAATTGTAATCGTATACTGGGAAGTGCAAAAAACCAAATTTTTCCATATTCTTCGTTATATATTAATTATAATAATAATTATGCTAATTCTGCCATGACTATCAATGGGAATCTAATTACACAAAGCGCAATTGATCCAGAAAAAGATAATAATGGAAAATCATTATCAGAAAATGATTTTGGGGATTTATCATTTTTTACTAATCCAGATAATTGGAGTTTAGATGATGGCGTAATATGGGATTTTACTAATACTTGGGAAATGAATTTTGAAAAAGGCAGACCAACTTTAAGAAATCTAGAAGAGAATCCATAAAATTAATAGTGGTTCAAATTCAATGAGGGAATTTATATTTAGCGTACTTGATTTTATCTCTTTAATATTATTCAAAGTTGGATAAGGAAACTCAACGAAAACCTGAACTGAGATTCATGCATAACTTTTCCTAAACTCATAAAAAAACAGCCCAAATAAATTTGGGCTGTTTCCTTTTTGTACCTATTTGGATTACAACTTTTTCTTAATTTCAACTTCCTGATATCCTTCAACAATATCTCCGACTTTTATGTCGTTAAAATTATCGATATTCAATCCGCATTCGTAACCTGAAACCACCTCTTTCACATCGTCTTTAAATCGTTTCAAAGATCCAAGGTTACCGGTATAAATAACTATTCCGTCGCGAATAATACGTACTCGTGTATTTCGGGTAATCTTCCCTTCACGAACCATACAACCAGCAACTGAACCAACTTTTTTGATTTTAAACACCTCGCGTACCTCAACAGTAGCAACAATCTCTTCTTTTACTTCAGGAGAAAGCATACCTTCCATTGCATCGCGAACTTCGTTAATGGCATCGTAAATGATAGAGTACAATCGGATATCTATCTCTTCTTTTTCGGCCAGTTTACGTGCGTTCATCGAAGGACGTACCTGGAATCCAATGATAATAGCATTTGAGGCTGCAGCTAAAAGAACATCCGACTCAGAAATCTGACCCACCCCTTTGTGGATAATATTTACCTGAATCTCATCTGTTCCAAGTTTAATTAATGAATCAGATAATGCTTCGATAGAACCATCCACGTCGCCTTTAACAACGATATTAATCTCCTGGAAGTTACCGATTGCAATACGACGACCAATTTCATCGAGTGTAATATGTTTTTGTGTTCGCAAGCTCTGCTCACGTTGTAATTGCTCACGTTTATTAGCAATATCACGGGCTTCCTTGTCGCTTTCCATCACATTAAACTTATCCCCAGCCTGAGGGGCACCATTTAAACCTAATATCTGAACAGGTGTTGATGGTCCGGCTTCTTCGATTCGCTTACCACGTTCGTTATACATAGCTTTAACGTGTCCAAAATAACTACCGGCAATAATTACATCACCAATTTTTAACGTACCTGCATCAACAAGGAGAGTAGAAATATATCCACGACCTTTATCAAGCTCAGATTCGATAACAGCTCCATGAGCTCTCTTATTTGGATTTGCCTTTAAATCGAGCAATTCGGCTTCGAGAAGCACTTTTTCCAACAACAAATCAATATTTTTTCCTTGCTTAGCTGATATATCCTGTGATTGATATTTACCACCCCACTCTTCAACAAGGTAGTTCATATTAGCAAGTTCTTCTTTTATTTTTTCAGGATTTGCTCCTGCTTTATCAATTTTATTTATTGCAAAGATAATTGGTACACCTGCAGCACTAGCATGATTAATAGCTTCTACCGTCTGAGGCATCACATTATCATCAGCCGAAACCACAATAATAGCAATATCAGTAACCTGAGCTCCACGAGCACGCATAGCTGTAAATGCTTCGTGACCAGGAGTATCGAGGAATGTTATTGTTCGTCCATTATCGAGTTCAACGCTGTATGCACCAATATGCTGAGTAATACCACCAGCTTCGCCGGCAATAACATTCGCTTTTCGGATAAAATCGAGCAACGACGTTTTACCATGATCAACGTGACCCATTACGGTAACAATTGGAGGACGAGGAATAAGATCTTCTTCGGTATCAACTTCTTCGTGAATTGCTTCCTGAACTTCAACACTAATAAACTGTACCTTAAAGTTAAACTCATCAGCAACAAGAGCCATTGTTTCAGCATCAAGACGCTGGTTTATAGAAACCATTAACCCGAGGTTCATACAAACAGATATAACATCTACAACAGGAGCATCCATCATGGTTGCAAGCTCGTTAACAGAAACAAACTCTGTTACTTTAAGTATTTGCTTGTCGGCTTCCAGCTTAATGCTATCTTCCTGTTGCTTTTGGTTGAGAGCTTCACGTTTTTCACGTCGATGTTTCGATCCTTTCGATTTTCCTTTTGTGGTTAATCGGGCTAAGGTATCTTTAATCTGTTTCTGAACATCTACTTCGCTAATTTCTGGACGTAATTGTCTTTTTTTCTTCTTATTTAATTTGCTGAAAGTATGTTCTTTTTTAGGTTCCGTTCCTCCTTCGGCTGGTTTCTTTTCAGTCGAAACGGTTGTTTGATCTTTGAAATCTTTATGAATACGTTTACGTTTCTTTTTCTTAGATCGTAAATCGTTTGATGAAGCAACTGGTTGCTTTTTATCTTTATCCTTAACCGGCAATTCAATACGGCCAACCACTGTAGGGCCAGTTAGTTTTTGAACCTCAGACTTAAAAAATACCTTCTGTGGCTCAACTTCTTCCTGAGGTTGAATTGTCTCTTTTGGTTGAATTACTTCTTCCTCAGCTTCAATCTTTTTCTCAACTTTTTTATGTACAATTTTTGACGATTCTTTTTGTTCTCTTTCTTCGTCTTTCTGTTGTTTTGTCTTCTTATCAGGACGCGTTTTTTGATTTAACGAATCGAGATCAATTTTACCAACAACCTTAACACTGTCTTTATCTTTAACCTGTTCTTCCTTTTTTTCCTCAACAGGTTCATCTTTTTTATGATGATGTTTCTTCTCAGTGGTTTCGGCAACAGGTTCTGGTTTTTCAACCTTTTTCTCAGGTTCAGCTTTAGTTGGTTTTTTATCCAAATCAATTTTACCAACGATCTTAACTTTATCAGCAATTGGTTTTGATTCGGTCTGAGAACTTCGGGTATTGAAATCTTTTATAAGAATTTCTTCGTCTGAAGCAGATGAATCGTCATCTGCATCTTCGTTACCTGGTTTTTGATGAATATCGTTAATAGATACTGTTTCTCTCTTTTCGCGCAATTTTGAAAGACTCAGTTTTTCTGATTCTTTTTTTGCCGAAACATCAGAGCTATATTCTTTAACAAGAAGATTGTAAAGCTCTTCAGGTACTTTTGTATTAGGATTTGAATCGAGATCGAATCCTTTTTTGTGTGAGAACTCAACAATAGTTGAAATCCCAACGTTAAATTCACGTGCTACTTTACTAAGTCTTGTTGTTTTATCGCTTGTCATAATTTAATTGTAACCTATTTAAAAATATCAAAAACCGGTGAATTATTTTTCAGTTTGAATTTTTCTATTATTCAAATTCAGACTTAAATATGCGAATTATATCATCAACAGTTTCTTCTTCAAGATCAGTTCTTTTAATAAGATCTTCTCTCGTTAATTCTAAAACACTTTTAGCTGTATCGCAACCGATCGCTTTAAGCGCATCGAGCACCCAGCTTTCGATTTCGTCAGAGAATTCGTCAATGCTCACGTCTTCGTCGTCTTCGGTATCGGTTTCGCGGTAAACATCAATTTCGTAACCTGTAAGCTGACTGGCAAGTTTAATATTCAAACCACCTTTACCAATAGCTAACGAAACTTCTTCAGGTTCGAGATAAACATCTGCTCGTTTTTCGTCCTGATTTAATTTTATTGAAATAATCTTTGCAGGACTTAACGATCGCTGAATAAATAATTGGGTGTTATTTGTAAAATTGATAACATCAATATTTTCGTTTTTTAATTCGCGAACGATACCATGAATTCTTGATCCTTTAACACCAACGCATGCTCCAACAGGATCGATTCGTTCGTCGTACGACTCAACAGCCACTTTAGCTCTTTCGCCTGGAATACGTACAATCTTTTTAATGGTGATAAGCCCATCGAAAATCTCAGGCACCTCAAGTTCGAACAATCGCTCAAGAAAAACAGGCGCTGTTCTTGATAATACAATTAATGGATTATTGTTTTTCATCTCAACGCGAACAACTACAGCTCTAACAGAATCGCCTTTTCTAAAAAAGTCGGAAGGAATTTGTTCTGCTTTTGGAATAATAAGCTCGTTGTTTTCGTCATCAAGAACTAAAATTTCTTTTTTCCAAACCTGGTAAACTTCACCAGTAACTATATCACCTATTCTATCTTTATATTTTAAGTAAATATTATTTTTCTCAAGATCTAAGATTCTGTTTGTAAGATTCTGTCGTAATGCTAAAATAGCTCTGCGGCCAAAGTCTTTAAGTTTTACTTCGTCGGTAACTTCTTCACCCACTTCATAATCTGAGTCTATTTTTTTTGCCTGAGATAATGGAATCTGCAAATTACCATCTGTAAAATCTTTATCTTTAACTACTTCGCGGTTTCTCCAGATCTCAAAGTCTCCTTTATCGATATTAATAATAACATCGAAATTTTCGTCGGTACCGTAACGTTTCAATAATAAATTGCGGAAAACATCTTCTAAAACGGTCATCATTGTTGCGCGATCGATATTCTTCAGTTCCTTAAATTCCGAAAAGGTATCGGTCAAATTCAAATTTTCCATTGTATATAATTTTTTATCTTTTATTTAAAATGTATTACTAGCCTTGTTGATTTAACATCATCAAATTTTAAAGGTGTTTCTTCGACTACCAGTTGTCTTTTTTTCTTTCCCTCAACCCGTTCTGTTCTGGTTGATCTAAGTACAAATTCGTTTTCGTTAACACTCATTAGATTTCCTACGAGTTTTTTTCCGCTTTTTTGAATCACTTCAACCTCTTTACCTACATTTTTGTAATACTGTTCGATTACTTTAAATACAGAAGATAATCCGGCAGAAGAAACTTCAAGCTCAAAGTCTTCAATATCTCTATTAAAGCTTTTATCAATAATTCTGCTTATCTCGGCACAATCATCGATTGTAATTCCCTTATTACTATCAAGCTCAACAATTACATGATTCGAGGCGCTTACCTTTACATCAACAATAAAAGCGTCTTTTTTAGCAACCTCAGTTTTAATACTATTAATTATTTCTTCTCGTGTAATCATTTTTTCTGTTGTAATAAAATAGGGGACATCGTCCCCTAAATCGCTTCACTCACTTTTTCAGGCGCAAAAATAGAAATAATCTTGAAAATCACAAAATTATTCGACTTAAAAATCGTTTTTTCAATTTCCCAACTTGCAAAATCCCTAATATATCGTAAAAACTTCTATTTTTGTTATTTAACTCATACCCAGAAATAAGTGAAAGATAACCGGTTAAATAAGCGCAAAATTCTAAATGATCCAGTTTATGGTTTCATTAATATTCCTTCGGATCTTATCTTCGATTTAATAGAACACCCTTATTTTCAGCGATTACGAAGAATAAAACAACTCGGATTAACTGATTTTGTTTATCCGGGAGCTGTACACACCCGTTTTCAGCATACACTTGGGGCAATACATCTGGTCGATTCGGCCTTATCAGTCTTGCGATCCAAAGGTTTTAGCATTACCGAAAACGAAGAAGAGGCGGTAACAATCGCTATTTTATTACACGATATTGGTCATGGACCTTTTTCTCATACACTCGAAAAGGTAATCATTGAAAACCTAAGTCACGAAGATCTTTCGCTTTTGTACATGAAAGAGTTAAACAATCAATATAACGGTAAGCTGGATTTAGCAATTTCGATATTTACCAATCAGCACCCGAAGAAATTTTTACATCAATTAGTCTCGAGTCAGTTAGACATGGACCGGCTTGATTATCTTCGCCGTGATAGTTTTTATACTGGTGTTTCGGAGGGAGTGGTAAGCTCAGATCGAATTATCAAAATGCTTAGTGTTGTAAACGACGAGCTGGTTGTTGAGGCGAAGGGAATTTATTCGATTGAGAAATTCCTAATTGCCCGATGGTTAATGTATTGGCAGGTTTATTTGCATAAAACGGTTATTTCAACAGAGCAATTGTTGTTACGAATATTTCGAAGAGTAAAAGAATTAATCCAGGCTGGCCATAACGTTTATCTAACAGATGAATTTCAGTTCTTTTTTAAAAATACCGCCATCAATCAATCTGTGAAAGATATTTTAGAAACCTTTACTAAAATTGATGATACTGATATTTTTGTGTTGATAAAACACTGGGCAAAAGATAAAGATTCAATATTATCGATGCTTTCGAGTAATTTATTAAACAGGCATCTTTACAAAATAGAAATCCAGAACGACCCTTTCGATAAAAATATTATACAGAAACATTTGGATGCTGCATCAAAAAAAGTTGGATTTTCTGGTAATGACTTATCCTATTTTGTTTTTACCGATCATATCAGCAAAAATGCATATAGTGCGTTTGATGATAAAATACAGATTGCGTATAAAGATGGACGTATTATAGATATTGCAGAAGCATCGGATATGCTGAATATGTCGGTCCTTTCGAAAACCGTTCGAAAATATTTTTTGTGTTATCCGAAAGAAATCGAATGAATATAACCGATTAGTATTATTTTTACATCTATAATTAAATACAAAAGCAGATGGAATTCACAGCTAAAATAATTGCCGACTTTTTAAAAGGTGAAATTGTAGGTAACCCGGACGTTAAGGTTAATAATGTAGCCAAAATAGAAGAAGCTCAACCGGGAACACTTGCCTTTTTATCAAATCCCAAATACAATCATTATTTGTACACCACACAGGCTTCCATTGTGTTAATAAATAGCGATTTTAAAATAGAAAAAGAAGTAAATCCAACACTTATAAAAGTGTCTAACGCTTATGAGGCATTTGCTTCGCTCCTACAACTAACACAACAGGGTAAAACCCAAAAAACAGGAGTGGAAGAGCGATCCGTAGTAGCATCATCGGCAAAGCTTGATGAAAACGTATATATAGGATCTTTCGCATATATTGGTGAAAATGTAAAAATTGGAAAAAATGCACGCATTTACCCAAACACTTTTGTTGGTGATAACGTAACTATTGGCGAAGGAACAACTCTTTTTGCCGGTGTAAAAATTTACGAAGAATGCATTATTGGTAACAATTGCACTATTCATGCCGGTGCAGTTATTGGAGCCGATGGCTTTGGTTTCGCTCCTCAATCGGATAATAACTACAAAAAAATACCTCAAATTGGAAACGTAATTCTTGAAGATTTTGTTGAAATTGGTGCTAATGCAACGATCGACAGAGCTACCATGGGATCAACAATCATTCGTAAAGGGGTAAAGCTAGATAACTTAACACATGTAGCACATAATGTTGAAGTAGGAGAAAACACAGTAATGGCTGCCCAAAGCGGAATTGCAGGCTCAACAAAAATTGGAAAAAACTGTATGTTTGGCGGACAGGTAGGCTTTGCTCCTCACCTTACCATTGCCGATGGCGTTAAAGCAGCAGCCCAATCAGGTATTGCAAGCAGTATTAAAGAAGAAAACTTAATCGTGATGGGTGCTCCGGCATATAAAATATCCGATTATCAGAAAGCGTATGTTGGTTTCCGCAAACTACCCGAAATTTTAAAACAAATATCAATTCTCGAAAAAGAAATAAAAGAGCTCAAAAGCAATCAAAAGTAGTTGATATTGTGAAGGTTTAGCAGAATATTTTAAAAAAATCATAAACGTAAAATAGAATTTCGTAAATTGCACCACTTTTTACGTTGAAAATTTTACTATGAAAAAATCTGATAAACAAACTACCATTGCTAAATCTGTTAGTCTTAAAGGCAAAGGCTTACATACCGGTTGCGATGTTGAAATAACCTTTGTTCCGGCACCTGCTAATCACGGCTACAAGTTTAAAAGGGTAGATCTGGAAAATAAACCAATCATCTCAGCCATTGTCGATAATGTTGTTGAAACATCGAGAGGAACAACCCTCAGAGAGAATGGAGCCGAATTACATACCATTGAGCATGTTTTAGCTGCATTGGTTGGATTAGGGATTGATAATATAATGATGGAGTTTACCGGACCCGAAGCACCAATACTCGACGGAAGCTCTTCAAAATATGTTGAAGCATTGAAAAGTGCTGGTATTGTTGAACAAGATGAAGAAAAAAACTGGTATGTAATTAAAGAGCGTACTGTTTTTTACGATGAGAAGAACAAAATTGAAATGGTAGCTTATCCCGACGACCATTTCTCAGTTGATGTAATGGTTGATTACAACTCAAAAGTACTCGGACATCAATATGCATCATACCATCCATCGCACGACTTTGAAAATGAGATAGCTCCTGCACGTACATTTGTGTTTTTTCACGAATTAGAAATATTACTCAAACACAACCTGATTAAAGGCGGTGACTTGCAAAATGCAATTGTAATTATCGAAAAAGAAGTTTCACAGGACGAATTAGACCGGATGGCCGATTTATTTAACAAACCTCATGTAAAAGTTAAAGAAGGAATTTTAAATAATGTAGAATTGCGCTTTAGCAATGAACCTGCGCGACATAAATTATTAGATGTGTTGGGCGACCTAGCATTAATTGGTCAGCCAATAAAAGGTAAAATTGTTGCATCACGACCCGGACATTGGGCAAACACTCAACTAGCAAAAGTGATTAAGGATAATATTAAAAAAGAATTATCACGCATCTCCGTTCCAAAATACGACCCAAACAAACCGCCTGTTTATGATATTAACGATATTAAAGGACTTTTGCCACACAGATATCCATTTTTATTGATTGACAAAGTTATTTATCTTGACGATAAACAGGTAATAGGCTTAAAAAATGTTACCATGAACGAGAATTTCTTTCAGGGACATTTTCCTACACAGCCAATAATGCCGGGCGTTCTGCAGGTTGAAGCAATGGCTCAGGTTGGTGGAATACTTGCATTAAGTAAAGTAGAAGATCCTGAAAATTACCAAACTCTTTTCCTCAAGATTGATAAGGTGAAATTCAAAAAAATGGTAATCCCTGGTGATACCATATTATTTAGAATGGAACTACTGGCACCGATCAGACGCGGACTGGTAAATATGTTTGGACAGGCATTTGTGGGTAACGAGCTTGTTATGGAAGGCGAATTAATGGCTCAGGTTTCAAAAGTTACAAAAGTTAAAGAATAATATATGATCAGTAATTTGGCATACGTTCATCCCGAAGCGCAACTTGGTAAAGATGTTACTGTTGAGGCATTTGCATGGATCGACAGAAATGTGATTATTGGCGATGGTACCTGGATTGGTCCTAATACAACTATAATGTATGGAGCACGAATAGGTAAAAATTGCAAGATTTTTCCGAGTGCTGTTGTTTCTGCAATACCTCAGGATTTAAAATTTAAAGGAGAAGAAACAACTGCAGAGATTGGCGATAATACAACTTTACGTGAGTGTGTTACTGTAAACAGAGGTACAGCTTCAAAAGACAAAACCGTGGTTGGTAATAACTGCCTGTTAATGGCTTATGTACATATTGGCCACGACTGTAAACTAGGCAACAACATAATTATTTCGAACAGTACCAATGTGGCTGGTGAAATTGTAATTGATGATTTTGCGATCATCAGTGGCGATGTTCAGATACATCAGTTTGTACATATTGGCGGGCATGTAATGATTTCGGGCGGATCGCTTGTTCGTAAAGACGTACCACCTTATATTACTGTTGCACACGAACCACTTGCTTATGCGGGCATAAATTCTGTTGGTTTGCGCCGAAGAGGATTCTCGAATGAGATTATCACACAAATTCAGGATATTTACCGTGAAGTTTTTGTTAAAGATCAAAATGTTACCCAAGCATTAAAAAATGTCGCAGAAAACATTCCTGACTCTAAGGAGAAAGATTACATTCTTGAGTTTATAAAAACATCCGAACGAGGAATTATTAGAGGATATAATGGTGATTAATTAAAAAAATACAAAAAGAAATCCGAAGCTTCAACTTCGGATTTTTTTATCGCCTTATTTCGCCATACAGATCGATATAAATCTCATTCTTGATAAGCTTAAACTTATTGATTTCGAACCGGGCCTTGCTTCTGGCAACAGTTCTTATTAGTCCTTCGTTTTTTAAAGTGTAAAAATCATTTGAATTTTTTACATGGCTGGCAAGCTGCTTAGAAAGATCGGAGATATTACTTAAAACACCACATAAATATCCATTCCATAATCCAATCGCAAGAGTATTTGCCTGAAGATCTGTATCAGTGCTATCTTTTACAAAATCAGTTTTTGAGATGTAATTAAACGATCGGTTTGGCAATTCAATCATTCTGTTACCGTATAGTGAAGCAATATCGTAGTTTCTGTTTAACTTTCGGAAGTTATATTGCAGAATTGTAGCATTGGTATCTTTTATGCTCTTCGAATCTTTAACGAAGAAATTGTAAAACTCGATTTTTTCATTTCGATCACCACGCTCGGTGAACACCTGCATATGTTCGCCTTTTACCTCCAGTGTGTCGTTATTTGGGTCAGAAATAGCTTGTAGCTCAATACAAACAATTGCCTCATCGTACTTAGTAAAAAAAGTATCAACAATAACCACATCATCATTTTTATAAAATATCAACGCTTTTGAAAGAGTGAAATCCTGAAACTTGGTTTCGTACAAACCTTGATTACCTGATTCGCGAAGGTTTGTATAATCATCAGCAATATTGCTTACTACACAAAAATTTACCAGCGCATAGATAGCCTTTGCCCTCATAACAGCCTGGTTAAGTGCATCTGCTTTTTCCATTCCGGGGTCAG
>JAVEZW010000044.1:0-19214 GCA_034002805.1 Bacteroidales bacterium | reverse complement strand
TATGTTGCTGCTAAATTTGGTTATATAGATGATGTTATCGAACCTCGAAATACTCGTTTTAGAATTATCAGAGCATTTCAGTCTTTGGCAACCAAGAAGGATGTTAATCCTCCTAAAAAGCATTCAAATTTACCTTTATAAAACGGAGAACAGTTATGTTAAGCTTTATAATATTACAAACACAAACAAATACTCCAGTTGTGCACAAAGCTGCCGATGAATTCGTGACTCTCGATCCTACAGGTCTAGGGATGACACTTATTTCAATGACCATTGTATTTACAGTACTAGCAATTATTTACCTGACATTTAAATATGTTGCTAAATTGTATAATGTAAATTGGAAAAAAGAAAGACAGAAAAAACAGGAAACAGGAGAGATTGCTAAAATCGAAGATGCCAGTGGTGAAGTGATTGCTGCGGTTGGTTGTGCTTTACATCTATACACCAGCCAAATGCACGATATCGAAAGCACAAGGTTAACTATTCAAAAAGTATCTCGTACTTACTCTCCATGGAGTTCAAAAATTTATGGTTTAAACCAGTTACCACACATTAAACATTAGAAAGATGAAAAATTTTAAATTTAAAATAAACGGTAATCAATACGATGTAAATATTATTAATGTAGAAGATAATATTGCTGATCTTGAAGTTAATGGTACACCTTATAAGGTAGAAGTTGAAAAAACACTTGAGACAACAAAAACACCAAAACTTGTTCGCCCTGCATCTGTTCCATCAACCGATTCGCATCCATCAGTTATGAAAACGTCAAGCCCTGTTGCTCCAAAAGGTATGGGTCATATTAAATCACCACTACCTGGTGTTATTTTGGATGTTTTTGTGCGCGAAGGCGATATGGTTAAAAAAGGCCAGAAATTATTAATGCTCGAAGCCATGAAAATGGAGAATAACATTGATTCTGACAAAGATGGAAAAGTAATTTCAATAAAAGTACAGCGTGGTGATTCGATCATGGAAGGGGATATTCTTATAACAATAGGAGAATAGACTATGGAAAGTGGAAATTTTTTAAATTTTATTGGTGAACACCTGAATCAGTTTTTTACCTATACTGCATTTGCTAATTTTACTTTTGGACATTTAATCATGATACTTGTTGGGTTAGTTTTTATTTATCTAGCCATAGCCAAAGAATTTGAACCTATGTTGTTGATTCCTATTGGATTTGGAATACTCGTTGGGAATATCCCCTTTTATCCTGGTTTGCAGATAGGAGTATATGAAAGTGGTAGTGTATTAAATTATCTTTATTTTGGTGTGCTTAAAGGAATATATCCGCCATTGATATTTTTAGGAATTGGAGCTATGACCGATTTTTCGGCACTGATTTCGAACCCTAAACTTATTTTGATTGGAGCAGCAGCTCAATTGGGTATTTTTGGCGCATATGCATTAGCTCTTGCTTTTGGATTTACAGGAGCTGAAGCTGGTGCCATTGGTATAATTGGTGGTGCTGATGGTCCAACAGCAATCTTCTTATCATCCAAATTAGCTCCTGAATTAATGGGTGCAATTGCAATCTCAGCATATTCTTATATGGCTTTGGTTCCGGTAATTCAGCCTCCAATTATGCGATTGCTTACAACCAAAAAAGAAAGAGTAATTCGTATGAAACCTCCACGTCAGGTTTCTAAATTAGAGAAAATACTTTTTCCTATTATTGGTTTGTTATTAACAACCTTCGTTGTTCCTAGCGGTTTACCTTTACTTGGTATGCTTTTCTTCGGAAATTTATTGAAAGAAAGTACTGTTACCAAACGATTAGCCGATACAGCTAAAGGTCCGCTTATTGATATTGTAACTATTCTGATTGGATTAACTGTAGGTGCTTCTACCCAGGCAACCACATTTTTAACTTCAAAATCAATATTTATTTTCGGACTTGGAGCTTTTTCTTTTGTTATAGCTACTTTTGGAGGAGTATTGTTTGTTAAAGCAATGAATCTTTTCCTAAAAGAAGGCAATAAATTAAACCCGTTAATTGGTAATTCTGGTGTTTCAGCTGTTCCAGATGCTGCGCGTGTTTCGCAGGTTATTGGATTAGAATACGATAAAACTAACCATCTGTTAATGCATGCAATGGGTCCTAATGTAGCTGGTGTAATTGGCTCAGCAGTAGCAGCAGGTATTTTATTAAGTTTCTTAATGTAATAATTAAGCAGTTATGCAAAAATATAAATGCAAAATCTGTGGTTATATTTACGATCCCGAACTAGGTGATCCTATTGGAGGAATTGAACCAAATACACCGTTTGAGAAGATTCCTGATACATGGAAATGCCCTGTTTGTGGAGTTACCAAAAAGGATTTTGAACCGATAGATTAAATTGTAAAAAGAGGCTGTATCAAAAGCCTCTTTTTTATAGTCTACACACTTCGAATATGCTTCGACATCCCGATAGTTATCGGGACAGTATGACATTTATCAGTGTGACATCTTGATTGTTAGATTGTTATCATTTAGTCCTGTCCTAATGATTCCAAAATCCGCAATACTTTTTTGAGTTTCACAGAGTTTCTCAAAGTTAGAGCACAAAGTAGCACCAGGCTATGTGAATTTTTTTATTGTGAAACTTTGTGAAATACTTTGTGTAACATTGTGTTACTTAAATCCAGCCAATTAAACACGCATAAATTAGGGGTTGTTGGGATCGGGAGTCGAAAAACAGACAACAATCTTGCTTTTGATACAGCCTTGTTTAATTTGTTTTAATACTATCCCAACAGGCATTTATGGTATTTGCCACTATCTGTTCAGATAGTTCTACTTCCTGATTTAGAGATAGAGTAACTAAAACAGCAATGTTGCTAATAATAAGATTTAGTAAAATAACCAGAGGTAAATCACGAATAATTCCTAATGATTTGCCAGTTTCGAGATAGTCAAATATTTTGCTATAATGAATTTTATTCAGTTCTTTAATTTCTTTTCGGATTAATGGAGAGTTTGAATATTGCTGGAAAAACTCAAATTTTTTTGGGTATTGGTTAAAATACAAAAACAAATTATTCCATAAAAGAGCGAATTTTAGCTTGTAGTTTGATTCATTTTCGAGCCCATCTGCCATTGCGCATGCTATTTCCTTTTTAATATCGGCATATAAGGTATCGATCAGTTCTTCTTTGCTTTTAAAATAGTAATAAATGGTGCCTGCTGCTACTCCTGATTTTTCGATAATTAACGCCATAGGCGTTGCATGAAATCCAAGTTCGGTAATTAGTTCGAGTGTAGTTTGCAGAACCTGTTCGCGTTTAGTCATTTAATCAAATATAAAAAGTTATGATTGAACTATGCGGGTTTACTGTTTTGATCTAAACTATTGATTTGCTTATATTTTTCCTGCCTCATTTTCCATCTTTCGCGGGCATAGGCCTGCATATCGGTAATAGTATCTTTTTCATCAACAATTTCAAACCCTAAAAGCGATTCGATAATATCTTCCATGGTTACAATGCCATCCATACCGCCATATTCATCAACAACGAGCGCAATATGTTCTTTTTTCTCGAGCAAAGTTTCCCAAACACTAAATAAGGTTTTAGTTTCGGGAATAATTACGATGTCACGCTTAATGTCTTTAAGTTTCATGCTTGTTTGATCTTCGGCAAGTTTCTCAAAAACTTTTTGCCTGAAAACATATCCTGTAATCTGATCTTCTGATCTTGAAAATACTGGAATTCTTGAGAAGCGAAGGAATTCTTTATTTTTTAAAAAATCTTCTAATGACATATTCTCATCAGCTGTCGAAACAACAACCCTGGGAGTCATAACTTCAGCAACTTTAATGCTTTGAAGTTTAATGAGGTTTTGAATTATCTTGTTTTCGTTTTCTCCGAAAATACCTTCAGCTTCTCCTATATTTGCTAATGCAGAAATTTCCTCTCTGCTGGTGGTTTGTTCTGACGATTTATTTGAAAAAGCTTTAGTTAAATAAGCCGATGTAACTACAAGCGGATAAGTAATAATGATCATACCCTGAATAACCCGGCTCGAAAAAGTGGCAAGTTCTCTCCAATACCTTGCACCAATTGTTTTAGGAATTATCTCGGTAAGAACCAGAATTAAAATGGTTAAAATTGCAGAAACCAAACCAAAATAAGCTTCACCGTATAATTTGGTAGCCTGTGCACCAACACCTGCTGCTCCAACAGTATGAGCAATTGTGTTTAACGAAAGTATCGCAGATATTGGCCTGTCAATGTTTTGTTTTAGCCTGATCATTAACGAAGCTCCTTTTTGACCAGCTTCTTCTTTAACTTTTAAAAATGACATCGGTGTTGAAAGCAAAACTGCCTCCATTATTGAGCAAATAAATGAAATTGTTAAGGCAAGAAATAAATAGAATAAGAGTAAAGCCATAGTAAAAATTAGTTTTTTGAAGTTTTAATATCGTCAGCAACTTGCAATGCATTATATAAACTGACTACTCCAGAAGTTGCCGATAATTTACCAAATTTAGTTTTTTTACTTCTTCGTGATGATTGATTTGGTCGTTTTACTTTTAAATCGGGATACGTATTTACTGAGCTTAAAACTATCTTTTTAATATCAATTGCAGTTAAATCGGGATAATACGACCAGATTAGCGCTGCAACACCGCTAACCACAGGGCTCGAAAAGCTGGTGCCATCCATAATACCGTAGTTATTTTCAGGGGCGAGTGATTTTATAGCAACGCCTGGGGCAAATAAATCGACACTTGTTTTGCCATAGTTTGAGAAATCAGCTACAAAGTCCAAATTTGCTTCCATTGCAGTAGCTCCAACTGTAATCCATTGATCTGCAATAACACCCGATTTTGTAATCTTTACCGGATAATACGTTTTTTTATCGAGGTTAACAGATTCGTTTCCAGCGGCATGAACTAATAAAACTCCTTTTTTCTGTGCATACAAAACTGCTTCGTCAACAAGGTGCTTTTGTGGCGAAATTTCCTTACCAAAACTCATGTTGATAATTCGGGCTCCATTATCGGCTGCGTAACGAATAGCATTTGCAATATCTTTATCGAGTTCATCGCCATCGGGAACAGCTTTTAATGCCATTATTTTTACATCGGATGCAATTCCGTCAATACCGGTATCGTTATTTCGTATTGCAGCAATAATACCGGCCACAAACGTTCCGTGTTCTGCTCCCGGGCCATATACATTATTGTTTCCATAACCAGGAGTAAGCTCTTCAATATTATCAGCAATTATTTTTCGTGGCTCAAATTCCGTGTTTAAATGATAATTAAGCTCGTCGCTGGTATGTTTTTTAAATCCATCAATCATGCTTATTGAAAAGTCATTCTGCAAAAGAATGGACATTAATTTAACCGATCGTTTTGTATCCTTATCAGTAAGTTCAATTTTCTCTAAATCAGCTAATTCGTAAGTTTCTTTATTTAGTTTAGATTTAATCAACCGATCGGCAGCAAAGTAATTCGACTCAAAATTTTCAATCTGTGTTAATGTTTTTTGTGCAGTTTTCAGTTGCTCCAGGTATGAGCTTTTTGCCTCTTGATAAAGCTTGTACTGTTCTTTCTCAGATTCGGGAATAGAACTCGCCTTTTTGCCTTCGTATTTATCTTTAAGTGATTTATATACTCTGGTTACCTCCAGATTCTCGAATTCTATGTTTTCGCCTGAGCTATTTCCTAAATAGTTCCAACCATGAATGTCATCAATGTATCCATTTTGGTCGTCATCAATACCATTACTTGGTATTTCGTTTACATTTACCCATATATTATCTTTTAAATCAATGTGATTGATGTCAATGCCACCGTCAATAACAGCCACAATAATGGTTGTAGATTTTTTGTTTTGTAAAAGTGTTTCGTAGGCCTTGTTAACTTCGGCGCCATATATCAAATCTTTTTCAGGTGATTTTAAATGCCAGTTAAGGTAAGGATCATTATCGCTAAGACTTTGATCCGTATTCATGTTTTGTGCAACCAGTGAGTTGTAAAAGAAACCCAGGATACAGAGTACAAAAAGAATTTTTTTCATAGGATTAATTTCAGAATTAAAAAAGAGAAAGAAATCTCCTTCTCTTTTAATGAGTTAGCAAAATTGATAAAATTATTTGAATATTGCAACCTCTTTTTCTCCAGTTGATTTGGCATACGCTCTAAACATGAGGTTTGTATTTGTAACCATGGCGATATTACCATCTTTATCAACAGCAATAATGCCTCCATCGCCTTTTGCTTTAGCCAGTTTATCCAAAATGACAAGATTTGCAGCATCGATCAGACTCATATTTTTATACTCCATTAAAGCCGAAATATCATGAGCTACTGTATATCTGATAAAGAACTCACCATGTCCGGTTGCTGATACGGCACAGGTATTATTGTTTGCATAAGTTCCTGCACCGATAATTGGAGTGTCACCAACACGGTTGTAACGTTTGTTCGTCATGCCTCCAGTAGATGTTCCGGCAGCCAGATTTCCGTATTTATCGAGTACAACACATCCTACTGTTCCATGCTTTTCGGCTTCTATTGCATTCTGTAGTCCTTTCCAGCGATCTTCGGTAAAAAAGTACGACGAATCAACAATTTCAAGTCCCTGTTGTTTTGCAAATACAGAAGCACCTTTGCCTGATAATAAAACATGATCCGAATTTGTCATTACCTTAATGGCTGCTGATATTGGATTTTTAATATCGGTAACACAGGTAATCGCTCCGGCACTAAAATCAACTCCTGACATGATTGAGGCATCAAGCTCATTGCGACCTTCGTGAGTAAATACTGCACCTTTGCCAGCATTAAAAAGCGGACAATCCTCAAGATAGTTGATGGTTTTTTCAATGGCTTCGATACCTGTACCGCCTGATGCAAGAATAGATTCACCAATGGCCAAAGCATTGTTTAATTCGGTTTTATACAACTCCTGTTTTTCCTGACTAAAATTGGCCGGATCGCTACTTCCTGCTCCACCATGAATAACAATTACATATTCTGGTTTTACAGCTTCTGGCTGTTTCGTTTTACAACTAATGCTTAAAACCAATATTAGGAATAAAAAAATATTTTTCATTTGTTCATCTGTTTAATTAAACCGGTTTACAATTTACAAATTATCTGCAAATTAATTTCAATTGTGTTATTTTTACGCTAAGAATTCAAACTGGTAATAAATATCTAAAATCAATCAACCCAAAATGAAACAAAGATTAAAACTCTTCTTATTATATGCTCTCTATTGGTTACTGATTTTTATTGTTTCGAGAGTTTTATTTATGCTCTACAGTTTTAATCTGTCATTTGAAATCACAGCAAAAGAATGGTTTTTAATTATTGCACATGGTGTAAAACTTGATATTTCTGCAACAGGTTATATTATGGCTATAGTTTCAATCCATTTTTTAGTTACCTCCTTTTTTAGTGGTAAGGTTCTTCGATGGGTACTTTCGGGATTGACACTTGTATTTTTAGTTTTTACAATGAGTATTATCGTTTCTGATTTTGAGCTTTATCAAAATTGGGGATATCGTATGGATGCCACACCGTTATTATATATTTTACAACCTAAAGATGCCCTGGCTTCGGTTGAAACATGGCTTATATTTGTGCTTTTTGCAGTGATGATAGCACTTACTTGGCTTTATTATTATGTGTTTAGGAAAACAATGCTGCTAATTACCGAAAAAGTTAACAAGGCTGGCATTTTTACTGCCCTTATGTTTTTACTAATTACCGGATTGATGATTATTCCTATTCGTGGTGGTTTCGGAATTGCGCCAATGAATACAGGAAAGGTTTATTTTAGTAAAAACAGTTTTTCAAATCATGCAGCGGTTAATGTGGTTTGGAATGTAATTAATTCGTTGGTTTATAAAAAGAATACCGAAAAAACCTATCAGTTTTTCGAAGCAAAACAGGCCAATGAAGTCTTTGCTGAGCTTAACCGACAATCTGGTAATCAACAATATGTTTTGCAGAAAAAAGATCCTAATATCGTAATTATCATTCTCGAAAGTTTTTCGTCAAAAGTGTTGGAATCTGTTGGAGGCCAATGGCCAGTAGCAAAGAATCTAAATAATCTATCAAAAGAAGGGATTTTGTTTACCAATTTGTATGCAAATGCTGATAGAAGCGACAAAGGCATTGTTTCGATTTTAAGCGGCCATCCTGCACAACCTGCTACATCAATAATTAAGTTTCCAAACAAAACACAGTCGCTGCCATTTATAAGCAAAGAACTGAAGAGGAAAAACTACCAAACCTATTTTTATTACGGTGGCGATATCGATTTTGCAAATATGCGATCTTACTTTATTAATGGCGAATTCGACAATCTGATTACCGATGAAAGTTTTGATAAAAAGCTGCTAACTTCAAAGTGGGGAGCTCATGATGAATTTGTTTTTGATCGTTTGTATGCTGATATGCTTGCAGATACCGGGAAATATTTAAAAGTGTTTTTTACATTGAGTAGCCACGATCCGTTTAATGTGCCATTCAAATCTGAGATTAAAGGTACTGATAGAGCATCGCAATATTTGAATTCGGTTTGCTATAGTGATAGTTGTTTAGGTGATTTCTTTTCAAAGATAAAGCAAACACCCAGCTGGGATAATACTTTGTTTATTCTAATAGCCGATCATGGTAGTGGTCGCCCGGGTAATGACAAGGTTTACACCCCAGAGAAATACAAAATCCCAATGATATGGCTTGGAGGTGCACTCGAAAAAGATTCGCTAAGGATTGATGCTTACGGATCACAACTGGATGTTGCCAAAACCTTGCTAAATCAGTTGGATATAAATGCAGATCAATTTACTTTTAGTAAAGATTTGTTCAATAATTCAGCCCATAAGTTCGGTTATTATACTTTTAATGACGGTTTTGGTTTTATCGACAGCTCATCAGTTGCCTTATTCGATAATACAAAAGGAGATACCATTTTAATGGTTGGGCAATATGCAGATTCGCTACTTGTAAAAGGGAAAGCATTTCTTCAGGTTTCATCTGCTGATTTTCAGAGCCGATAAAAGTTTTTCAGGTTTTGTTGAACATTTGACCCTTAATTGTGTTTGATTTTATTATAACGAGTTGTTATCAACCAATCAAATTTGTATATTTAATCTCACGAAAAAAAACCTTAAAAATTACAATTATGGCAAATCTTACTGTAAACTACATGGGTCTATCCTTACGAAATCCAATAATCGCTGGTAGTTCCGGATTAACTAACTCAATCGCTGACATTAAAGAGTTTGAAGAAAAAGGGGCTGGAGCAATTGTTTTAAAATCCATTTTCGAAGAAGAAATCCGAAGAGAGTTGGAGAAAGACTTAAACAAAATGAACAGGGCTAATTTCCTGTATCCCGAAACAATGGATTTCTATGATACATATGCCACAGATGATAGTCTTACGAATTATCTCAAACTTATAAAAGATGCTAAACAATCAGTAAAGATTCCCATAATTGCAAGTATAAACTGTGTAACTGCCGAAAAGTGGCCATATTATGCACAAAACCTTCAGGATGCCGGTGCTGATGCATTAGAATTGAATGTGTTTATTATGCCCTCTGATTTTGGAATGTCTCCGCAAGATCATGAAAAAGTTTATTTTGATATTGTAAAAGAGGTAAAAAAACACGTAAAAATCCCGGTTGCACTTAAAATCAGTTATTATTCAACAAATCTTGGAGCATTTATTCAAAAGCTTTCGAACTCAGGAATCGATGGATTGGTGCTGTTCAACCGATTTTATAGTCCGGATATTGACATAAATAATTTCGAAGTATTATCGACCAATGTAATGAGTTCGCCAAACGAATTATCGATTTCGTTACGTTGGATTGCCATTATGTCGGGCAGAGTAGACTGTGATCTGGCTGCTTCTACAGGAGTGCACGATGGGGCAGGAGTTATAAAACAAATACTTGCCGGAGCTAATGCCGTTCAGGTTGCATCAAGCTTTTATAAAAATGGTAAGGGTGTATTAACCAATATGGTTGATGATCTTACTCAATGGATGGATGAAAAAGGATATAAATCGATCGACGATTTTCGAGGGAAAATGAGTCAGCAAAAAGCTACAAATCCAGCAGCATACGAGCGAATGCAGTTTATGAAGTATTTTGCAGGGAAAGGCTTGTGAATAAGATAAAAGATAAAAGTTTAAAGATAATAGATAAAAAAACTTCTAGCTTCTAACTTCTAGATTCCGACTTAAGACTTACAAATCAAATTTCTAAACTAATAATAAAATGCGCCCGAAGGTTTTCGGGTGTTTTTTTTATTGTTTATTTTTATCTACTAATTAATTGAAATGTACGCCATTATTGATATTGAAACAACTGGTTTAAGTCCTGTAAATGAAAAGATTACAGAGATAGCTATTTATCTGCATGATGGCGAAAAAATTAAAGATAGTTTTACAACACTTATTAATCCTGAGCGTAAAATTTCTGCACACATAACGCAGCTTACTGGTATTACCAACGAAATGGTCGAAAATGCACCCAAGTTTTGGGAGGTTGCCAAAGATATAGTTACACTTACCGAAAACTGCATTTTTGTTGCCCACAACGCCTCATTCGATTATAATTTTATTCGAAGCGAGTTTAAAAGCCTCGGATACAATTTTTCACGCGACCGCCTTTGTACTGTAAAACTAAGCCGCAAAATTATTCCCGGATTCAAATCATATAGTTTGGGTAATTTATGCAATTCGTTAAACATACAGGTTACTGATCGCCACCGGGCCATGGGTGATGCTTTTGCAACCGTTAAATTATTTGAGTTGCTATTGCAAAAAGATAAAACACTAGGACGAAAATCAAATTCGAAATTCTTTAATATCGAAGCCTCTAAGATTGCTGCATTACCAGAAGAAACAGGTGTGTATTATTTCTATAACCAGCAGGGAGACATCATTTATATTGGCAAAAGCAAAGATATTCGGTCAAGGGTTTTTAGCCATTTCAATAACGAAAGTACTTCAAAATCAATTCGTATGGCTGACGAGATTTTTGATATTTCGTATGAATTGACGGGGAGCGAACTGGTCGCATTACTGCTCGAATCGAATGAAATAAAAACACATAAACCAAAGTTTAACCGACGACAACGCCGCACATTAAACAACACGGGTATCTATTCACATATCGATAAATACGGGTATATTACTTTTAAAGTTGAAAGTATTCGGGATGAACTGCCGCTGGTAACATTTAATTCGAACAATGAAGCCAAAGACCGACTTTATATGCTATGCGAAAAATATAATTTATGTCAAAAGTTATGTGGATTATACGAAACCAGTGGTCCTTGCTTTTTTCATCAGATTAAAAAGTGCAATGGTGCTTGTGTTCAAAAAGAACCAGTAGAAGTTTATAACAAAAGAGTGGAACAAATGCTTGAGGAGCTTAGCCTCGCATGGAAAGATTTTGTTGTTATTGATAAAGGCCGTTGTGATGACGAGCGATCGGTTATTAAAGTCTCAAATGGCAGTTACATTGGTTTTGGCTATGCTGATATTGAATATATTAATCATAATTTGGATAACCTTTCGGACGTAATACAAAAATACCCCGACAATAAAGATGTAAAACAGATATTAAGAACCTACCTGAGGCAACATAATGTTGAGAAAATAATTAATTTAAAGTAAATTAAAGTGATCAATAGTATATCAAAGTGAGCTTTTCTTCCCGATGGAAGAAGATTTCTGGTTTATTATGAGCTACGAGCTATAACTTCTTACTTCAAGCTTCTAGCCTATAACTTCAACCTTCCAGCTTCGGACCCACCAATTATTCTAATGTATTTCTCCATGTCTTCTCATTTCTTCACATTTTACCAAAATCAATTCATTGTTTCTAAACATTTACTTCACCTGCTTGTTATGACTATTAAAATGGAATAATGAGCAACACAAACCAACCATATACCAACGATCTTATTCACGAAACCAGTCCGTATCTTTTGCAGCATGCACATAATCCTGTAAACTGGATGCCATGGGGCGAAAAAGCATTAGCAAAAGCTAAAACTGAAGATAAACTTTTACTTGTCAGTATTGGCTATTCGGCCTGTCATTGGTGTCATGTAATGGAGCATGAGTCGTTCGAAAATAAGACAATCGCTCAAATAATGAATGAGCACTTTGTTTGCATTAAAGTCGATCGAGAGGAAAGGCCTGATGTAGATCATATTTACATGAATGCCGTTCAGCTAATTGCCGGAAATGGAGGCTGGCCATTAAACTGTTTTGCATTACCCGACGGAAAACCTGTTTATGGGGGTACGTATTTTAGGCCCGATCAATGGAAGGATTTACTTATAAATATTTCAACGGCCTATAAGGAGGATAAAAACAAATTTGCTGAAATAGCAAACGAGATAAAGGATGGAATTATTTCTCTAAATCATTTTGCAGCATCTGATGTTAACACTAACATCAGTTTTGACGAAATATCGCAGGTTATAACAAAAATAAGTAAGAGCTTTGATCATGAGAATGGCGGTTTTTTGGGTTCGCCTAAATTTCCTCTTCCTGTAAATTACTTTCCTTTATTACGCTACTCGTTTTATGCAAAGGATAATCAAGTAAAAAATCATGTTTTATTTACACTCGATAAAATAAAAGATGGTGGAATTTACGATCATCTGAATGGAGGTTTTGCCCGTTATGCTGTCGATAAGTACTGGCATGTACCTCATTTCGAAAAAATGCTTTACGACAATGCTCAACTCATTTCTCTTTACTCCGAAGCATATAAAATAACCAAATCAGAGGATTATAAAAAAGTAGTTTACGAAATAGTTGATTTTGTTGAGTGCGAGCTACGTTCTCCTGATGGAGGTTTCTATTCGGCCTTAGATGCCGATAGTGAAGGCGAAGAAGGTAAATATTATGTATGGCAAAAGCCTGATATAGATATGCTGCTGGGCGAAAAATCTGAATTGTTTTGTGATTATTATGATGTTAGCCTGCAAGGGAACTGGGAAAGTAAAAATGTTTTACGAAGATTAAAACCTGTTAACGAGATTGCTCAGAAATTCAATATCTCTCTCGAGGAGCTTAATAATGAGATTGATAAATCCAAAGAAATATTAAAAAATCACCAATTAAAAAGAGTAAAACCCGGATTGGATGATAAGATTCTTACATCATGGAACGCTCTAATGATTACCGGACTTGTTAATGCATACAAAGCATTTGGTGATGAATGCTTTTTAAAATCCGCCGTTGAAACAACGGAGTTTATTGAGCACAATTTAATGTCGTGTGAATTTGGTTTGACACGAAGCTTTAAAAGAGGAGGTTCTAAGATCGACGCTTTTCTTGATGACTATGCGTTGTTTATTCAATCACTCATTCAACTTTACCAGGTAACTTTTAGTTCAAAATGGCTGCATATGGCCGTTCATCTTACAAATCATACTATTCAGAATTTTAAAAATGAGTCGGGGTATTTTAATTACACTTCAAAAAACAGTAACGATCTCATAGCTAATACAATAGAAATAAATGATCAGGTAATTCCATCATCAAATTCAGTGATGGCGCATAATCTGTATCTTCTGGGGCATTATTACCTAAACGAATCGTATAATTCAATATCAAAATCGATGGTTTTAGGTTTGAAAGATCAGTTAATCCGAAACCCTGTTTATTTTGCCAACTGGATTGATTTATTAATTCTGATAATTCAAAAACCATATGAGCTGAGCATAATGGGAGCTGAATCAGTATCATATGCTCAGAAAGTTAACCGATTGTACCTGCCGAATGTTGTTTTATCGGGTGGAAGTATGAAAAACAGTTTACCTGTGCTCGAAAATAGATTTACTAATGATAAACTAAAAATCTATATCTGTAGAGATCATACGTGTTTAGAGCCAGTTCAGTCAATGGAGGAAGCATTGCAAATCATTTTAAGTGATTAACAATTTAGTTGCCTCTCACTAAATGATTTCCAGGTCTGTTGCTTTAAGCCATCCTTTTGTTCCATCGCTAAGCTTAATTTCTCTCCAATCCGAGATTTGGTCTAAAACCCAAACTTTAGTTCCTTCGTGTAATACAAATAAGTCATTACCACTGGTATCGGGTGAGCTTTTTATCGTTACCGACGGACTCATGATTATAGCGGTATCATCTTTAAGAATAACCTGCTTTTGTTTATACGAAAAGTAAAGCGATGATAAAAACAAAACGATAAACAAGAGGCTAATCCAGAACGACAGTTTTTTTAAACTGTATTTTCTGCTAATTAAATAAATAGTAATAAAAACCAGCGTGGCAAAGAAAAACATGAGGCTTAGCACTGCCCATTTGTTTGCAGAAAACAGATTTCGGATACTAATAATCCAATTAGTAATAAAAAATACCGGAATCTTCTCAATTTTATCAACTACATAGCGGTTTGCAAGCTCGAGGTTAAAACGTATATCTTCATCATTAGGTGAAAGTTGTAATGCTTTTTCGTAGTACAGCACAGCTTTTGCTATTTTATTGATTTTGTAATAGGAGTTACCCATATTATAATATAGTTCAGCTGATTCGTACCCCGAATTATTGATCTTTAGATAAGATTCAATCGCCTGATCGAATTTACCTTCGATATACAATTTGTTGGCTGTTTCCCAAAGAGCATCGTTGCTTTGGGCAAATGAAGAAATGGTTTGTACAAGTATGATAATTGCAAAAAATATTTTTTTCATCTGTTAGATCTTTATTTTATCAATATACTATTTATTTCGCAGCTACGCTGCTTTAATCATTATCACTAAATTGTTTTTACAAAGATTTGGCTCCGCTGGAGCTTTTTAATTATATTGGTTCATTCCTTATGCTTTACAGTCAAAGATTGCAACGTAGTTGCAAAATATTTGTAGCATGGTTTAATTACAAATTATTAAACAGCGTAGCTGTGACACTTCTTTGTTTGTAACCTATTTTTTAAATTGTTGTTGCAATTTGCTAATAATCTCAATAGATTCATCGTACAATTTATCCATTTGTGTACTTTCCGATGCAGGAGCATAACGGGCATATTCGCACCGATCAATAATACTAAGTATGTTATTAATGATTTCGGATTCAATCCCTTTTAGTTCCATCTGTTGTCTTGCTGCATCTTTTGATAATCCGGCCAGTGGAATACTAAACTTATCGCTTATGTAACCCCACAATGCCTTAACTAGCTCTTCGTAAAATACCTCTTTTTTATTTTGTTTTAAATATTCTGATGCTTTCTGTAATCGCTTACGGGCGAATTTATCTGCTTTTCGGGTTCGTGCTAATAAAGTATTCGAATTTTCTATTATTTTTTTGCGTCGTAGTATAAAAGCCAGGCTAAATAGCAATAAGATTAAGATGTATGTCAAAAAATATCCTATTGAGCCAAATAAAAACTTGTTTTTAGGAGTGAGTTCAGGGCTTTCTTTTTTAATAAACCGAATATCTTTGCCTAAAAACTTAATATCTTCTTTTGTAAATACATTTGTCATGGCCATGGTCGAATCGCCTTCGCCTTTTTCTACTTGCAATGAGTATGGCCCTGATTTTTGAATTTTATAAGTACCGGTATTCGTATCAAAATTAGTAAATTCAAACTGAGGAATGGTATATTCACCTGCATGACGTGGTATTAAAAGATATTCGAAAGTTTTTGATCCGTTAGCTCCATTATCTGAATATTTGATATTATCACTGATTTTAGGATCATAAACCTCGAAATCGACTGGGAATTCTATCTTTGGAGCATTAACATATTTAAGATTTCCATTTCCGCTAATCTTAATTTTTAAGGTTATCGCTTCATTTGTTTTAACACTCTTTTTATCAATGGTCGATTCCATTTTTAAATTACCAATAGCACCTGCAAACGAAGCGGGTTTATTGTTTGGTAATGTTTCTACTTTAATCTTAACTGGCTGGCTATAAGCTTTTGCCTGTGCTCTCACATTTGTGCCAAAAAAATCATCAAAAATACTTCTTTGCCCCCCAGTTGATTGAGGTGTATAAAAATATGTAACTTCGAATGGTTTTATTGTAATATCCCCTGTATTCTGAGGATATAAAATATATTTATCATATACTACAGTATTATAAATTTTCCCATTAACGTTTTCCTTTAATAGAGAATATTGAGCAATATTAATTTTTTCAGAAATTATCCCATCAAGCGAGGGTGCTTTAAAATCTGCAAAATTCGTTATATTTAACCTTGTATACAATTTTATGGTTGCAACAATTTGTTCTTCGCGCTTAACTTTTGTTTTACTTAAAATAACTTTTACAAAGTTATCCGAATCTGAAACGTTTCCTGTGCTTTGTGTGTTTTGATTTGGCTGTGAATAAGCATTGCTCTGGGTTGTAGGTTTATTTTGAGATGATCCTTTAATAACCTCTATTTTTACAGCATTTGAGGTGTATTCCTTCTTATCAACAGTTACTTCGGCAGCAGGAATCGTAAATTCGCCTTCTTTTGTTGCCTCAAGAATATAGGTGTATTTTAGTTCGTAATTCTGGGTAACCTTACCGTTTATAATACTTACATTGCTCGATGTTGATGTGCTCGGACCAGCTAGGATATTAAAGTTTTCAATACTTGGAGGCAGAAAACGCTCAGCCTGCGAATTAACCGAATAAGTTAATCTAAACTGCTGATTCACTTCAACCACTCCCGGTGCTGATGCGGTAAATGTTACATCCTGCGCGTAAATACAGGTAGTAAGAAATGCCAACACTATAAAATACCAACGTTTCATCTTTTTTAATCCCTCTTTTATCTTTATACTTTTTTCTTGCTTCTTGAAACTTGTTTACCATTCTTTAACTACTCTGGCTTTGGCAGCTTTAGCCTTTTCTTCTTTTAGTTTTTCCTGAGTTTTCTTTTCATCATTAGCCAATGCCTGCAATAATCGCTCAGCATCTTCTTTCGAAATTTGTGGTTGCTGTTGTTGCTGTTGATCCTTTTTATCTTGCTGATCCTGGTTTTGCTGATCTTTATTCTGATCTTTCTTATCTTCTTCTTTTTTATCCTGGTCTTTCTTTTGATTATCTTTTTTTTCGTCTTCCTTGATTTTTTCTGCCAAGGCTTTTAATCTTTGGTCGTTTGGGTACTTTTGGATACCCTCCAAAATTTTAGCTTTAGCTTCTTTCATTTGTCCATTTATATAAAGATTAGAACCTGTATGAAGATAATCATCAAGCGATTGTCCATTACAAATTAAAGGAAGCGCAAACATTATTATAATTATAATAGATACCTTGTTTTTCATTCTATACCAATTTTAATTACATCTAATATTCTATTTGTGAAATCACTGAAAGCTGCAACAGTTTTATCAATTTTCTCACCTTCTTTCATAAGGCTATATGCTTCTCTATATTTTTTTTGTAAAACTAATACTTCTGCTTGTTTTTTTAATTTTTTAGCAAATTCGGATACTTCTTGATCTTTTCCATCATTATTTTGATCCACTTGTTGCTGCATCATTTTTTGTGCATAAGCCAGATTATATTTGGTATCCATATCATTTGGATTATTTCTTAATGCTTCTTTGTAAGCCTCTATGCTTTCTTTTAGCTTTTGGTTTTGAAGCATCGAATTTCCGATGTTATGATAAAGCTTAGCCTTATCTTCCTTATCTAACTGTTTACCAGATAAATCATTAAAATGTTTTGTAGCATCTTCGTACTTTTGTTGCTTGTATAATGCATCGCCAATATTAAATAATGCACTGTACGAATTTTTATCCTTGTCGATGGCTCTACGGTATTGAATTTCAGATTCCTGGTAATTTTCTTTTTCGTAAAGTTTATTTCCTTTTCTTATAAATTTACGTTCCTGTTGTGCAAATGCATTAACAGCAACCAGAACTAGAATATATATGCTTATAAACTTAATCCACTTCATATTACGCATTAATTTTAAAAATATTAAAACCCGAAAATCGCTTGCTTTTTCTCTCTGCTATTAATAATTCGATGATCAGTAATAAAATTGCAATACCTAATAAATATTGATAACGATGCTCAAACTCAGTATAAATTTTTGTTTCTACCTCTTGTTTCTGCATTTTATTAATCTGCTCTAAAAGCTTGTTCAACCCAATATCACTGTTATTGGCACGAATAAATATCCCTTCGGTTTCTGAAGCTATTTGCTGCAATGCCACCTGATCGAGTTTACTTATAACAACATTTCCATCACGATCTTTTAAAAACAGGGTTTGTCCATATCCTTCGCGAATAGGAATAGGAGCACCTTCGGGACTACCCATACCAATAGTATGAATCGTTATTCCTTTTTCTTTAGCTAGTTTAGCAGCCGCAATAGCATCGTCTTCGTGATTTTCGCCATCTGTAATAACAATTAATGCTTTATCCATTTCGGTTTCGGGAGTAAATGAGTTCATGGCTAAATCGATTGCTGATCCTATTGCTGTTCCTTGTTTTGTAACAATACCCGTGTTTATCGAAGATAAAAACATCTTAGAAGCAGCATAATCAGTAGTTAGTGGAACTTGAATATACGAATCGCCTGCAAAAATGATCAATCCGAATCGATCGTTTTCTAATTTATCTATTAGCTTTGAGATAGCTTGTTTGGCTCTTTCCAATCTGTTTGGCTGAAGATCTTCAGCAAGCATGCTATTCGAAACATCAAGTGCAATGATTATTTCAGCTCCTTTTTTCTTTACAATCTCAACCTTTGATCCGAACTGTGGATCAGCTAAGGCAACTATAACTGCAGCAAATGAAACTGCTAAAAAGATAAATTTAATTAATGGTCTGTTTTTCGATAAATAGGGCATTAACTGTTCAATTATTTCAAGATCGCCAAATTTTTTAAGTGCTCTCTTTTTATAAATAACCGAAAGTATATATAATAATGCCAATACAGGAATTACAATCAATAAAATTAAATACTCCGGATGACCAAACTTAAACATAATCAGTTAATTAATTTTTATTATCTTTTAATTTAAATTTCTTGTACTAAAGTCCAATTTTATTCTTCTATGAGGCTGTTTAAAAAGTCTCTTTTAGTATTTATAGTTTGTCATCCTTCGACAAGCTCAGGATGACCTCTCTCAGTGTGACCTTCTAATCAATAAATTGTTGTCATTTTGAGCCAGTCGAAAAATAGACAACTTTTCTACTTTTAATACAACCTTATAAATTTTATATTTATACCATCATTATTATGGAATTTG
>JAVEZW010000043.1:0-19383 GCA_034002805.1 Bacteroidales bacterium | reverse complement strand
AAAAAATATATTTGTTATAAAGCTCAATGGCACAGGTAATAAAAAATTAAGTACACAAAAAGGATCGAACAGAGCTGTTTTTAGTAAAGGATTTAAATATTATATTAATTATTACTCCAATGCTAATGCACCAACCATTATTACACTGCACGATAAAAAAGGAAAACTAATCAGAACTCTTGAGGATAATAACAAACTTAAAGAAACAGTTAAATCATATAATTTTTCTCCTGTTGAATTTTTAACTATTAACACTCCATCAAGCGATTGGGATTTAAATGCATACATGATAAAACCTGCTGATTTTGACCCGACTAAAAAGTATCCGTTATTTATGTTTTTGTACGGAGGACCAGGATCACAAGAAGTAACTGATAGTTGGTCGAGAGAATGGTATTGGTTTCAAATGTTGGCACAGAAAGGATATATCATTGCTTGTGTTGATAATCGTGGAACAGGATTTCGTGGTGAGGAATTCAAAAAAATGACCTACGGACAACTTGGAAAGTATGAAACAATTGATCAGATTGAGGCAGCACAATATCTGAGCAGCTTACCTTATATTGATGAAAACAGAACCGGAATATGGGGTTGGAGCTATGGTGGTTTCATGTCTGCTTCGTGTTTATTTCTCGGATCTAATGTTTTTGAAATGGCTATTTCTGTTGCTCCTGTTACCAATTGGCGATATTACGATTCAATTTACACTGAAATTTATATGGGATTACCCAAAGACAATGCAGAAGGGTACGATAATAACTCACCACTTAATCATGCTGATAAATTAAAAGGGAAGTTCCTACTGGTACATGGAACTTCAGATGATAATGTGCATTTTCAAAATTCAATCGAGTTATCAGAAAAACTGGTACAGGCAAATAAGCAGTTCGATGAACAGTTTTATATGGATAAAGATCATGGAGTTAGAGGCGGAAATACTTCGCTACATTTGTATACCAAGATGACTGATTTTATTTTAGAAAATTTATAGAATTCAAGATACAAGAAAAAAGTATAAAGATAAAAGTCAAAAAAAAATGAAGTATTAGGATTAATTTTCTTGATACTTTTTTTTGTTGATGTTTCGATGTTAACAGAATTTAATTATTTTTGTATGCGCAAAATTGCCCAGATGGTGAAATTGGTAGACACGCCAGCTTGAGGGGCTGGTGCCGTCAAAAGCGTGCAAGTTCGAGTCTTGTTCTGGGCACGTTTATTTTTCATACAGCTCTGTATATCAATTGATTGCAGGGCTGTAATTATTTTAGGGTGTAATTTTGGATACGTAAAATAGATATTATATGGAAACCTTTTTTGATCAAGTATTAAAAATAAACCTAGGCAATGAATTAGAAAGAAAATTCTTAGGTTTAGTAAAAGATGATTATTTAAATGCTACCGAATTTGACTTTTATTTTAATGATAAAAAAAGAATTGAATATTATAATAACTATTTCTTTAATGACCTTCAAGACAACTTACTAAAGTATATTAAAGAATTTAATGATAGGGAATTATTTATATATTTTAGAAAACAAATTGATTATTCAATTAAATACAATCCTACAAATAAATATAAGGTTCTTAAAGAATCATATGGGGTATTCTATAGTGGTCCCTATTCTGAGGAACCAGTTTATTATGATATTGAGGGTTATGAGTTAGATGTATTTAACCATAATTTTGAATTATACAAAAACAAAATTTATCCGGAATTTGAAAACATCCTTAAAGACACTTATGATCAATATCAGAACGGTAAAATATCCACAAATAAAGAAGAAATAACTAATATAATTCTAGATCACAGACCAATATTTGTAATAGACGATAAGGTTGATTTGACAATGATTAGAAGAAAAGGGAGAGAAATGACAGACTATGACCAACATGTAATTGCTCTTCTTTTTACCTACCTAAGAGATAATAAAGCTATTTTGGACTTTAATAACGAATCCTTAGCAAAACTCATTAGTCATTTGACACTAACTTCTAAAAACAGATTGCTTAAAGAAACTATTACTGAAATGGATTATGTAAGAAATGGCATCTGTAATATAAATAAATATAGTGGTGATCCACTTAAACTATTAGGTAATTTAAGAAACTTAATCTCTGATATTTTCATAATGATCGAGGAAGATATCAGAAAAATTGAGAATAGGTAATACCCTACTGGGTATTACCAAA
The DNA here is from genome assembly GCA_034002805.1 of Bacteroidales bacterium. Taxonomy (GTDB): domain Bacteria; phylum Bacteroidota; class Bacteroidia; order Bacteroidales; family UBA12077; genus UBA12077. The sequence goes on along the minus strand of JAVEZW010000043.1, from coordinate 17,193 downwards.
AGGAAAAATCCATTAAATTCAGAAAATTGTTTGATTCATTTGCTAAAAAAAAAGCATATGAGTGCACAAACAATTAATGTACAAATTCCAATTGACCTGATCATAGATCAAGTCTCAAAAGATATCCAAGATAAACTTGGAAAGAAACTTCTTGCTGGTAATATAGAAAAAGAGGAATCTAAAAAAGAAATCTGGCTTACAAGAATTGAAACTGCCAGACGATTAAAAGTCTCGCTTCCAACCCTAAGAAAATATTCCCTACAAGGAATAATTAAAGTATACTATCTTGGATCTAATCCAAGATACAAACTTTCTGATGTTGAAAATACATTAAAGGAACTTCCAGTTCTAAAATTCAAACACAACATTTAATTAGATAGCAAGCAATGTTTTCCGATGCGGAAAACCACTTGAAAAATTACCTAATTTTTTAATTAAGGTCTCGGTATGGCTCGACCAAAAAAAGAAATAGAAGAACTTCTCAGCTATCAAGCAACTGTAAGATTAACCCAGTCTGAATATCAGATTGCATTAAAATATGCTCGAGAGACAAATATATCCATTAGTCAATGGCTAAGGTTATCTGCTTTAAGTCAAAAACCTATAAAACCTAAGGTCCATCCTATTTCGAGGGAAACCTATATTCAGCTTGTAAAACTGGGTACCAACATAAATCAGATTGCAGCAAAACTAAATACTGGAACTTATACAAAGATTTACAGCGAAATATTGGAAGTAAAGAAATTGCTTACGGAGATTTCTCAAAAACTATTAGGATGATAATAAAACTGATTAAAGGTGAGGACTTTTTACCACTTTGCCTTTATCAAACAAACAAAATTGAAATGGGAGAAGCTGAAATTATTACAACAAATATGCTGGGAAAAGACGCTCATAGTCTTGCTCGTGAATTCAATATGTCAACATCGCTTCGACCAAATGTAACAATGATAGTATATCATGGATCTATTAGTTTACCACCAGATGAAAATTTAACTAATGATCAATTTAAAGAGATTGGAATTGAATTTCTTGAGAAAATGGGATTCGACAACAACCAGTATTTTATTGTCAGACATTATGATTCTGAGCATCCTCATATTCATATTATTACATCAAGAATCAAACTTGATGGTAAAACTGTCTCTGATAAGTGGGATTTTAGACGTGCAGAAAAGCTTGCCAGGGAATTTGAAGTGCGATATGGATTAAAGCAAATTAAGAACAGTAAAGAGGTTGAGAGAAAAGCACTTTCAAAAGGTATTGTAGAAAATTTTAAAAGAACCGGCAAAATACCTGCAAAAATTCAATTACAGGAAATTATTACTACATCAATTGAAAACTCAAAAAGCCCATTTGAATTCATTAAAAATATCAATAAGTATGGTGCTAGCGTGATATTTCACCATAATGAGAATAAAATATTTGGAGTAAGCTTTGAACTCGAAGGAGTAGCTTTTAAAGCTTCACGACTAGGTAAATCATATTCTTGGAATCAACTTAAAAATAAAATAAACTATGAACACGAAAGAGAATTTAAATCAATTATCGAAACAAATGGTAGAGGAGCGCAAAAGGATTCTCGAGGACCAAGTGAATCGGTTACAGACAACAAATCTTCAAAGCATAGAAGATTTGAAAAACCAACTAATCCCGATAGCAGAACTAACGGGCAATATTCTAAGTTCAGTGAGGAACGAGACATTGCGTTTAAACGACAAGCAGATCGCTTTTCAGACTTCAATAAATCAAGCAGAGAAGACCATAGAGGATCAACAAAAAGTACTGAGCAAATTGATAAAAATGAAGCAAAGTCTGGAATACAGAATTTACTTAATAGCATTGCTTATAGGAGTGGTTTCGAGCCAGGCAACGTTTTGGCTACTTTACATAATGGAACTGGGCTAACAGGAAATTCAAGCGACATGGACTCTCTGGAACATGAACAAAATCGTGAAAAAATGAAGAAAAGAAAGAAACGAAAACCCAGAATAGCAAGATAAAAAAAGGGATTGCGCCAACAATCCCGAATTTCTTATAATTTACCTTTAAATAAAGATTATGATTGACAAAGATAACAAAAAAACAATTGAAAATCAACTGCAAGAAGCAGAAGATAAATTAAAAAAACTATCCCCCTTTATAACCAAATCAGCACAACAGTTTGTTGACGAGTTTAAAAATCATCCTGACTTACAAAAACTATTTGGAACATTTTGGTTAACTGGCGAACTTACAATCCTTGCAGGAGACACTGGAATAGGAAAGTCTCTCATAGCTGCCCAACTCCTTAGTTCAATTACAAATAAAGAGCCCTATTTTCTTGGGCAAGAAATTACATATCAAAGAAAAGCCATATATTTTGATTTTGAACTTTCAGATTACCAGTTTGCAAAGCGCTATAAGAAACATAAATTCCATTCAAGTTTCATCAGAAGTAGGTTTAATTATGATTATGAAGGATCTGAAATATTTTCTATCAGACATATCAGAGAAAAGATTATCGAAGAAAAAGCAGAAATTGTAATAATTGATAATATAAGTGCAACAACCTTAAGACCGACTCAAGAAACGGATGTTGCTCTGGAGTTGATGCGTGAATTAAAAAAATTGACTAGAGAAGGTATTTCGTGTTTAGTAATTGCACACACTCCAAAGTTTTCGAATATTACTTCCTTGGAAATAAACCATATGGCAGGAAGTAAAGTATTAGCAAATTTTTCTGACTCGGTTTTCTTTATCCACAGGTCTAAAGAAAATTTCAATTACCGATACCTTAAACAGGTAAAAGCAAGAAATGCAGAACAACTTGAGGATGTTATAGTTTGCAGGATCGAAGAAAAGGATGGATTTCTTGGATTCGAATATGTTAAGCATGATGATGAACAAAACCATGTTTCCAATACTAAACCTAAAGATCCTGAAGAATTAAAACAAGAAATTCAATCCTTAAGTTCAGAAGGAAAATCAATCAGAGAGATTGCTAAAATATTGGGAATTAGCAAATCAAAGGTTCATCGGTACCTAAATAGCAATTAAACTGTCCCAATTTCCCATTTGGGAATCTGGGACAATAATTACTAATTATTTAATTATTAATTACATAACAAAATACAGATGGACAACATAAATTTTTACAAAGGAAGACGATATTCTATTGCACCACTTTGCCCATGCGGAAAAGACAATAAAGATGGAAAATTTATTCCTCTTTTAATAAATGGGACACCTTCACCAATATATGGATTCTGTTACTCATGCGGAAAACATTTTAATCCAGAGGGAAAGAGCAATTATTTGTACCAAAAATCCATAAATAAGAAAATCAAAATTGAACATAAAAGTGTCCCATATTCTGAAGTTAAAAAAACGATGTCTGAATATGATAAAAACAACTTCATTATTTGGCTAAAATCCATTTTCCCTGATGATTATATTAATGCTATAAAAAGATATAGAATAGGGACTTCTTTAAACTATCGCACTCTTTTCTGGTACATTTCAATTAAAGAAGAAGTTAGAACAGGGAAAAGTATTAGCTATGATGCTTACACAGGTAAAAGGGACAAGAAAATTCCAATTTATTCTCTTTATACAAAGGAAAACGGTTATTCGATATGCTTGTTTGGTGAGCATTTATTAAAAGATGACTATCATAAAACGATATTTATTGTTGAAAGCGAAAAAACAGCAATCGTTGGAAGTTTACTTTTTCCTAAATATACATGGTTGGCTACTGGTGGAGCAAATGGTCTAACAGTTAATAAAGCAACTGTTTTGGAAAGCCGGAAAGTAATTTATATACCGGATTGTGATGAAGCAGGCAGAAACTCGATATCAAGGATTAGTTCAATTTTAAAAATAGTTAATGCAAGGCACCTAATAATGGATTATTTTATTAAGAATTTTAATGATGGAGAAGATATAGTAGATCTACTATTTATAAATAACAAATTAATTTAATAACTAATACTAAATAGATTATGACAAAAATTATCTCAATTGCAAATCACAAGGGTGGTGTTGGAAAAACAACCACCACAGTAAATCTGGCTGCAGGCTTAAACCTAAAAGGAAAAAAGATTTTGTGTATCGATCTGGATCCTCAGGCAAACCTTACCCAAAGCTTGGGAATTAAGGAATTTGAATGCAGTGTGTATGATAGCTTAACCCAAAACAGCGACCTTATTCCGATTGAAAAACGTTCTGGTTTTGATGTTATTCCATCCCATATCAACCTGTCTGGAGCTGAAGTAGAGCTGATAAATGAGCCTGGCCGAGAGTATATTTTAAAAAACCTTGTAAATAAGATTAAAGCAAATTATGATTTCGTTTTTATTGATTGTCCTCCATCTTTAGGCCTTTTGACTGTAAATGCTTTTGTAGCTTCTGACAGAATAATTATCCCTTTACAGGCAGAGTTCTTAGCAACACAGGGTCTTGCTAAAATAATCGAAATCATTACAAAAGTTAAAGAAAGGATTAATCCTGAATTTGAGTTGGGAGGTGTAATCTTTACTCAATACAATAGCAGACGAGTTTTAAATAAGGATATCAGAAAAAAAGTGGAACAACATTTTAGTGATAAATTATTCGAAACAACAATTAGAGAAAATATATCATTAGCTGAAGCCCCTGCTGCGGGATTGGATATTTTCGAATACAATGATAAAAGCATAGGAGCTGAAGATTACGCAAAGCTTACTGATGAATTCCTGCTAAGACTAAGTTAGAACTTTCTGCCACTACAAAATGAGAATTATTATTTAGTAATATCATATTATTTATGAATAACAGTAATATTAATAATGGAAGTAATATTGGTAATATTGGTAATAATAGTAATAATAGTAATAACAGTAATAACAGTAATCAAAGTAATATTATAATATTGGGTAATACTAATTAAAAAGCCAATGAGTAAAAAGAATTTTTCTGGAGGTATTGATAGTTTATTTCAGAACTCCAAAATAGAATCGAATATTACAATAGAAGAGAAAATTGAGGATAAGACTTCATCTTACTCGAGAACAACAATAATTGTGAATAATGAAACTTATGAGAAAGTTAAAGCTATTGCATACTGGCAAAGAAAATCAGTAAAAGATATTATTGAGAGAGCATTTGATCTTGTTTTATCTGAAATTCCAAATGATAAATTAATCGAAATTATTAATTTTTACAAACAAAACAATAGTTAGACTTATCGCACCCTTCCTGAAAAAGGCACATTTCAAAGACTTGCTTTGAAATGTGCCTTTTTCTCATTTTATAAAGGACTTTTATTTTTCCCCTCTTGCCTGGTAATAAATCTCATACAAATAAAAGACTTTTTTTAACAAAGCATTATCCCTTTTCCATATTTGCTTTTAATAAAATAGAATTACTCGGGGTCTGTTTTCCTCAATAATCCTTCACAAAGTTCGGAAATCCTTGTGAAATGAGCCCGCTTGGCTATAACACAGGCAACAAATAAATTCGACATAAAGCCGCTAAAGCTATTTATACGAATTTATTTTGCTCGAATTCAAAACGATTTCCGGGGGCATGATTCCGAATTATTAATTAAAAACACCGGAACCAGGTGCCTAAAGTCGGTATAATACCATGATTATAATTACTCTTGACCAATTTAAACCTATCAAAATTTATCTCTATGTACTAGAATTACAGAATGATAAATATTATGTAGGGATAACAAGTAATCCTAAGAAAAGATTTTACTTGCATAGCAAAGGTAAAACATCATGCTTTGTACGAAAAAATCTTCCAATAAAGAGTATTCAAAAAACATTACTTAAAACTAGCAGCAAGAAACAAGCTGAGCATCTGGAAACAATGAAAACTATAGAACTAATGCAAAAATATGGGGTTGATAATGTAATGGGAGGAGCTATCCTTGGCGACTACCATGACAAAATTAGAAAACTAAAGCTACTTTTCCATGCATCAATTGATTGATGCTCAGGTCAAATAAGTTGTTATTTTATAATAAGTTATCCTCTATTATAAATTAGGCAACAGGGAAAAAATACTGCGTTTTTATCCTGTTGCCTATATTTAATAGTTCGTAAAAAAAGCTTAAAATATTGAGACGGTTGATACAAAAAATTACTTAGGCACGAATATTTAATTCTACCATACCTAATCACAAACTGGAGAAATTAATTTCAATTATCTCAAATTTTAATAAGGGCATCTAAATACTCTTTTGCTTTCTTTTCGGTGTTGGAGATACCAAAATAGAGGAATAATAGAATGTTATCCTGGTACATAAACATTGATTTATTGATATTGTATTTTCTTTTGATATCGATGTATTTCTGACATTTTGCTTCCAAATCACGCTGAGCAGCAGCTTTCTCAAAATTCTGCACTTTTATAGCCTTAATCCTTTCTGTTCGAGATTTATCTAATAATAATTCATCATAAAAAGCAAAATCAAGTATTTTAAACCTTACTTCATACTTCTGTTTTATACATAAAAGATTATGAATTATTTCTACTGGATTTGAATTATTGTCAGTTATCAACTCATTTAATTTTAATATAGCATTTTCAATAGATTCCATGTGAATTGTTTTTATTGATACAAGCAATGATTTTTTTGGAAATTTATTTCTCTAATGAGAGGGAGTATTCTTTAAGTATTCTAAGATTCTTAATAATTACATCCATCACTTCATCAAATTCTTTGTTAGAATCGATTTTAAATTTACCGGGATATTTATAACAGATTGAATTTGAAGTGTAATATTCATTTTTATCGAAATCCTCAAATATCTCAGTTATTTTGGGCATTCCTATGCCGATTTGATTACAAATGTAAATCTCTGATTCATTTTCAGCGATCCTGATTTCTATTCTTATTTTAAATGGATAAAACGATAAAACCAAGTTGAGATTTTCATCATGGTTTACTTCCAGTTTTAATTCACCTTGGAATAAATCCGTTTCTTGTAATGTAAAAATTATTCTCTCTGAAAGAGGTTTTTTGCCTTTATCAATCAAATTATTTGAATCAGCAAAATGGCTATTATTTGTTCCCTTAAATATTACATCTTCATTTTGATTACAATTGTTTTTAAGGAATAGTTCATTAAAATATTTCTTAATAGAATCATCTATATAAGTGCTACCCATGCAGAAGTAATACAGATAACCATCATCATATATAAACGTTGAAGTTGAAATATTTAACTTCTTTTTAAGTTCAATACATTCCATGCATTTTCTTTCAAGGTCTCTGTAGAATATGCCTATTTTTATTTTCCCCAATTTTAAGAATTTTACTTTGTCCTTGACTATTGATTTTAACCATACTTCATCATACAACTCAAGGTCGATAAACTTAAATTTCACATTAAAATCATTGGATAACTGAATAAGCAATGACTCTATCTCCTTTGGTCTTTGCTGGTGTGTATTCACCATCTTATTCAGGCCTGTAACAATATCGTCAATAGTTTTCATTTAGTAAAGGTTTAAAGCATTTTGAAGAACTGATTTTATTTCTTTAATTAAACTTTCTGGTTTTATTACCTTGACATTATCACCATGGGATAAAAGTTCCATTATTAAATCTTGCGTTATGAATAGTTTCAGTTTAATTTGAAGTTCATCTTCATTATCGATAAGAACTTCCTGTGATTCATGTAATGGCAATGATTTTATATACTTTCCTTGCAAAGGGTCGAATGAAAGAATAATCTCTTCAGGCTTTGTTGAATTTGGGCTAATTATACCAAAGGAATATTTGTAATATTCGGCAACATTAAAGTTGTTTGGGGTTTGAAATTTTGCTTTTGTAATTTCGAAATTAGTTAGACGATCGAGTGCAAAACTCTTTACCTGCTTATCTTTTAAATCTCTTGCTAAAACATACCATCTGTTTCTAAATTCCTTTAATGCATAAGGTTCAACCAATCGGTCCGTTATAATATCATCCCAGTATTTGTGATAAGTAAACTTAATTTGCACTTCGTTTTTTATGGCATGTAGCAATCCATAAAGATTTTCAGATCCTTGAGGACGTCTATTCTCAAAATGGATATAATCAGATAGCCTGTCTGCAATATTCAAAGCATTGAATGTGTCGAATGCTTCTAACATACGCTCATTCACGGTTGGATGCTGATCAAATTCAATAAAATAAACTTTCCGTGAAAAGTCAAACTGGATATCAATTTGGTAAATGGACCGAATATCTTCAAGATCACGCTGAAAAGTACGTTTTGAGACATTAAAATTATAATCCTGAAGCTCAGACTCGAATGACAGGTAATCTGAAATTTCTTTGTATGTGGCGGGTTGTTTTCGAAGTTTTTTAATAATTAGGTTGTACCTCGAAATAGATTCTCTTTTTGACATAATAGTTATGTTTGATAATAGCAAATATAAACAACAAGTGCGACATACTATGTCGCACTTAAAAATAAAATTAATCTTTTACACTACAATTACAAAGCCGGAGCATGTTTGCCTTTTCCTGATCCGTTAGGATGTCTTGAACAACTTGAGCCTGTCATTGAACTAATAGTACTAAATGACTGACCACAATATTTACAAGTGTATTTTGGTTTTTCACTTCCTTCATATAGCTTGTGTTTTCCTTTACCTGATCCTAAAGGATGTCTTGAACAACTTGATGCAGTTAAACTTGAAACACTTGAGAATTTTTGACCACAATACTCGCAATAAAAATTTGCCATGATTTTATTTGTTTAAATTGTGCCTACTCTGGATAGTTTTCGGCTTCTCTATTAATATATTATAAAATCAAAATTAACAATCAGGTCAGTCAAACTAAGTCGTAATATTTTTCTTTTAGTTTCAATATTTAAATTAATATGAACCATATACACTAACACCCCCTCCATAATATTGATGTTTTAAATGTTCATATATCATATTCGTTTTAAGATCAATATCTTCATTTTGGTATGTTGGAAATGGCATTGATTCAAAAAGAGTTTTACTAACATAATTAAAAACGGCTGCAGCTGTAACAGATTTATCAGCCCACTTTTCAACTTTTAATTTTTCCTTTTTTAATTCTTCTAATAGCTCAATTGCTATTTCTTTAATTCTTTTTTTGTCGGATGCAGTTATGTTTGGTTTGCGAAGCAAATCGAAAATTGCTTTTTGTTCTTCAGTTAATCCTTCACGTTTTGTTTCAATTTCTTCTTCAGTCATGGTATTTAAGAAATCGAAAAGTTTTCTGAAAGTTTCTTCGATAACAATTTTATCTTTTTTTCGATTGTATTCATCAATTATTTCCTGGTACTTTTTATAATAATCAACCCGTAGTGGGTTTCTTTCAACCATTTGTTTAAGCTGTTTCTCAATCTTTTCTTTTAATGATTGTACAATGGTATTTTTGTTTTGACTCTTTAAAAATAGCTGCTCTAATACTTTAAAATTCAATCCACTTAAATCGATTGTTTTTAAATTTTCAAGTGCAGGTTCCGCAACCATATTGTCAATAGATTCATCAACAACTTTTTGAATTTTTTTCATGATTTCTGAAACATCTGCACCTTCAACTTTCCCTTCTATTGCTGTATAAATTGCATCAATTGCATTTTTTCTGGGTGTATAATCATTTAAAATTTTATCAGGCTGCAATGCTTTAAATTTTCTGAAAACTTCTCTTGCTAAAATTTGAAATTTTCTTTTGGTTTCGTCATTGGTATAAACTGCATTTATTCCTTTTTCAAGCGCAGCCAATTTCTCCAAACCAGCTTTTTTTATTAATTCTTCCAAATTAAAATTTACTTCATCTTTTAAAAAGATTTCAGTACCAGATAATACTTCTTCTAATTGACGAATTAATTCTTCTTTTGGTTTTACTGGAGGTTCTGGTTTATCTTCACCGCCATTATTTCCTCCTGACCCATAAATAGCCAGAGCATCTAATAATGCCATGTAAGTTTCAATATAATCCACAATCATCCCATTGTTTTTACCTTCGCTAATTCGATTCGCTCTTGCTATAGCTTGCATTAAAGTGTGAGATTTCAGTGGCTTATCTATATACATAGTTGAAAGAGTTGGCACATCAAATCCTGTAATCCACATAGCACAAACAATTACAAAACGGAATGTATCATTCTCATCTTTAAATCTTATTTCAAGATCTTGAGTATTCATTTTTTCTCTGTGAGGTTCAATATCCAAGCCCCATTTCTGAAATTTCTGAATCTCATTTTGTTCAGAACTTACAACAACACATATCTCCGATTCTTTTATCCATTTAAGTTCGCGGCTTTTTTCCAAAAGTTCCTGATCTCCATATTTTCCTTTAAAAACTTCTTTTTCCAGTTGTTCAATATAATCATTCCAATGCTTTGTAATTAAGTCATACATCTTAACTGCAGTAAGCTTATCAAGAGCTACAAACATTCCTTTACCTTTGTACCCTCTATTACAGAAATGCCATATCACATCTTTTGCTATTGCATCTAACCTTTTATGAGCAGTAAGAATTGGATACTCCCGAGCAAAAAGTTGTTCAACACGACTCCGTTGGTCACTATCTAAATCTTCACTTTCTGCATCAATAACAGCTCTTATCTGCTCATTGATTACCGGATTTTTTAATCCTAAATACTCTCCTCTGTTTTCATAATAAAGAGGAACTGTTGCTCCATCATCAACACTACGTTTAAAATCATAACGGGAAACATAATCGCCAAAAATACGCCTGGTTAATTCGTCATCTTTAAAAAGGGGTGTTCCTGTAAATCCTATAAAGGATGCATGGGGTAATGCATTTCGTAAGTTCATTGCCAACTGTCCACCTTGTGTCCGGTGCGCTTCGTCAGAAATAACAATAATATTTTCACGTTTTGTAATTTCTTCTTCAAAGTTAAACTTGTGAATCAGAGTAAATAAATATCGGTGTTCTGAGCTTAATAGCAATTTAAGATGTTTGCCGCTGTTGGCCTTAAGTGAATCTTTTACACCAGCTTTAATCTGAGGAACAGCACCTACTCCACTGAATGTTCCATAGATTTGAGTATCTAACTCATTTCGATCAGTTACTATTAAGAAAGTATAACTTCCGGTAAATTTTCTATGTATTTTTTGACAAAAGAAAACCATTGAATAGGATTTCCCACTTCCCTGTGTATGCCAAAATACTCCTAGCTTTTGTTTTTCTTCGATACTGATTTTTTCTAATTGAAAGAGTTTGTCTTTATGCTTGATGTTATCAATAGCTTTGTTTACTCCTATAAATTGATGGTTTCTTGCAATAAGTTTTATAGGTGCACCCAATGAAGTATCGAATAAAACATAGTTCTCAAAAAGGTCTAAAAAGCGTGTTTTTTCGCAAACGCCAATAATAATCCTGTCTAATGCTACAATTCCTTCATCTTCTTCTGTTATGCGTTTCCATTCGTGAAAGTGTTGATATTTACCTGTTATACTTCCTATCTTACTTTCAATACCATTACTTAATAACACAAAGGCATTGTAATAAAACAGTTTTGGAATTACATCTTTGTAATCGATTAAATTATCGTTGTATGCATTTTCTAATTTGCGGTGAGCAGCTTTAAGTTCGATAAATAACAAAGGAATTCCATTTACAAAACCAATAATATCTGGTCTACGTTCCCTGTTACTTTTTCCCTGAATCCATAACTGACGAATAGCTAAAAAGTTATTGTTTTCTGGAGTTTCAAAATCAAAAACCTTAAGAGTTTTGTTATGTATTTGCTCTCCCCTCTCATTAATAAAATCAACTGGTATTCCATCTCTTAAAAATTGGTATTTCTCGAAATTGATTTCGGCCAATGACTTTGTTATGCTTTCTTCAATTAGTTTTTGGTATGCTTCATCGTATGCTTTTTGTGGTAAGCCGGGGTTGAATTCTTTTATTTTTTCAGAGAAGATCTTTTGTAGTACTACCTCTTTTTTATTTAATCGGCCCAAGGTACTGCCTTCGCCAAAAGTTTCCTTGTTATAAGCAATTGCTGTGTCCCAGCCCAATTGATTATGAAATATATCAATGGCTGTTTGTTCTATTAAATTATCTTCTGAGTATTCCCAAGTCATTATTTCAATTTCTTTAAGTTGCTATTTCCTAAAAGCGATTTCATTTGGGTAATGGCTATATTGTTCAATTGCACTAATCGTTCACTTTGCTGTAATCCTTGATGAATTAAAACAGCATTTATACTTTCCATATTACTCAATACTACTAACTGTTCTATGGTTGAAGCATCCCTAATATTGCCTTCCGTATTTGGGTTGACTTCCCTCCATTGTTTGGCAGTCATTCCGAATAATGCCATATTCAGCATATCGGCTTCATCGGCATACACAAAGTTTAATTTCTCTTTGGATAGTGTTTGTGGTATCAGGTTTTCTTTAATAGCATCGGTATGGATGCGGTAATTTACTTTGGCTAAAGTGCGTTGCAGATTCCATTCAAGTTTTAATCGATCGCTTTCATCGGTTTTCAGTCGTTGAAATTCCTTAATAAAATAAAATTTGAACTCAGCACTTATCCAGGTGGCAAATTCAAAAGCAATATCCCGATGTGCAAATGTGCCACCATATTTTCCTGTTTTTGAAACTATTCCAATAGCATTGGTAGTTTCAATCCATCTTTTTGGCGTAAGAGAAAAACTATTGGACCCCGCCATATTTTTAATTCCATCGAATTCGATGGAATTAAAATTGGGATTATTAAACTGCTCCCAAAGACCAACAAACTCTATAGTGCTTCTTGTTCTCAACCAGTTTTGAAGAATATAATCGCTACGTTCAGAATCTCGATAGCGGGCAATACCAGTAAGCGAAATATATTCATCCTTACCATTATTGGTAAGAATTATAATTTCTGTTCCTTTTACGTTTATAGTTTTGTTCTTTGCCATTGTAATATATCGCTGTTTGTTCTATTAAATAATCTTCTGAGTATTCCCAAGTCAGAGTTAATCTGTATTTATTACTGAAGCTATTCTACTAACAAATTCTTCCTCTTTTATAATTAAATCTTTCATTGATTGGCTTTCTGAAACATAAATTCCATCAACAATAAAATTGATTTTATTTTCATTGTTTCCATAAATGGATTTTGAATGTGCTTTTACTGAATTGAATTCCTTTGATAAGGGATAAATCAACCCACTTGCGATTAAGTTATTGTTATAATATCCCGAATAGGAGTGTATCTGATGTAAATCAGCCCTGTCCACATCTCCATTATGCATTTCCATCTTCTTGAATTTTGCATCAAAAACAACTACTTTCCCGCTTGACTTGTGCTTCATTACTATATCTGGAAAAATTGGACGTTTATAGAATTGCTGCTGATAAATTTTTAATTCTTCCTGACCACTAACTATCCATTCTGGAAAGTTTCTACTTAGCAATTTTTCAAGATACAATTCAAACAATTCAGCAATGTCAAACAAGTAACCCGTAGTTGCTAACTGCTGTCTGTCATTATCAGGCATCAGGTCTTTGTCCAATAATATGATATCGGCATACTCCAACACCTTTTTAAATCCGCTGTACATTGGATTATTAATTGATTGATGAGCTTTTGCTTTTTGTATGGTTGCGTAACTAGCAAATTGCTTTGAATAATTTTGTTTTAGTACTTGGTTTAAACCAAGTAAACGACTGTGTATTTCTTTACCAAAAAGCCTTTCTAACTTTCGCAATGTAATGTAAAGCACATCTACAATTTCCTGAACATACATTCGCTCTCTGAAAGTACTGGTAAGTATACCTTGAAAGGGAATATCCCGTTTCAAGTAGTCGTTAAAATCAATACTGCCTCTTACTTTGTGGCTTCTTTCCTGATGCTTTTTGTATTGTTGTGGCAAACCCAAAACAGCTGCCTTTTCGAGCGATTGGATAAAAAGATAAGCGATGATAAACAAGAACTGATTTTCAGTTTTGTCCTTTTTGGCTTTTACTTGTTCGTTATCTACATAAATATCATTCACGAAATTGAGCATTCGCTTCAAAAAAGCGTCACCGTATTTTGTGGTGATATTGATTTTACATCCTTTGTAAAACAAAACTCCAGCATACAATCCGGTTTGAACGATGTATTCTTTCTCCTGTTGCAGTTTTTCTTTGGAATACAATTTCAGAATTAAGCGTTCTTCATCTGGTTCGAAAAATCGCCTTCGTTTAAAATTGAATATTCTTATTTGCTTTAAATGTTCAGCACCAAATTTCAATTCATAAACCGATGAAAACAATTGCTGCAAGTGCTTTTTGTCGCAAGTTTTTTTTACAGCAAAAGCCTCGCCCAAAGCCGACTCACGGATGGGTGCTTCTTCGTAAAAATTATGATTGACAGGTACGCTTATTTTCATTTTAATTCATAGTTTCTTTAAATCGGTTCAATGCTTTATCCAATTTTTCGTCCAGTTCACTTTCTGCAAAAACAGCTCTTAAATATTCTTTTAAGGTTGGGCGTAAATACAAATTGAAAAGTGTTTCCAAATTATGTTGTGTGATTTCTTTGCGTTTAGCTATATCGCTCATCTTCATAAAAAAGGAATGACCAAACTCATATGATTTTCCTAAACCCAGTTCGCTTGAAATAAAGCTGTTCAGTTTTTCACAGGCTTTTACAAATTGCCCGATATTGGTAAACTCATCTTTCTTTTTATATCTGGTTTCCTCTTCAATCACATCATATTCGCAATCTTTTTTAATCCATTTAAAACGTCTGCGGAGTGCCAAGTCAAAGGCATCAATGCTTTTATCCACATCGTTCATCATACCGATAAAAAATACATTTTTGGGAACACCAAATTTTACTTCACCTCTATCAATAGTGTATGCAAGGTCTTCGTATTTTTTATCTTCTTTGATTAAATCTTCAATTAGTGTAGAATATTGAGTCCTAATAAGGTTTTTGGGGTTCTTACCATCGTGGCGATAATCTTTTTCTAATAACGATAAGGTTTCGCCAAATACAGATGAAAGATTAGCTCGGTTGATTTCATCGACCACAAAATAAAATGCCTTGTCAGGATCTTTTTTAGCTTTGATACAGAAGTTTTTGAAAACTCCGTTGACCAATTCAAAGCGAATATTCCCATCTTTTGAAACACCTTTTGGTTTTATACCCTCAATAAAATCTTCGTAAGTAAACGAAGGGTGAAATTGCAATAATACGTATCGAGAACTATCACCCTGAGTAACAAAGTCTAGACTATTAACTACCGAATAGGTTTTTCCTGTACCCGGAGGACCATACATAATTACATTGGGATTGTCATTATCTGCAATAGTTTTTGCGTTTACATAACTCCACAAAAAACGAGAAAGCAAAATAAGCTCACCCTTATCTTGTTCGTTTACCTTTAACAACTTTTTTGCAACTAAACAAACTTGATGGTTCTTTGTAAAGATACCTTCAGCATCTCCATCAATAAAATCATTATAAAGTTCTTCAAGCCATTGTGTAGAGTATATGAATAGAAAATCGGTCAAGTTGTCTAAAACAGCCATTTTCATCAAAATCTGTTTGGCGCTATAATTTGCATTTTCAACCAATTGGATTTTTACTAAAGGGTCGGTTTCTGAAATAATACTTTTTAATAACCCTTTGATATTGCTATTAAAAAAATTCTCTGCTTCCGATTGTGTAGCATTAATTTTATTCTGTTTTAAGATATAATACGTTGTATTGTCGTTATTCAATTTTACTTCAAAATTAAAAGCCGAACCTGGTTTGGAAGAACCTAAAACTGTTCGGGTAGTTCGTTCTAAGAAATTACACAAGTAACCTCCTGGCATAGTAGCTGTAGCACTACCCAAAGTATTGGTGTAATCATCTAAACCCAATGTATCGTTTATAATTTTATCCTTGTATTCTTTCCACTGAGTAATCAGGTTTACAATCTCTTTGCTGTGATAAATCTTATCTTCTTCCTTGGTTTCAGATTTGAATTTCTCCCAAAGTGCAATTAGTTGGTTTTGCCTTTCGGCCGATAGCTTTATGTTTTCCATAAGTTTTCTATAATTAATTGCTTTATACCATTCAACAATAAAGTCATTTGTTGCATTATTACCATTGCAATAGGTTAAAGTACCTGGTGCTTGAATGTAATTTTTATTATATTTTTCCAGTTGGTGTTTTAAAATCACTTTATCGGATTCTTTATAAAAATCCAACACCTCAATTTTTCTTCTAAGATTAAACCAATCAAATTCTTCATCGGTGTTCTTTTCAATATAAGCATCGCTGATTACTTTTACTAAAGCAACAGGTGTAATAGTGTCTCTTACCATTACAATATCATTAATTCTCATATCATCTCTGAACCATTTTGGATCATTGACTGGATTACCATTTTTATCATTCCACGATTCTCCAAGTCCGATGACCTGTTTTGTGTTAAGTATTGATTTGATAGTATCAATATCTAACCTATCATCTGGATGAAGTTGTATATGCCAATAGTTTGTACTCATTATTTATACTTCAAATTTCCTATTCATTAGTTTGGGCAACAGAATAACCCAAACCACACGGAGTTTTTACATTTTTTTATTCATTGATCATTTCAAATGTTCATACATCTTGTTTAATCGCTCCCTCTCTAAAATCACTAATTTATTATTGATTGTTTCCTCGTAATTTGTAAAATAGTTTGCAATATATTCTGAAAGATGCATTGCAAAACTCGATGCATATCTTTCTGAAAAACCTTCATTTAATGCTTTTTCATACTCAATTGCTTCAGCATAGCATCCTAATTCAGTATATTCTTTACTTGCCATTAAATCGGCATATTTGTGAGCAAAGATCTCTGACTTACCCTTTGTGATTTGCTCTTTATATATTTTTGAATATTCAGATGCTTGTTTACCTGGCCAGGGATCAGCATATCCTTCTCCTTGTTCCATAAGAAAAATAAAGTGCCTAGTATATAATTCATCAGCATTAATTATCTTACAATACAATTGTAGATCCGAAAGTGATTGTTGACGATCTGATATGCTTGATTTATTATAAGCTTCTGTTATTGCTTGTTTTTCGGAAGAAAATAAACTTTTACTTCTTGAATATGCTTTTACGGATCACTTTAAATAGTTGTGGGGGAAAATAAAAAAATAGATTTTTGTATTTTAATTAATTATAAGAATCTATGTCTACAAATAACGATCACTATTTAGCATTAATCAAGCTCTTGTTGCCAGAAG
>JAVEZW010000042.1:0-19782 GCA_034002805.1 Bacteroidales bacterium | reverse complement strand
AGGTTTCTGAAGTGGCAATAAAGCTTGTATTTGTAGGATCAGAATACCATTTATCGAGCATCCCGTTATAAATCTGAGCGTAATACTCATTGAAATTTTCTCGTATAAAAGCAGCGAATGCTTCGGGCGATGGTGAGTTTAAGTAGGTAGCGGCATCGCTCAGTATGCTTTGCATCTGAAAGTGTATAACTAGCGAATGTAAAGCAGCAGCACCTAATCCGGTAACAATAAAATATACAAAAAAGCGTCGGCTGCCCCAAACTGTTTCTAACACACGGCCAAACATATAAAGTGCAAACATATTAAAAAACAAGTGCATAAATCCACCGTGCATAAACATGTGCGTTACAATCTGATAAGGCTCAAAAAGTTCTGATTTGAAGTAATACAATCCTAAAATACTATTAAGCTGAATACCATAAGCAGTGCTAAATACCCATGTTGCCAGGAGCATGATAACATTTATAAGAATCAAATTCTTAACTACTGGAGGTATATTACTAATTCCTGATGATCTGAAATAAGGCATCTTTTTTTATATTATGTATTAACTAAAACGTTTTTCAATCTCTTCTGTTTTTAAAATCGATATAATTTTTTTTCCAAAGGGCGAAAAATTGGGTACAGAGCATGCAAATAGCAAATCAACAATTTCACTCATTTCTTCGGTTGTTAGGGATTGATTGCTGCTTATGGCTGATGCTTTAGCCAATGATTGTGCTATTTTTTCCTTAGCCCGGGTTTTTATATCGATTTCGGTGTTTAAATATTCGTGCAAAAATTTATCAATAATTTGCTCTGGTTCCTGATCACTTGAATCGGCAGGAAGACCATTTACTATCAGTGAGTTATTTCCAATATCCGAAATGTCAAAACCAAGCATTCTTATATCATCGATAATACCCAGAATCAGGCTATGCTCTTTATGGCTTAATTCGATGGTTTTAGGAAATAAGTTTCGTTGCGAGATAACTGTCTTCGATTCAAGCGAAAACATAAATTTTTCAAACAATATTCTTTCGTGTGCTTTCTTTTGATCAATAATCATTAATCCAGATTTCACGGGTGTAAGAATATATTTGTTCTTAAACTGAAAATAGTTGCCACTAAAATTTGAATCAATAATTTTTTGCTGATTTTCTGACTGATTAGCCTTTGCAAATTCGGTAGTAAGGTTTTTTTCATTTTCGAAACCATCATACAATTTTTCCCAGCTGGCAAGGTTTTCCTTTTCCAATAAATTTATTGATTTATTTTGATTTCTTGGAGGAATAGGTTTTTCGTCAAATGGATTAAAGTATGGATTAATCTCAACCACCGGTTTTTTAATTTCAGTGTTTTTTGTTAATACCGGAATATCAAATCCTTGCTCCACATCAAAATCAATAGATGGTACAATGTTGTTTTTTCCAAGCGATTGTTTAACTGTGGCATGTATAATTTGCCAAACAGCTTGCTGATCTTCAAACTTTATCTCTGTTTTTGTGGGATGTATATTTACATCAATGGTTTCGGGAGCAGCTTCGAGATATAAAAAATATGAAGGTATAGAATCGGGTTGTAGGATATTTTTATATGCATCAACGATTGCTTTATGCAAATATGGATTCCGCATAAAACGGTTATTTATAAAAAAGAATTGCTCGCCTGATTTTTTTCTTGCGTTTTCGGGTTTACCAATAAACCCTCGCACATTAATTATACTTGTTTCAGCTTCGATAGCAACCAGATTTTGATTTATTTTTTTACCAAATACAGCCACAATTCGTTGTCGTGTATTTGCCTGTGGTAAATTAAATAACTGGCTGTCATTATGATACAATTTGAACTCGACTTCAGGATTAGCAAGTGCGATTCTTTCGAATTCACTTAAAATATGTCCAAATTCGGTTGTGTTTGATTTTAAAAATTTTCTTCGGGCCGGGATATTATAAAAAAGATTTTTTACAGTAAAAATTGTTCCTGGTGCGCAACTTACAGGTTCCTGACTTAAAACCACAGATCCTTCGATTACAATGTTTGTTCCGGTCTCATTTTTTGCTAACCGCGTTTTTACGTCAACACTTGCAACAGCAGCAATTGAGGCGAGCGCCTCACCACGGAACCCCATGGTGGTAATCGAAAACAAATCCTCAGCTTTTCTTATCTTGGATGTAGCATGTCGTTCGAATGACAATCGCGCATCAGTTTCCGACATGCCAGTGCCATTATCAATTATCTGAATAAGAGTTCGGCCGGCATCTTTAATATTGATAGTTATCGATGTAGCTTTTGCATCAATAGAGTTTTCAACCAGTTCTTTCACAACCGAAGCAGGTCGTTGAATAACTTCACCGGCAGCAATCTGATTAGCAACAGAATCTGGTAAAAGCTGAATGATATCGGCCATAAATACAATTTCTATTTGGCAAAAAACATAAAATAAGCGAATAGGGCAAGTAGAAACAGAATGAAGATCAATCGAAGGTTAGATTTTTGTTTATCTTCGCCTGCTCTTCTCGAGGTTGATCTGAATCTTCCTTTAATATTAGGTTTATATGTTTCGTCTACAGGCTTGTCACTTTTACCCATTTCTCTTTTTATCTGTTCAATCCTGTTTTCAAGATCCTCTTTTTGTTCATCATAAAAACGAGGGTTATAATTAAATTTTTTGTTTTTTGGGATATGAAAAATTCGTATTGCCATAGTATAATAAGTTTCTGCAAATTTATTTAATATTTTATCTAAATTGAATTTTTATGTAAAAGGTTGAATTGTTTTATAAAATTAGTTCTATGAATTAATCTTTATGGAAATAAAATATGGTAGATTTGCACGTTGTTTTTTATGATATTTTCACTGAAAATAAAATTAAAATTATCAAATCTTTGTTAATAAGATAAACTTTTATATTTTTGCATTCCCAAATTGTAAATCAAACTGTTAAAAAATTTTTATCAATGTACGCAATTGTAGACATAGCAGGCCAGCAGTTTAAAGTAGAAAAAGACAGTAAAATCTTTGTTCATCGTTTAGAAGGTGAAGAAGGAGCAACTGTTGAGTTCGAAAATGTACTGTTGCTAGATAATGACGGAAAGGTAAAAGTTGGAACACCTACCGTGAAAGGCGCAAAAGTTTCCGCAAAGATTTTATCACACGATAAAGGCGATAAAGTATTAGTATTTAAAAAGAAGAGAAGAAAAGGGTATCAAAAGATGAACGGTCACCGTCAGAGTTTTACCCGTATTCAGATCGAAGAAATTGTTGCATAACTAAAAATATTTAAATCAAATGGCACATAAGAAAGGAGCAGGTAGTTCACGTAACGGTCGCGAATCAGAAAGTAAACGATTAGGCGTAAAACTATTTGGCGGACAGACTGCCAAAGCTGGTAATATCATAATTCGTCAGAGAGGTACTAAACACTATCCTGGTTTAAATGTTGGTATTGGTAAAGACCATACCTTATTTGCCCTGATAGACGGAACCATCGAATTCAAAAGAAAACAGGATAATAAATCGTTTGTTAACGTTATCCCTTTTGAGAGTTAGTTAATTGCATTAAACTTATATTTAATCTCCTGTTTTTGCTTTGTTTTAAGTAAAAATTACAGGAGATTTTTTATTTTCGCTATTTTATAAAACTAAACGTATGTTAACCCTTAAAATCCTTCAGGAGAATAAAGATTTTGTTATTGAGCGACTGGCAATAAAGAACTTTAAGGCCGAGGCCCTTGTAAATCAGATTCTTGAAATTGATCAAAAAAGAAGATCCATTCAAAATAGCATGGATACTAATCAAGCCGAATTAAATAAGCTTGCAAAGGAGATAGGCATATTATTTAAGAGTGGAAAAACGGATGAGGCAAATCTTTTAAAAGATAAAAATGCTCAATTAAAGGATGTTGTTAAAAATCAGGATGAAGAATTAACTCTGACTGAGAAGCAATTAAACACCCTTCTGGTTCAGTTGCCCAATTTACCTCATAGCTCTGTTCCTCAAGGAAAGGGAGCCGAAGACAATAAAGAGGTTCGTTCTGGTGGTACAAAGCCAAACCTTTATTCTGGTGCTGTTCCACATTGGGACCTTGCAAAAAAATATGATATTATTGATTTTGAATTAGGAAATAAATTAACTGGAAGCGGTTTTCCTGTGTACAAAGGCAAAGGGGCTAAGTTGCAAAGAGCATTAATTAATTTCTTCATTGATGAGGCCACTGCGGCCGGATATCTTGAGGTTCAGCCACCAATCCTTGTTAACGAGGATTCTGGTTTTGGTACAGGTCAATTGCCCGATAAGGAAGGACAAATGTATCATGTTGGTATAGATAATTTATATTTAATTCCTACTGCCGAAGTGCCTGTAACAAATATTTACCGCGATGTGATCCTTTCTGCTTCTGATTTTCCAATCAAGATGACAGCTTATACACCCTGTTTCCGACGCGAAGCAGGTTCTTATGGAAAAGATGTACGTGGCTTAAACAGATTGCATCAATTTGATAAAGTAGAGATCGTTCAATTTCAGCATCCGGAGAAATCTTACCGATCTTTAGAAGAAATGGTAAATCATGTTGAAGGAATAGTAAAGAAGCTCGAATTACCGTATCGTATTTTGCAACTTTGTGGAGGCGATATGAGTTTTACCTCGGCTTTGACTTACGATTTTGAGGTTTATTCGGCAGCACAAAACAAATGGCTCGAAGTAAGTTCTGTTTCTAATTTTGAATCATACCAGGCCAACAGATTAAAACTAAGATATCGCGATGAGGGTGAGAAAAAAACAGTTCTTGCTCATACCTTAAATGGTAGTGCTCTGGCCTTGCCTCGTATTGTTGCATCTTTGCTCGAAAATAATCAAACAGAAAATGGTATTGTTATCCCTCAAGTATTGAGAAAATATACAGGTTTTGATTTGATTAACTAAAAAAGATAATTTAAAACGAAAGAGTGTTCTTCTGAGCACTCTTTTTTGTTTTATCAGGTATTATTAGTCAGAAAAATTTCGTATTATTATCCGTTAATCCTTATCCAAATAATGAAAAAGGAATTTTTGCTGTGCATATTATTCTTACTAACAATAAATTTTTCTTGCAAAAACAACCAGGTTGATACAAGCGAAGTTGATAAGATGATCCATGTAACAGATAGTCTGTTGGAATTAATATCCCAGTATCAGGTTGAGTTAGTTGATAGTGTTTATCATATTTCAGGGAAAAAACTTATTGATATTGGTCCCAACGGACAATTAAGTGCCAGCGATTCTCTTCGATTTTACAACTTACTTCAGGATATTTCTAATAAACTACGAGATATTTACCAATATTCCCACAAGGAGGTTCTTTTTTCGCATTATCAGTTGGAATCAATAAAAGAAGATATTCTTAAAGCAGGAGAGATAAGTCCTCAAACAATGGAAGAGTTAATTACCGAAAAAAGCGTTTTGATACTTCTTGAGC
Source organism: Bacteroidales bacterium (assembly GCA_034002805.1). Lineage (GTDB taxonomy): Bacteria > Bacteroidota > Bacteroidia > Bacteroidales > UBA12077 > UBA12077. The sequence continues at coordinate 14,344 of JAVEZW010000042.1, read as the reverse complement.
AACGCGTTGATTCAAGCATATTATTAATGAACGAATCGTTAAACCAGATTTACATGTTTCTCGGCGACACATTATCTCTAACCTTAACGAACGATAGTATCAGATAAATTGCATGAAAAAAGCATATATACTTGCAAGCCTTACAATTCTTTTCTGGAGTACTGCAGCAACAGCATTCAAGATTGGATTAAACCAAACAAATTATATTAGCCTTTTATTTTACTCTATTTTAACAGCTGTGGTTGTGTTATTAGGTATTGTCTTATTTCAGGGAAAATTCAATCAGCTTAGGAGTTATAGTACGGCTGACTATTTTAAATCCGCAGTTGTAGGATTTCTAAATCCTTTTCTTTATTATACTATTTTGTTTAAAGCATACACATTATTACCAGCACAAATAGCCCAACCTCTAAATTTTGTTTGGCCAATCACGTTGGTATTATTATCTATTCCAATCCTTAAGCAACCCATTACGGGCAAGGTATTTATTGCAATGCTAATTAGTTTTACTGGAGTTTTCTTTATTTCATCTCAAGGAAATATTTTAAATTTTAATCTCTCGAGTCCTTTGGGAATAGCACTTGCATTAAGCAGCTCTGTGGTTTGGGCATTATTCTGGATTTTTAACATGAAAGATAAACGTGACGAAGTAGTTAAACTTTTTCTAAACTTTTCGTTTGCATTACTTTTTATCTTTATTTATGCAGTTTTTAATAAGGTTTCGTTTAGCATGAACAATACTGCGACTTTTTCAGCTATTTATATCGGTATTTTCGAGATGGGAGTTACTTTTGTAATCTGGTTATTAGCTTTACAGGCTGCTGGTCGCCCAGAAAAGATTGGAACATTGATTTATCTTACTCCTTTCTGCTCATTATTGTTTATCCATTTTATTTTAAAAGAAAAAATATTCACCACTACATTAATTGGACTATTTTTAATTATTACAGGAATTATATTACAGAATTATAAGAAAAAGAAATCGTATGAAAATCAAATTTAGGTTTTTGTGGCTTGGAGTTATAGTTTTACTCTTAACTCAGAATTCATGTGATAGGGAAAATATTTTTCCACGAACTGCCGATAATCCGGTAGAAGAGTTCGCCAATATTATTGATTATTGGTATTTGTGGAACGATTCGTTACCAGTAGTTGATCTTACAAGTTATTCAGATCCGAAGGATTTACTTGAAGATATTCGGTTTTTACCTCGCGATAAATGGAGTTACATAAGCACAAAACAAGAGGAAAGCGAGTATTATAACGAAGGTACGTATGTTGGTCATGGCTTTGGATATGCACCAGATCAGGATGGCAAAATAAGAATTTCCTTTGTGTTTAAATCTTCTGAATTGTTTGCAGAAGGTATCGCTCGTGGTTGGAGAATAAACAAGATTAACGGAACTTCAGTCGATGAAAACTCAGATATTAGTAATCTTCTTGGTTCTTCTAATATTGGAGTGTCAAATACATTCGAATTTGAATCACCATCAGGAACAATCGAAACGCATACATTTACTAAAAGCCAGCAGGTAATTAATACGGTGCTGCATAAAAGTATTCTAACTGTTGGCACTAAAAAAGTGGGTTATTTTGTGTTTGAGAGTTTTATTAACCCATCGGAAGCCGAACTAAAAACTACCTTTGACTATTTTAATTCAATGGGAGTTAATGAACTCATTATCGATTTGCGTTATAATGGAGGGGGATTGATGGAGATTGGAAACTATTTGGTTGGTTCTGTTATTCCCGACAGGTTAAATGGGCAATTATTTTTAACATATACACACAATAACGACAGAAGATCTCAGAATGGAAGCTATAAGTTTAAAATTAACAGTAACTCACTTAGGCTCGAAAAGGTTTATTTTATAACCACCAATGGGTCAGCATCTGCCAGTGAGGCCATAATTAATGGACTTGATCCGTATCTGGATGTATATATTATTGGTGATAATAGCTATGGAAAACCTGCCGGAATGTATTCTTTCGAAAGTAAAATTTCGGATTATGTATATGTGCCTATTACTTTTAAAATTACAAACAGCGAAGGATTTGGTGATTACTACGATGGTCTTGAGGCAGATGCATATGCCGATGATGATGTAACACATGATTTTGGTGATCCTGCTGAAAGCTCGTTAGCCGCAGCATTACATCATATTGAGTTTGGAACTTTTTCAACAAAAAAATCCGAATTCGAAATAAAGCGAAGACCTAAAAAATCAATTCGAACAGTTAAAGAGCAACTTGATGCATACTAATGGCTAAAAAAGTTAATAGAGAAAGAGTTATCCTTGGGATCGACCCTGGAACAACCATTATGGGTTATGGAATTATTCAAACTACTGGTAATTCTGTTTCTTGCCAGATTATGGGGGTTATTGAGTTAAAAAAATATTCAGATCATTATATTAAGTTAAAGCATATTTTTGATCGTGTTACACAACTCATCGATCAATATCACCCGGATGAATTAGCTATTGAGGCTCCATTTTTTGGCAAAAATGTTCAATCCATGTTAAAATTGGGCAGAGCACAGGGTGTAGCAATTGCTGCTGCCTTATCGAGATCAATTCCTGTTTCTGAATATGCACCCCGTAAAATAAAAATGTCTATTACCGGTCAGGGAAACGCATCAAAAGAGCAGGTTGCATTGATGTTGAAACAATTACTCAAAATAAAAGAATTGCCTAAAGATTTAGATGCAACAGATGGATTGGCGGCAGCATTGTGTCATTACTACCAGACAAATAACCCGGTGCTGACCAGTGATTTTAAAAGTTGGAAAGATTTTATTAATAAAAACCCCGAAAGGATAAAAAAATAATCTTGCCCTAGAGCAAGATTATTTTTTTAATATCTATAGCTGTAATTAAACTATTGCAATTGGAATACAATTGGGAATGTAAAGGAAACACGAACAGCTCTTCCTCTTTGTTTTCCGGGAGACCATTTTGGAGATGATTTAACAACTCGAACAGCTTCCTTATCTAATGATGGGTCAACACCACGTACAACCTGAACATTGGTAATAGAACCATCACGGTCAACAACGAATGATACATAAACACGACCACTGATATTGTTTTCCTGAGCAATAGGAGGATATTTCAGGTTTTGTTGAATATAAACCCTGAATGCATCTTTTTCCTGACCCTGGAATGTAGGCATGTCCTCAACTACAAGGAAAATTTCTTGTTCATCAACTACTTCTTCTTCTTCTGTAAATTCTACGATTTCAACCTGAGTTGCCTCATCGGCCTCTGTGTCTTCAAGCTCAAGTTCGTCATCAATCTCAACGTCGTTTTGAACGATATTGATTACCTCAGTTTGTTGAGCTGGTGGAGGTGGTGGAGGTGGTTCGGTATTCTGTCTTGTAATTGGAATTACTTCTTCCTCAAGATTCATGTCGCCTAATGAACCCAAATCTCCAAGGTCTGCAGGTCTTGATGTCCATTCAAAGGCTAATAACACAACCCCAAGTGCAATGACCAAACCTAATTGAAGAAAAAGTCCTCTTTTGTTCTCCAGATTTGCTTTATCGGTTTTTTTAACTTCCATATGGTTTATTTTTTAAGTGCCTAAAAATATTAATATAAAAATGTTTTTCAAAACTTTTTGAGTCGATTTTGACTTTTATTTTATAATTTATACTGTTTTTACGTAAGTTTTGGTAAAAAGGTTATCAAAACGAAGAATTAATATTTCTTCTAATAGTAATAACGACAAAGGTAATCAGATATTTTAAATATGGTAAAAATTTGAAAGTCAATTGTCCAAATAAATTTCGTTTTTGTAAAAAAAAATGTATTTTCGCATGGATTTATTGGGGCATTAGCTCAGTTGGCTAGAGCGTTTGACTGGCAGTCAAAAGGTCAGCGGTTCGATTCCGCTATGCTCCACAATATGGATCATAATAAAAGCGAGGATTTTTGTTCCTCGCTTTTTATTTTTATAACAGATTAGTTATTATTCCTGGGTAATCCCTTGTTCTTTTTTCGCTCTATTTTCGCAGCGGTCACACAAATCGTTTATGTTTTTTAACTCACGTGCTTGTGATACTGTTCCTTCAAATATTTCAGTTGTTCTGTCAGTGTTTATGTATGAACAATCCTGATAAATATGGTAGCTCGAACCTGATTTCGTCCAGTAAACATTGTTTACTCCATTATTTAACGACTGAACTTCGGCTGTTTGTTCAGCATATTGTTCTTGTGATGGCGGATTATAATCAACACCAGTAATTCCGGCAGCTAACATTGCCACAACAGCTATAGTACCAACTATTCCTTTTTGCTTGCCATTTAAGTTTTTATTTGTAAAAATCAAGATTACTAAAGGCAAGAAAGCTATAACGCCGATAATTGCACCAAGCTGATTCTGAACAAAAAATTTGAATTTGTCTTTTTCTGATGCAGGATCAAGACGGTTAGATTTTTTCCAAAGCAGTGATCCTGCTATTGCAAAGGCCAGATCAATTGCAATCAGAACAATTAGCAAAGTCATGTTAACTGGTGCTTTTCTAAGTAATAGAATTGCTCCAACTTCTAAACCAATTGCAATTACCCATGCAATGATAGCAAATATGCGCAGGTTTTTTGCCTTAGCTTTACTCTCATCACTTGCAACAAACGTTTTTGTTGATGCAGAGGAGGTTTCGCCTCCTTCTACCTTTGTTATTTTTTTTGATGTTTCTTTAGTAGCCATTTTTTTCCTCCTAAATATTTTTGATCGAGTTAATAATTTCACTTAATAAGGTACGAATATAGCCAAAAATTTTAATTAATCATGAATTTTTACAAGGGTTTTGGCGAGTTTTACAGTACAAATTACAATTTTGTCCAAATACGGGTATTTAAATTTAATTCCTGAATAATGATCTCATTCAATTTTAATAAATTATACATGCTTTCAGCATCTTTCAGGTTTATGGCCTTGCTAAAAATTTTAGGTTCGAACAAATCTTTTAAAATTGATAATGCACAATAGATTCTAGAACCAACAAAAGCAAATCGAACAGTGTAGTTGTGTAGATTACTTATTCGCAAAATAGCTTCCATCATCGTTGGTGTAAGTATATAACGAGCTTCAATCTGATCAGTAGAGTAAACTACAAATTTCTTCTCAAAATCAATATTTTCTAACTTTACCAGTTGGTAGGGGCCCATTATTTTCTGAAAGATCTGTCCAAATTTGCCAAATATTTTTTCTGAAAAATCGGGCAAAACAAACGTGCTCCCGTTAAAATTTTTATTAAAATCAGCATGAAAAAACAGTCCTTTAAAAATGGTTACCCAATGTTCTTCGCGTTGTCCTTTATTGTTATACCTTACTTCTTTATATTCTGTATGTAACTCGGAGCATTCAAAATCAGTTTTTTCTATTACACCCGAAACGAAATCATCACCATTATACCGATCAAAAGGTTCGGTAAATAAATTACTGTGTACATATATTTCTGGATTGATCATTTTGTTCGGATCATAACTCCAGGTTGGGTTTACACGTTTTACAAGCTCTGCAATTACCGTATTTTTGAAAACCGCCCGATACTCTTTTTTTTGACGATAGGCTTTAACACCAATAATGGCCATAAAAATAAAAATAGCAGCAACAGGAATCATAAACCAAGGGTTCTGCTTGGCAACCATAATACCGCCGAAGATTATTGCTGCCACGAAAGCAAGGATAAAAATGATGTACGAACGTTGTACTTTTTTTCTATATCCTTCAAGCGGAGCAAGGTTTGGTTCAATTTTTTCAGAAAAAAGAGCTTCTATCACGCTCATTGTTATCGCTTAAATAAATCGTTTACATTTACGTTTTGCCTTTCGGAATCAGGTATTTCAAAAACAGATTTACGGGTAAGACCCATCATGCCGGCCATAAGATTTCCAGGGAATGTTTCGATAGCATTATTAAAATCAGTAACTGTGGCGTTGTAAGTACGTCTGGAAGCCGATATTTGTGATTCAACCTCGTTAAGAGCACGCTGCAAATCCAGAAAGTTTGTGTTTGCTTTCAGATCAGGGTAATTTTCAACAGTAACCATAATTTCGCGTAAAGCTCCCGAAATAGAATTGTTAAGAGCGACTTTTTCGTCGTTCGACAGATTTCCTCCAACAGCCTGATTTCGCAGTTGGGTTACTTTTTCGAGTAGTTCTTTTTCGTGCTTGGCATACTGCTGAACAGTTGCAACCAGATTTGGAATAAGATCATATCTTTTTTTTAGTTGAACGTCCATGCCCCCAAAGGCGTTTTCTACTTCGTTTCTTTTTCTGATTAAACTATTGTAGAGAGCAATGGCAAAAATGGCCAAAACAACGAGTATTATTATAGCAGCTATCATCATAAGTATAAGTTTTATTTGTTAAATAGATTTTTATTTTTCTCGTAAATGCTTAAATTCTGATCCTTCTTTCCATTTTGGAAAAATTGTATCATTAGCTAACTCATATCCAATCCTGAAAAAGAGTTTGGCATCATCTTCAATACCCGATAAATCCCATGTAGCAGAATCATACTGATCAGTCGGTTTGTGATAGTAGTTCGATAACCAGTCTTTTTCTTTTGCCAAAGTCCATTCTTTGCCATGTTCTCTGCTATCGCAATTCCCTCTGGCAAAAATTGCAGGAACTCCCACGCGTGCAAAGCTAAAATGATCGGCACGATAATACATGCCAGTATGTGGATTTGGATCGGGCAGAACATAACGATCATATTCAGGTGCAAAGCGAATTACGTAATCATCCAACTCCGACTGACCGTAACCAGTAATCATAACATCGTTATATCTTCCAAAGGGGAGCATCAGATCGTTGTTTATATTAGCAACTGTTTTATTTAATGGATAAACAGGGTGCTCGGTATAATATTTTGAACCCAATAATCCCTGTTCTTCTGATGTTGGTGAAAATATAACGATTGATCGTAATGGTCTCTTTTCTAAGCTAGCAAAAGCTTCGGCAATTTCGAGCATCCATGCCGTTGTTGTACCATTGTCAACAGCTCCATTGTAAATTGAATCACCATTTTGTGCATCCCCAATGCCCAAATGATCCCAGTGTGACGAGTAAACAATGATCTCGTCTGCTCTGCCTGTTCCGGGCAAAATACCAATAACATTGTGTGATTTAGCAAACCTGTGGCTCGATTTCATCGAAAAAATAACTGATGCATTTATCTCAAAAGGCTTAAACCCTTTTTGTTTGGCTTTCTCTTTTAAATCAGCAAAGTTAAATCCAGATGTTGTAAATATTTTTTCGGTTGCTTCTTTTGTAATCCATCCTTCCACAGCACACATTGACATATAGTTATCGTCAGGCTGAAGATATAATTTAGGAATAGTTGCTCCGTTTAGGGTTACACTCCACGGATATCCTGCAGGTTCTGTTTCGTGAATGATTAAAATACCTTTGGCACCTTGTCTTGCTGCTTCTTCATATTTGTAAGTCCATCGACCATAATAGGTCATCGAATTGCCTCTGAAAAATGTTGAGTCTGCTGCGCCAAATCCAGGGTCGTTGACAAAAACGATGACTGTTTTTCCTTTTACATCAATTCCTTCGTAATCATTCCAGTTGTATTCGGGAGCAATGATGCCATATCCGGCAAAAACAATTTCAGAGTTTACCAGACTTATTTCATCAACCAGTTGTTTCGAAAAAGCGACAAAATCAGTTTTGTAGTTAAGTTCTATCTTTTTGTTTTTTGTGCTGATAATCATCAAATCATCAGGGGTATCGGTAACTTCAACCATGGGTACTTCCTGTAAATAGCTCCCGTTATTTGCTGGCTCAAATCCAATCCTTTTATATTCGCGGATTAGGAAAGCAAGTGCGCTATCCTCACCTGAGGTAAATGGCTTTCGCCCTACATATGCATCAGAACTAAACTCTTTAATAATTCGGACCAATTCATTTTTAGAAATGGTTGCCTCTGCCTGCTTGTAATCATTATTCTGATTGCATGAGCTTAGAATAATAAAGCTTAAAAATATCAGGATAAAAGAATATTTAATTTTCATTAGTAAGATAGAATTTATAATAATTAGTCCTAAAAATAAGTTAATTATTAATACATTTAGGGTTTCGAGTTCTTTTGGTTTTTAATTAAAAGTTAAATATATGAAAAAAATAATTATTGGATTTACGGCATTTATACTATTTATCAATATGCAGATTAATGCCTTTGGGCAAGTTGTTAAGTCGGACATAAAAGATGTAACTGTCTTTCAGCAGGGAGCACAAGTAATCCGAACAGGTTCTATTATGCTTAATGAGGGTGTTAATGAAATTTTATTCGTCGATTTACCACAGAATATCGATCAGCGAAGCATACAGGTTAGTGGTACTGGTAACTTCTCCATCTTATCTGTAAATCACCAGATTAACTATTTAAAAACCCAGGTAGAATCAAAAGAAGTTAAGATTCTTGCAGATAGTTTAAAAATGCTCGAAAGTAAGAAAGACGAGGTTGAACTTGGGATTGAAATTTGCCAGCAAGAAGAATCTGCTTTGCTAGCCAACAAAGTTATAGGGGGTACTCAAAACGGGGTGAATACAGAGTCACTTAAAACAGCCATGAATTATTTTCAAACAAAACTTACCGAGATAAAAAATAGAGAGTTAAAGCTAACCAGAGAACTCAAAACCATTGATGAAAAAATTGTACGCATTCAAAACCAGTTAAATAGCTTGAGGTCGGTTAAAAAAGAACCTACTTCCGAAGTTCTTATTGTGGCTAATGCAGCAGCAAAAACCAATGCACGATTAAATTTAAGTTATGTAATTTATAATGCAGGTTGGTATCCTGAGTATGATATCAGGGCTATCAGTATTAAAGATCCTGTAAATCTGGTTTATAAGGCCAAGGTTTTCCAAAGTAGCGGCGAAAACTGGGAAAATGTAAAGCTTACGATTTCAACTGGTAATCCGATGGTAAGTGGTGATAAACCGATTATTTACCCATGGTATTTAAACTTCTTCGAATCCTATTCAAATTCAAAAATAATGCTGAGAGGTGTTGCTTCAAAACCACCAGCTGTAGCTGAAGCAAATGATATAGTTGAAATTACAATGGATGAGGAAGCTTCAGAAGCAGATTACACAACTTTTACCCAAACAACTAATCAAACTAATGTAGAGTTTAGCATTGATGTGCCTTATACGATTCCATCGAACGGAAAGCCTAATGTTGTGCAGATTAACGAATATCAGCTAAATGCAACTTACACCTATTATTCTGTACCTAAAATAAATACCGATGCATTTTTACTGGCAAAAATAACCGGTTGGGCCGAATATTCGCTTTTACCTGGCCAGGCAAATATCTTTTTCGAAGGTACATTTGTGGGAAATTCTTCGATTAATCCAACAATTACACAAGACACGCTTGATTTGTCGCTGGGGCGTGATCAGTCGATTGTAGTCTCCCGAACTAAAATTAAAGATTTCGAGAGCAAAAAGCTGCTCGGAGTTAATAAAAAAGAGACTTTTGGCTGGGAGATTTCTGTTCGTAACAACAAAAATGCTGATATTGCAATTATTATTGAGGATCAGTTCCCTATATCATCAAACAAAGATATAGAGGTTGAGCAAATTGAAAAGTCAAATGCACAGTTGAATGAAACATTGGGCAAGCTAACCTGGGAGATGAACCTAAATCCAAAGGAAACGAAGAAAGTTCAGGTAAAATATTCGGTTAAATATCCCAAAGATAAAATAGTTCAGTTAAATTAATAATAGTTGTCATACTGCGAAGTGTCACTCTGAGCCTGTCGAAGAGTGTCGAAGGATGTCGAGGTGCAATTAACATAATAGAGGCTTTGAAAAAAGCCTCTATTATTTTCCGGCAAACTCCATTAAATAAGCTTTAATAAACCCATCAATATTTCCATCCATGATATCATTCACGTTTCCAGTTTCGAAACCAGTACGAACATCTTTTACCAATTTGTACGGATGCATTACATAATTGCGGATCTGCGAACCCCATTCGATTTTTTTCTTTTCGCCTTCGATTTTTGCTCTTTCTTCTTGTTTTTTGCGCAGTTCCATTTCGTATAACTGCGATTTTAATAGCTTCAATGCATTTTCTTTGTTGTTGAGCTGAGATCTAGTTTCCTGGTTTTCTATAACAATACCGGTTGGTTTATGTCGCAACCTTACAGCTGTTTCTACCTTATTCACATTTTGTCCACCTGCACCGCTCGAACGGTAGGTTTCGAATTCAATGTCCGCAGGGTTTATAATAATTTCAATGGTTTCATCAACTACGGGCGAAACATAAACCGATGCAAATGAGGTGTGTCGTTTTCCATTTGAGTCAAACGGAGAAATCCGAACAAGTCGGTGTACTCCGTTTTCGCCTTTTAGGTACCCGTAAGCAAAATCGCCTATAAATTCTAATGTAACTGTATTAATTCCGGCTTCATCGCCAGGCAGATAATAGACTTCTTTAACAGTATATTTGTTTCGCTCACCCCATCGAATGTACATGCGCATAAGCATCTCAGCCCAGTCGTGGCTCTCGGTTCCTCCTGCTCCTGGGTTAATCTGCAAATAGGCACCCAGTTTGTCTTCCTCAAGACGAAGCATATTTTTTAATTCCAGGTTTTCAATCAGATTAATAACCGATTTGTATTGCTGATCTAGTTCGGCTTCGGAGATTCCTCCATCTTTAAAAAAATCAAAAGCCAAGAAAAGCTCACTTATTTGAGTTTCAATTTCTTTAAATGAATTGGTCCACTCCTTAAGGCTTGCAATATGTTTAAGTTGTTTTTCGGCTTCGGTTGGATTGTTCCAGAAATCAGGAGCATGTGTTTTTTGCTCCTCTTCGTCTATTCTGAGTAGTTTGTTTTCAATGTCAAAGATGCCTCCTAAGCAATTCTCTTCGCTTTTCTACATCTTTTAAATGATCTGTCGAAATCATAGATTTAAATTTGAGGAACAAAAGTAGTACAATTGATTATAACCTCAAAAAATGAGTAAATAAAAAAGGGAATCGATTGATTCCCTTTTTTGTAATTTTTACTCGGATTAGTATCCACCGCTATTTTCAAGTTTTTCCATTTCCTTGTTAAAAGTTTCTTTGTACTTTTCGTAGTCATAATCAACTTTTAATCGTTGGTCTTTTGAAAGTTTGTTATTTAATGCTTCTTCTAAAGCATCAACACCCATTTCAATTGCCATATAGCATTTGTAAGTACCTTCTTTGGTTTTTGTAATTTTCTCACAAATAGTTTTAACATTGTTAAGTTGTTGATTTACTACTTCTCTGTTGAGGGCTTCAAATCTTTCTTCTACTTCTTCAACATTGTTAAATTCTCTTGAATTAACATAATTGTCGGTAACTCCTTTAATGGTAGTTTCAATTTGAGCAGCTAAAGCAGCTTTTGTATTACTGCTTGCTTTTTTACGTGCGATTTCCATATCAGTGCTTTCACCTGTTGCATTGGCTCTGAATGTGTTTTTGTCTGATCTGTATTCAGGACCTGAGCAGAAAACCTCAACAATAACTTCGTCTTTTACACTTGTAACTTCTTTCGATTTACAACCTGTAAAAATACTGCCGGCAACAATCGATGCAGCTATTAATAAACCAGCTGGTTTGTAAAATGTGTTTTTCATAGTCTTGAGTTTTAATTAATAATCTAATATGTTTATTTCGTTAATAATTTTGTATTTAGCAAAGATCAATTTCTTTTTAGTAGTCTTTATTGTAAAAATATACAATTATTCATTACTCAATATTACTTATTTATAAAATTAATCGGAATCTTTTAAAATTTTATTTACCATATCAAATACCTTGCCATTTTCATAACCTCTGGAGATTCCAAACCGAATCAGCTTTGATTTAATAGTATACTTATCTGTGCTTTTAATCGATTTCAATTTCGATTTTAATTCTTTTTCGAGGATTGAATCATATTTCTCGATATTTATTTCTTCTAATGCAAGATTGATATGCTCAAGGCTTATCTTTTTTTGTTTTAGGGCAAATTCAATTTTTATTCTGCCCCATTTGCCAAGGGTTGATTTTTCTCTTACAAATGCCTTGGAATACCTTAAATTATCGATAAAGGAGTTTTTAATTAGTGTTGTAATTATTTCTGTTCGCTCTTTTTCTTCTAATCCCCAATCAGTTAATTTACGATTTATATCATCTTCACATTTTTCCTGTCGTGAATATAATAATTCTGCCTTAAGCAAAGCATCTTTTTTGGAAAGCTTCTTTTTTAACGATTTAAACATTAAATACTATTTATTTTGATAAACATCAGATAATAAAAGGGTTATTTAAAAACAGCGCGAATCATCCTGTTTTTGTTATTTATGTCTTTTTGAATTACTATTTCACTAAATCCTTTTTCCTCAAGCAGCATTGCTACTTCGGTTCCAAATAATTCATTAATCTCAAAATAGATTTTTCCTCCTGAATTTAAATGATCCAAAGCAAAATCAATAATATGTCTGTAAAATACAAGCGGATCATTATCTGGAACAAATAATGCCAAATGAGGTTCATAATTCAAAACATTCGGGTACATCACTGTTTTTTCTTTTTCTGTTACATAAGGAGGATTACTTACGATAATATCAAATGTATTATTTAGTTTTTTTGAAGGATTTAACACATCAAATTGAATGAGTTCTATATCAACATTATTTAGTTTGCAGTTTTGTTGAGTAATTTTCAATGGTTCATCAGCTATATCGATAGCAGTAACAGTCGATCCGGGCATGTTTTTTGAAAGCGATATAGCAATTATTCCACTGCCTGTGCCAATATCTAAAATAGTATAAAAGCCTTTGCTATTTTCTTTAATGACCCAATCAACAAGCTCTTCGGTCTCGGGTCTTGGAATTAAAACACCTTCGGAAACCTTAAAATCAAGGTTGTAAAAAGTAGTACTACCTAAAATATACTGTATCGGTTTATATAATTTTAATTCATTTACAATCTGATCAATTTCATTTATTATTTTTGTCGGTAATACTCGATCAAAGTTAACGAGAAGTTGGGTTTTTGAGTAATTTAGTTTATTACAGAGAATTAGTGTTGATAAGGAGTCGGTCTCAGATAGAGGATAATAGCCTTTTAATTCGGATTTTATCCATAAAATTATTTCCTTTATATTATAATTTGGCACCATTCTCCAAATTTAAAAAAAATACGCATGGCTTTTGTATCACATGAAAAATATATGAACAGATGTATTCAACTGGCATTGAATGGTAAGGGGAACACAAGCCCAAATCCAATGGTTGGTTGCGTAATTGTTCATAACGATGTTATTATTGGCGAAGGATTTCATCGAAAAGCAGGAGAACCTCATGCTGAAGTAAATGCTATAAATAATGTCAGAAACAAGGAGCTTTTAAAGGAATCGACCTTGTACGTTAATCTGGAGCCCTGTTCACATTTTGGAAAAACACCACCATGCGCTAACCTTATTGTTGATCTTAAGATTCCAAATGTAGTCATTGGTACTAAGGATACTGCAGCTCATGTTTCGGGAAAAGGAATTGAGATATTAAGAAATGCAGGATGCAATGTTCAGGTAGGTGTTTTGGAGAAAGAATCACGCGAATTAAACAAACGGTTCTTTACTTTTCACGAAAAAAAACGACCCTATATAATACTTAAGTGGGCCGAAACAAAAGATGGGTTTATTGATATCGACAAAGAAAATAAAATTGTAACCGGGCCAACTTGGATAACAAACCAGTTATCAAAAACCCTGGTTCATAAATGGAGAGCCGAAGAAGATGCGATTTTAATAGGTACTAATACTGTTTGTAGCGATAACCCCAGTTTAACAACACGCGAATGGTTCGGAAAAAACCCGCGACGGATAGTTCTGGATCCGGAACTTCAATTACAGAAAAATTTTAATGTTTTTAACAATGAGGCCGAAACCATACTAATTGCTGATATAAACAGTAAAAATCAAAAGAAAAATGAGTTGAACAGTAAAATTGGTACTGAATTTGTTAATTTTTCTTCGGATTTTATAAACCAACTAAACTCATTATTCGTAAAATATAAGTTGCAATCAATAATTATCGAAGGTGGTGCAAAAACCCATCAGTATTTTATAGATAACGAATATTGGGATGAGGCAAGAGTTTTTATTGGTGATAAATTATTCGGTTCAGGAATAAAAGCACCTTTACTTAACAAGGAAGCCGTTAGTGATGAAAAACTTGGAAATAGCAAACTTTTTTTGTTTTTTAACAGCTAACTATTTTTAAAATTAGTAAATTGGGAGGTAATAAAATTTCGAAATATTGTAAAGCTTTTGTATTTTTGATAAGAGTTTTGAAGAAAATAG